>CAZWHY010000049.1:0-21389 GCA_964633725.1 Uncultured Candidatus Berkiella sp.
CTCTGTGTTCCGCAGCAAGCCTTTCTTGCTCTGCTTCTCTGTGCTCTTCGGCAAGCCTTTCTTGTTCTGCTTCTCTGCGCTCCGCAGCGAGTCTTTGCTGTTCTGCTTCTCTATGCTCCTCGGCAAGCTTTTGTTGTTCTGCTTCTCTACGACGCTCCTCGGCAAGCCTTTGCTGATCTTCTCTATCCATCTCTTGGGCGGCTGTTACGTCAAACATATAGCGCCCTGCTTGTGACGGCAAAAAAGAAGGTGGCTCTTCAAAATGTTCTGTAGCCTCATTATAAATAAAGTTATCCCCTGAACTAAATATATCCTCTGGATTGGTTATTTGAGTAGAGATTAAAGCATCGACTCTGCTTTGCTCTATTTCAAATTGTTTTTCCTTATCTGTCATTTCAGGTAAAATTCCCATTTCTGCGCTCACTCCAATCGCGCCATTAAAAAAGCAGTCTGAATATTTAGTAAATACCCCCTGTTCAACCAAAATATTAACTAAAAAAGACTGCATTTCATTAATGCCTCTATGCCTAATTCTAATTTTTGAACTGTCATCAGAAAGTTCACAAAGTGATTCTAAATTCGGCGCTTGTGGTGGGTTGTAACCTCTTAGCAAATTGCCTGGGTAATGTGCACCAGTATCTAAAGCGCTAACTATTTTTTCTATTTCCTCAACAATACTGCTGTAATTCTCCCCAAAACTCATCCATCCATTCGCATCAGGAATATATTTACTGTAGACACTTTCTATCATGCTGGATAGATTTTCACTTAAAAGCGATACAATATTCTCAGCACTATATTCTTGAGTAAAATATTTTTTAAAACCAACAACACCAAGTGGGGTAACTGAAAGCTGAGAAAGGTGGTAATCATATATATTAGGCTTAGATGGCTGATACTTAAGCTGGTGAGCAAGCACATTAAATAGAGCATGAGCATGCACCTCCCATATCTCGGGAATATTGCTTCTGCCTATTTCTATACTCGCATAGTTATCAACTATGTCAGATCTTAATTTGGATAACCAAAAAACTATATTTTTATTATTAGATAGCTGCAAAACAAGGTGATCTAAATCTTCCATAACTCCTGGAGCACAACTACTTAAGTATTTAATTAAATCTTTAATGCCATGCTTTGCTTTTTGCTCATCACCACCCGCTCTTGCTCGGATTAGTAGGATAGTCGCTTTTTCAATAGAATCCTTAACATGAGAGAAGTACAACCGCCCCATTTGTAAATTTCTGTATCTTTGAAATTTAGATTCTCCATCCTGAAATAGGAACTGCCTTTTAAACTCATTAATTTCTTTCACTGCATCATGAGCAGATGAGTTCACCTCAGCTGGAAAAAGCAAAAAATACATCTCCTCAACTACTTTCAAGATCAAATCCACTTGCGCATTATAATCTTGATTGTCAAAATTCAACTCTCTTTCCATAGGTGAACCTTGAGCATTTAAATATAGATTATTTAACTTGTCGTCTATACTTTCGCTTACAATTTTAGAGGGAAGAAAAGCATTAGAGCGATGAACGCCCACATCAAACATTTCATTATCATTTACAGTATGTATCATATTTCGCCAATTGTATTTTTACACATAAATAATTTTAAGGGTGTATGTTCAGAACTTACGCTGGAGTTGTTCTCAGTACTCTGGCAACCTGCTAATTAGTACAATCCAGAGCCAGTGACTTCAAATAAATACCGCTAAGCATGATATACACCTTTCAATTATCCGCTTAATACTGAATCTTTCAGTTTTTTACAATTTCGGGATTATAGGCTCTGTCGCACAGCAAAACAAGAACTGCAAAAATAAGCCTCCCTAGAACTTAGTTAAACAACCTATTTGCGCGATATAAAATCTCTATTTTGATTTATGATAAAATGCAGCAATAACGATATGAATACATAAGCGATAATATGCAACACCGTATTTCGACCTTTATTTGGATGGCGGCTACAGGGCTTCTTTTATCGGGCTGCGCGAGCGCACCACAAAAGCCCACACAATCTATTACGTTACCGCAAGCCCAGGCAGAGGCCGAACGTGTTTTAACGCCTGAAGAACTATGGGCATTTCATGAGAAAAAATTAAAGCATATTCATCGCTGGAAAATGGAAGGACGAATCGCGGCAACACATGGCCAAGAAGGTGGTAATGCCTCTTTTGTGTGGAAACAAACTGGCGATCATTATCAGATACGGTTTTTTGGCCCCTTTGGTGCCGGCTCAGTGTATGTCACGGGCTCCCCCAATCAAGTATCTGTCATTGATGGCAATGGCAAACATCATCAAGCCAAAACTGCAGAAGAATTAATGCAAAAAGTCGCAGGTTGGCAGCTCCCCTTATCAGGCATACGTTATTGGATGTTAGGACTGCCTAACCCCCAGGCGGCTGTTAGTGGCAAATTACTAAATCAAAAAGGTCATCTTAGCCAATTAACCCAATCAAACTGGACGGTAAACTATGACAGATATAACCTGACTACCTATCCAGCTATTCCAGCCAAAATACATATGCATAATCATAATTACAAAGTAAAATTAATTATCAAAGATTGGTCTGTTTCAGGCTAATGAAAAATTATAATCTTAAGTCCAAGGCAGTCTCTCTATGCAGCAAGAATTTTCATTAATATCACCAGCAAAAATTAATCATTTTTTGCATATTTTGGGTAAAAGAGAAGATGGGTACCATAATTTACAAACACTGTTCCAATTTTTGGATTACGGCGACACACTGCATTTTAAACCTTCTGCCGATAATGAAATTCATATTCATACACCAGGGCTAGATTTCCCTACAGAAGAAAATCTAATATACAAAGTTGCCCAGCAGCTAAAAAGTAAATATCAGCCACTAATGGGCATAGATATTACTTTAGAGAAAAAAATACCTTTGGGCGCAGGATTAGGGGGAGGCAGCTCTAACGCAGCAACGACTTTGTTAGCCCTAAATTATGTATGGCAACTAAATCTTTCGGCAAATGAGTTATCAGACTTTGGCTGTTCTGTAGGCGCAGATGTACCTTTCTTTATATTAGGTCAAAGCGCTTGGGGCGAAGGTACAGGTACACAACTCACCCCAGCTACCCCTGAAGAAAACTGGGCAGTAGTCATAACCCCACCTTGTCATATCGCCACAGCGAAAATATTTCAACATTCGGAATTGACAAGAAGCACACAAGCCTTCAGAATAGAGCACCTCAAAGGATTGCTCGAAAATGGGCGGTTTGAAAACATTGTTAAAAATGATTTTGAGCCTTTGGTTAGGAAGTGTTATCCTAGCGTGGCAAAGTGCTTGGATTGGCTGAACCAATATGGTGATGCTAGGCTAAGTGGGTCAGGTTCATCGGTATTTGCTTTGTTTAAGAGCAAAAGCCAAGCGATAAGTGTGATGAATCATGTGCCAGCAAGTTTTCAGGCTTTTTGTGCAAAAGGTGTGAATCAATCACCGCTGCATGCTCAGTTAAATAACATGGGTTTCAATTGATTATTGGGGCGTCGCCAAGTGGTAAGGCACAGGGTTTTGATCCCTGCATTCCCAGGTTCGAATCCTGGCGTCCCAGCCAACTACAAATCTTGAGGCTTTAACTGCCGTGTCTAATATTATGATTTTTAGTGGAAATGCAACCCCACAACTCGCTACAAGCGTTGCAGCTCATCTAGATATTAATTTGGGTAAAGCTACCGTGAACCGTTTTAGCGACGGTGAAATTATGGTGGAGATACTGGAGAATGTCAGAGGGGCTGATGCCTTCATACTCCAATCTACGTGCGCCCCCACAAATGACAGCCTAATGGAATTATTATTATTGGCAGATGCGTTAAGACGTGCCTCCACTTTAAGAATTACCGCTGTTGTCCCCTATTTCGGCTATGCACGCCAAGATAAGCGAGTACGTTCTGCTCGGGTACCAATATCAGCTAAAGTAGTGGCGGATATGATGACATCTGTTGGTATAGACCGTATGCTCACAGTAGATTTGCATGCAGATCAGATCCAGGGGTTTTTTCATATGCCAGTTGATAATGCTTATGGTTCACCCGTTATTATAGAAGATATTCAAAAGCAGAATCACGATAATGTTATTATCGTTTCGCCTGATGTCGGCGGAGTTGTAAGAGCACGAGCTGTTGCCAAACAATTAAACGATTCCGACTTGGCTATTATCGACAAAAGACGCCCCAAAGCCAACGAAGCAAAAGTCATGAACATCATTGGGGACGTAAAAGGTAAAACATGCATCTTAGTAGATGATATTGTGGATACCGCAGGCACACTATCCATGGCAGTGGGTGCCTTAATAGAAAAAGGCGCAAAAAAAGTTGTCGCCTATTGCACACACCCGGTTTTATCGGGAAAAGCCATTGACAATTTAAAGCAGTCTGGAATACATGAACTAGTCGTCGCAGATACCATTCCTTTAAGCGAAGAAGCGCAAGCAGCACCTTTTATTAGACAATTAAGTCTCAGTAAAATGCTGTCAGAAGCGATCCGCCGTGTGAGTAATGAAGAATCCATTAGTTCCATGTTCCCAGATAAATAACAGAAGAATTTTTTACCGAGTTTATTTGGTCGCGAATAAGCTCACTTACTTAGGAGACTGTCATGACAGCAGCAACATTTGAATTAACAGTAGAACCACGTACAGTGTTGGGGAAAGGTGCGAGCCGCCGCCTACGCCGTATGGATAACAAGGTACCTGCTATTATTTATGGCGATGAGAAAGAACCACATAATGTAATGATTGAACATCGTTTCATTACTAAAGCTTTGGAAAATGAAGCTTTTTATTCTCATATTTTAACTTTACATGAAGGCAGTAAGAAACATAAAGTTGTTTTAAAAGATTTACAACGCCATCCTTATAAGCCTCAGATTTTACACATGGATTTCATGCGCATTAATGCGAAGAAAGCTATGATTATGCATGTGCCAGTTCACTTCATTGGCGTAGAATCATGCCCTGGTGTAAAAATAGGTGGTATGGTGACTCATCATATGGTTGAACTAGAAGTAAGATGTTTAGCAAAAGACTTACCTGAATTCTTGGAAGTTGATTTAACCAATGCTGAACTCGATCAAATCATTCATCTAACTGATGTGAAAGCACCTAAAGGCGTAGAAATTATGGCTTTGGTTCATCACCCAGAGAATGATTTGCCTATTGCTAGCATACACAGACCTAAACGTGGTGCGGATACGGATTCTGAGACTTCAGATACAGAAGATGATTCTGCATCCGGTTCTGAAGATAAAGATAGCGCAAGTAAAGGTTAATACCCACATTGAATATCTCTTTAATTGTTGGTCTGGGCAATCCAGGCCAACAATATATCGACACTAGGCATAATGTTGGATTTTGGTTTACAGATGAGCTCTGTGACACCCAAAATACAGCATTGAGCTTACAATCTAAATTTCTCGGGCGCGTCGCTCAATTCAATGACAATAATCAACTTGTCCGAGTCATTCAGCCTACGACTTATATGAATCTAAGCGGTCAAGCTGTTGCCAAAATTGCACACTTTTATAAAATAGAACCTCAATCTATATTAGTTGTACATGATGAATTAGATTTACCCCCAGGTACGGTACGCCTCAAACTAGATGGTGGGCATGGTGGGCATAATGGTCTTAGAGATATTATTAGCCGTTGCCAAAGTAAACAATTTTATCGTTTACGCATTGGTATTGGCCACCCAGGCCATAGAGATGATGTGCATAGTTATGTATTGAATAAACCAAAAGCAGATGATAAACAATTAATCATCGATAGCATGGATCGAGCATTACAAGTATTGCCTGATATTTTGTCAGGAAAAATACAATCCGCCATGAACAAACTTCACACTGCCAATCAATAAATTTAATTCGGAGCACACTATGGGATTTCGCTGTGGTATTGTTGGATTACCCAACGTTGGAAAATCCACATTATTTAATGCTTTAACCAAAGCAGGTATTGAGGCTTCAAACTACCCTTTTTGTACAATTGAACCTAATGTCGGTATGGTTAGTATGCCCGATTCTCGTTTGGATCAACTAGCAAAAATCGTCAACCCTAAAAAAATCATTCCAACTACTATGCAATTTGTAGATATAGCAGGCTTGGTGAAAGGTGCCTCTCAGGGAGAAGGCTTAGGTAATCAATTCTTAGCCAACATTAGAGAAACTGAAGCCATAGCCCACGTTGTTCGTTGCTTTGAAGATGAAGATATCACCCATGTTAGCGGCAAAATAGACCCTATTGACGACATAGAAACTATTAACACCGAGCTTTTACTCGCTGATTTGGAAATGGTCACCAAAGCACTCACCAAAGCACAAAAAATGAGCAAAAGCGGTGATAAAACACTAAAAGTACAAGTTGAATATCTTAGTGCATTAGAAGAGCATTTAAATACGGGTGCCCCAGCAAGAAGTTTTAGTGGAGAAATAGATTCAGATATTTTAACGCTGCATCTACTGACTTCAAAACCAACCATGTACATAGCCAACGTTAGTGAAGATGGCTTCGAGAATAATCCCTTTTTAGATGCCCTAAATGAATATGCAGCAAAAGAAGACAGCGTTGTTGTGCCTATTAGCTGTGCAATTGAATCTGAAATGGTAGAGTTGGATGAGGATGAACGCAAAGATTTTCTAGAAGAATTAGGATTAGAGGAACCTGGGCTTAATCGCGTCATACGCAGTGGCTATGCCCTCCTACACTTACAGACATACTTTACCGCTGGCGTGCAAGAAGTACGCGCCTGGACAGTCAAAGTAGGCGCAACCGCACCTGAAGCGGCGGGCGTTATCCATACCGATTTTATGAAAGGCTTTATACGAGCAGAAATTATTGGTTTTGATGATTTTATTGAGTATAAAGGCGAGCAAGGTGCAAAAACAGCCGGTAAATGGCGTTTAGAAGGCAAAGATTATATCGTACAAGATGGCGATGTGATTCATTTTAGATTTAACGTTTGATTAAAAAAATAAAGGGCGAGGCATTGACAAAAGCGGCTAAAATCGCGACAATGCTTCGCTCTGGTTCGAGCAGATTAACTCGAAATTTTATTTGGCTATGTAGCTCAGCTGGTTAGAGCGCGGCATTCATAATGCTGAGGTCGGTGGTTCAAGTCCACCTATAGCCACCATAAAAATCAATGACTTACGGCCAATCACCCCAACCCCTAAAAATCTCATAGCCACTCCATAGCCGCCGTGAATCACTATAACAAGCAACTCCAACGCACTGCTTTACCAATTACTACTATTTCACCTCTATTGCTATTATTTGCCAATAGCCTCGCTGGTAGCAGCTTAAACGTTGTACCTACTCTTATAAGCCAGTGTCCTTTGTGATTCTGATCCTTGGTTTTTATATCAACTAAACATTCAAGCTCAATCCCCTTCTCATCCGAAATAACGTTTTTGAACCAGAACAGATTTTTGGAGTGCTTCATAATTTAACTTCCTTGTATTAGCGCTTGCTAATGATTGTGCTTCAGATCTTATCGCCTAATTCTGTCCCTCAATCCCATAAGAGACCTAAAAAGTATATTTATACTTTAACATAAGATCAAATAATTATTTATCCAAAATAGTTTAATTAAAATATAATTGTTTTTAATTGATTAAGTGATATGATGGTTCCAGATTTTAGACAACATTTGTAATCCAACTGTCTATTGTCAGGGAGGATGGCCTTATGATCGCAGACGCAAGAACAAAGATACTTTTATTAGACGATGACCCTGCATTTGTAGAAGTCACAGCAAGATATTTTGAGAGCAAACTCGGAACATCAGTAGTCATATCTCGATTTACCCATTCAGAAAAACTTTTAGAGCATATATTCTCTAGCTGCTACTTACCTGAATCACCACAAGATATTCTGAATTCATTTTACTCAAACAAAATAAATCCAAAAAATATCGAGCAGACGTTAAAAGATTTATCCGAGCTACCAGCCCTTATTGTTATTGACCACCAATTGCAAAATGAAACTGTAACAGGGGTTGATGTAACGAAGAAGATTAAAGAGTATATCCCTTGCCCTTTCGTAGCCTTACTGACCTCTCAGCTCAATACAGATAATGCCGTGGAACTACATAACAACGATATTATTGACCTCTTTGTACAAAAAGATGGGGTTCATTCACTAGATTACATTGTGTCTCATATTACAAAGCAAATTGAAAAATATCATGAACAGTATAATTTAAATGTTGAAGACATATTTGAGTTTGATACAGTACTTGAAGAGAAAGTTTATATATCTAAAAGAAAAGAACTCTTAGACGAAATGTACTATAAATCCTACCTGACTATTTCTAATACCGGTGATATCGCCCTATTAGATTGTAATAATCAAGTTAAAACCTACTGCTACCAAAATAAGGCTTTTAGTCTCAATGGATGACTTAGAAACCATACAAAATATTCTAACAAAAATTTCGCCTGCTAAGCGACTCAAGTACTTGCGTCAAAAAATTACTAAAAAAAATCAAACTGCATTTTGTCAGGATGGCATCATCAGATCAGGAACCCTAAAATCTGTTGAAACGGAAAAGCTTAAGATTAGCCCTCGTATTGCTGAAAGGCTTACTCACAAATTTCGTTTGGAAGGCGTCGTCTGTAGCGATGATATTTTTTTGGATGATAACAGCGAATGTAATATTAGATTCGACCGAACTCAAGAACGTATTATAGGCTCTTCAGCATCCAGCCTTGAAGACATTAGAAAAAAATTGACAACTCTGACCCCTATAGATATCCCTAAAGATCTATGCCCCACTTTATTTCCCAATGGAGCCACTGCCCTGGCAAGAGAATTAAAGCCAGACGAACTCCATACCCTTAAAAAAACACTTTGCCTGGTCCACGGAGAGAAAATTTTTATTTCATTCTTATCTTATGAAAACGATCAAATTATATCTGCCATCAACGATAAAGTTGAGCACTTTTCTAATAATATTATTAATTTTTGTGGCTTGTACGCCATCGAAATTGTGTATTTTAATACCTGATAACATGCCTAGCAAGGAGATAATAAGCATGGAAGGACAAATGGAAATCACACAAGATATGCTTGTAGGCACTTGGAAACTACTCGCTTTTAAAATAACAGAACCTGATGGTACAACCAAAAATTGGGGACCCAATTCAAATGGCTTACTCATCTATGATAAAGCCGGTTACATGTCTACCTCAATTAACTCAGGCGCAGAGCCCGCTGTGATTAAAAATAATTTGGAGAAAAATATTCTTTTTTACTCCGGCAAATATAAACTTAAAGGTAAAAACCAAATTAAGCATTATGTCACTAATGCTTCCGATCCTAGCAGAGTCAATAAAAACTTTATTCGCAATGCACAATTTACAAAAGATAAACAACTACATTTAACAGCTGAAGGCGCTTATGGACAAGCTTATTTACTTTGGGAAAAAGTTTAACCATCTTGGGGTTATATTATCTTTATTGTGCTGCGGTGCAATCCAAGCTAATACACCTCCTGAGTCAATCAACGTCAAAATAGGTTTGATGGAGAGCTTATCTCCAACAGCCCCTAGTGCTTCGGATAGATACAAAAGACTATATGAGTCTGCTTTATTTTATGCTTTGGGTGAGAATGAGCAGAAACTACAAAAATGTGGTTACAAAATCACATCAACTCTAGCTTATTTTGACACCTTTGATGCGCTTGATTTAATGAATACTGCTGAGAAGATAGGTAATTCAGATACTTGGGCAGTGATTGGCCCTAGAAGAAGTAACCATCTCCAAACCGCAGCGACTGTGATGGGTAATATCCCAATTATTTCCTCAATGGCTAACTCAGACGAAATTTACCATAGTAATAAAATGATATTTTCTATGTATCCATCTGCATCTACATTGGCAAAGACAATGGCTAAAGAAGTTATGGACAGTGATTATGGGCGAGCTTATGGGATTGCAGTTGATGCTAGGTGCCAATCTTGCATTGATTTTGCCAAAGCATTTAGTGAGCATAATACAACTGACAAACAACTATTTTATCTTGAGGTCGGGGACAATACGCCTGACATTAGCCAACTGCTTAAAAATATCAAAAAATTCAAAATTGATTATTTGGTTATCCCAAATTATTCAGAACTCTCGGGATATATGATTGCAAAAACACAGAAAATAAATTCATCATTAAAATATGTAGGCTCAGATGGATGGGGAGAAGATACGTTTAGCTTTATTCAGGGATACAATATTCAACCTAATACCAAAGGGATTTCAATTAGAGTTGGCCCTCAAAGAGAAGATAAGAACAATTATTACAAAGTCTACTCTTTAGACAGAGAAATCGATGGTTCAGCTATATCTCCACCATATAGTGTGTACTCTCTAATTTCCATTATTAGAACTTTAACAGATGAGCTATGTGAATCATCTGCCAGTAATGCCAATGATTTTAAAGCTCACATGGCAAACAAGCCCGCATCTCATTTTCAGCGTGACTCATTGTACGCCATATATGATTTCCAGAATGGTCGTATCGAATTCTCAAAGTATATTAAAAACACATGAAAACAAAAAATATTAATGCTATCTGTTTTGAATCAGCACTTTGGCCAGCCGTATTCCTTATTGCCCTGTCGATACTGCTATCCACGATCTTATTTAAAAATAACATGAAAGATATTTTTGAACGAGAACTAAATCGGCATGAATTAATATACCAACTTATATCCAAAGCCATCATAGGCGATATTATCATCAAGAATGATCATGCCATTTACATCACCCTAAATGAGTTCAAAAAAAAGCATAACCTCGAGGAATTAAAACTAGAAGAAGTTGATATGCAAAACACACCATTCAAAGTTGCTAGCTTACTCAAGAATCAACAAATAATATCCTCGCGGGAACTTCCTGGTATATTCCCGAAGAAATATATCTCAATGCACTCAGCAATTGAAACAAAGTCTATTCTAATGCCTTTAAGCTTGTCTATAGGCATGGTCTTGTTATTTCTCTTGGCATCAATCATGATGTATCTAAGAATAACGAAACAATTGCACCAGCGTATTATCAAGCCCTTAAAACATACACTGCATCATAGTGCCAGTAACCAAAAATATTTTAATGAGAAAACTGCCGCTATTGAAATAACTGATTTATATCACAAGACGCAAAACTTCATAAAAACACTACATGAGCAAAGAGATAGTATTGAGGAGAGTAAAATCAAATCTGCTCAATACCAGATGGCGGTACAAATTGCACATGATATTCGCTCACCAGCCTTATCATTAGAAACAATTAGTGCACTTTCAACTGAGCTAAAAGACGAAAATAAAGAGCTTATTAACCAAGTTATTCATAGAATTGTCCAAATTTCAGATAACATTCTAAAGACCCATACACCTGATACCGTGGAAATCTCTATTGGGCACATACTTGATAATATACTCAACGAGAAAAAAGCATATTGTAAAAATAAAAATATTAGTTTCAAGGCATCACTAGCCCCTAATAGCCATGATACATACATTAATCTCTCAGAAGAACAGATAAGCCGAGTGTTGTCTAACATTCTTAATAATTCAATTGAAGCAATTAATAACCATGGGCACATAGAAATATCAGTGGAACTAGAACAAAACTATGCTCATATTTCTATTATGGATGACGGCCAAGGCATATCACCTGAAAATTTACTGCTTATATTTGATGACACATTCACTGCCAACAAACCAAATGGCAATGGCTTAGGGTTATTTCACGCAAGACAGGTGATTGAGGCTGTAGGTGGTACTATTCAGGCTCACTCTACCTGTGGTCAAGGAGCTACTATTCAAATCGTATTACCTATAGCAAATTAAACCCAACACTGCACTCCAAGCCTATATTTGGTTATCTGTATTGATATTGGGTCATAGCTACCCTTTAAATAATAATTATAACTATCCCTCAATACATTGCTATCAGACACACCAGGCCCGACTACAGAGCTAGAGATTTTTTTAGAATTGGGACGCTGGTCTGATGATATAAAGCGCTCCATAAAATTACCTAATAACTTATTACACAGCAGACCTTGTTTGAATTCGGCGTAAATACCAGCCTCATTATCTCCTGGTAAGGTGCCAGAAAACGGATCGGCAAATATGCTCGGCGATATAGAACCTGATATGCCTTGATGATCACGCACGATTTGATTATTGAGCGTTACTTTGACACCAACTGTGGCGTTATTATTCACACTAGATTGATTGGTCTCACCAATAAGGCTCATAGTATCAATCTCTATCTCATCTAATAACAAACTTACCTCTGTAATCTGCTGGGATTGAATATTTATGACCTGGGTACCAGTATTTTCTTCCATTAAACCAGGCAGCGTTCCATTTACGACACACGTACTGCCATTAAAGAAATACTCTATTGGCCCTCTCTGGCCGGTTCCACTACCACTGAATGTTTGGTGAATGCGATTGAGTTGTTTGCCAATACGTTTAGATGACAAACTATGAATTTGATTATCAGCATCATAGACATAACGCACCACAGATGTTATTTCTGTTTCATTACCATACCAATTGCTCTGCTCATATCTATTACGATCATAATTTGTGGGAGTATAGGGCTCACCATCTGGGATTAATTCTAAATTCCAGCTTTCATTATAAGTATTGGTACTGCATTCTGGGGGCTGCGCTTCCTCTGGCTCATATCGTTGGCTAGTGATAATTTTTCCAACATTGAAATACTGGGATTCTTTGGGAGTAGTTTGAATATTGGTTTGCCTAATCTCTTCAAAGCTTTTAAATCTAGTAAAACTGGCAGAAATACCCTGCCCTATTTCATCTGGCTTAGAACTCAATACCCCATCGCCAGCAATATTGAGCTTCCAAACCTCAAATAGAGATAGTGGCTCAGGAAATTCAATATCATTATCGTTCAGCTCAGCATAAACATGTATCAACACCTCAGAGCCATCGCTACTACGCTCAAAGGTAAATCGATTTACGGGCTTTAAAGTACCCAGTTCGGTAAATGTCGTTTCTGATTGAGCAAGCTCACGCGATATCTGCGGATAGTTACCATTAAATCTACCAAACACGCTTTTGAGCGCACAGTTAAAAACACATTGATTTCCAACAACGTTATATTCTATGTTGAGATACCAAACGGTCTGATTGCTGTCTATATATAGCAACCAATTATCACCCAAATCAGCAGAGCCTAAATGATTATTCGCAATGATAGCTTTATTTCGCCATTCAAAGCCGTTGGCTTGGTCAGATGCTTGTTGTTCTGGTGTTCGGGTGACGGAAGGAAGGTTAGGCACCGCCACTAACTGTGTGTCGCCGTTGGTGATGCCTGGATAGGAGATTTGATTGTTGTTTGGAAGGGTTAGTGTGCCGTTGGTGACGAGGCCGTGGTAAGGATGGCCAAATAATGTCATAAGAGAGCCTCAAATATGTTAGAATGATGCTTAATAAATTTTTTGTGTCAAAAGGTTGTAAGCATGAAAATGAAGCTGTACAAGTATATATCTTTAGATAAATTACAGTATCTTGAAAGTTACTTCAAACAAGAGATTTTTCTTAGCCCACTTGACTCATTTAATGATCCTTTCGAAGGTCGCTTTTGCTTAAAATCTCTTTTACCAGAAACAATCTTATCAAAACCAAAACTATTCCAAGAAATACTAGATCAACATAAAATTATCGAACCAAATTTAACTGCAGGTAATTTAAAGATACGACTCAAATCAAAAGAATTTCAAGACTCAATAATAAATAAAAAGATCGTATATAAACATTTGTTTAATTCCCATGGAGCAATATGTTTAACACGTTCACCAAATAACATCCCCATGTGGGCATATTATGGAAAAGCTCATACCGGGTGCTGTATAGAATTCGAACTTGATTTTAATGTAATTCAGAGAGCAACAAATATCAATGATACCGCAATAAATAATTTTTCAAGAGATGTATATAATGGAGAAACACTAATTTCGTTTAATCTACCAGGTACCTCATATGAATTTGTATTTGTGAGAGTTAAGTATGAAAAAAAAATACCAACTATTGATTTGAACAAAATTATTGATTTGCCCTCACTCGAGCGAACAATATACATAGTATCTAACTCAGTTGGTGTTAAGTTTATTCAATGGCAACATGAACAAGAATTTAGGCTAATTTGTAATTCATATAGCAATAATTCTGATAATTTACTTCCATTGAAAGCATTTGCCCCATTTTTAAAAATTACCGGAGTAATTATGGGGTCGGCGATTAAGGATAAAAATAAAAAAACAATAATCGAAAAAACTGAAGCTTATAACTTAAGTCTATTTTCTGCAAGTTGCTCTAAATTGGAATATTTAATCGAAATCAATAAATATAAGAACCATATTGACACAGATAATAAAAATAATATTTCAGAAAAAATGAAAGCGGAAGAAACCATGGCATAATATGTAAACGTTATTACAAATCGAATAACTCAAAATCAACTTTATCCCCATCCCTGTCCTCAAATACCATCTTCTTAACCTTCCTTTTCTCCATCACAAACAACCCATCGCTGCTGGTAACAAACTCTGTATCATAATACTCACGGAGATTACCTATTTCTTTTAATGGCGAAGCAATACCAGAAGACTCATTTACAAGCTCTGCATTTTCACCAACACCACGAGTTGGTGCAATCGGCTCTGCTTGAGTATCCTGAATATTAGATTGCTTGCCCTGCTGAACCCTAACAATCCGATTAATATCCTGAACAAAGCGTGAATTAGTATTGCTCATAGAGTATTCTCTGTTTCCACAATACTTGTGGTTGTTAAGCTAAGTGATGTATCAGTGCTAATCTCACCATTGGTATCTTCAACTTGAATATATACAGGAATGGCATTGGTGGCACCAGATAAAATGGTAGCAGGTAACGCCAATGATGCCCCCACGGATACATTAACCAAATCACCTGGAGCTAAGGCAAGTTTCACATTGCTTACTTCTTGCCCAATACCAGGTTGGCTATCTACTGCCGATAATACAATTGCATCAATACCTGAGTTCATTTCAGCTTCAAACTTTCGATTTGGTACAGTTGAGCCAATATAAATAACTTTGACCTGTGCTCCTGTTGAGCCATCAGTAGCTTGTTCAAATTCTAAAGGTGTAATGATTGAATTGGTTAAATTTACATCCAAGTAAAATCCAAGGGATATTGTCATACTTTAATCCTATGCAGATAAGAGTAATAATTCATTAGGAATATTGATTTGATATTGCTGACTTGTATTAAAATCTATAGGCGCTTGCTCAGTCTCGATAGCAGGTGTACTGATGGCAAATCGTTCAGGATATATTGCTGCACTAGGTTGTAACTGCTGATTACCCGTATAGCCATCCCAAGTTTCACTATATTGAGGAGAATTTGCATTCCCACCCAGATGTGTTGATAAATACTCTCGTTTGATACTATCACTTGATTCAATGTAACTAATTTTGTTGGGCGGCGTTAGAACATTCTCTATAATCTGATTATCATTATCCGTTCTTGAAATTGCCATGGTAACAGTGGTCTGGCAAGCGCCTTGATTAAAATCACATTCATGAATAATATGTTTAACCTTCCCTTGTGCAACAACGTTAGTGGTATCTAGCTTAATTGTATGATGCCTCTCAATTAGCGGATTGATGGTTGCTCTGAAAGTAACTAAGTTATTACGATGTGATTTTAATATGGCAGTTTTCGCTTGGTTCAATTTTGTGACAATAGCTTGATTGATCTGTCCTCTGTCATCAGCATCAAACACATAATCACTGTTAGCATCCAAAACACTAGATTCTATTGGGACTTGATAACCATCACCCCCAATAAAGCTATCCCTATCAATTGGTACCTCATAGCCAATATTTTCTGATACTGATATCGCCCCCATTTGCTCTTCTGATTGCGGCGCATTAAGTGATAAATTATAATTCTCTGTCACAGTTTGAACAAATCGATTAGATAAAACAAATCTTGCCTCTCTAACCAGAGATTTCCTGGTTTCTTCACGAATTAGAAACCCAAATGTCACACCACCACAGTTCACCCAGCCTGAGCCTACCTGATGAACATATTCTATATTGTCTTTTAACAACCAACCAGTTCCAGATATTGCTTGCTGAATCATACCTACATTGGGCAAAGTAGCATTAATGAAGTTTTGCTGACAGAATGTTAGGGGATAACGATAATCATATAATATTTCACGCTGCTTTAATCTTGAGTACCTGTATTGAACAGCAATATTTGTCTGATTATGAATTTCTCGTCTATTCGCAAGCTGCACTTCAATAGATTGGTATAAAACATTATCCTCATTAAAAATAAAGTCTGGTTCTTGTCTCGCCTGCCATGGCGTTAGTTCTAAAACACCATGCCTATCTATATCCAAGCTTTTAGGTATAGTTGATAATACGTCTTGTGCATACTGCCAATTATCTTGGGCTTCCTCAAATACAACGCTACTCCAATGCCCTTGGATAATATTATCAATCTGTTGCTTACTAAGCTTCTCAACACGTTCTTGTAATTGGTCAGTGCAAGTAAAAGTGGTTAGTCTTGTTGTTGGGTCGTATATAGGCTCATCAACAATCCCCCGAAACATTAGCAAATCACTCAGTAGGCTCTTATCCGAATTAAACACTTGATAATAAATAGCCACCGGCTTACCTACCCATTTGGTAATGGATATCGGGCCTGCAAATGGTATTAATGTGAATTCAGCAATCTTGGCAGTACTTTCCTCTGCCTCTACTCTTAATGTGCCTGCCAAATTAGCAGAGACATCCACATCATCTAGCATTAATTTTACTTTCCACTGATAGGATTGTTGGCTAAATGCTGATGTATCATAATTGTGTATAGATAGCGACAATGATAGTACTGATTTAGCATAGGTATTTACTTTGAGGGATAAATTAAGACGCTCTTTAGGGTGATGGGTATTAATACTAAGTGGTAATGATAGGTTCCCAGTAACAAAATTGATTATTCCTAAACTTACACTTATAAACCCAACTTGCTTTGGTGGTGAGACGGTGATTTGAAGAGATAATGATAACTTCCCTAATAAACTTCCTGTGCCATTGATAGGAGCCGTATTAATTGCGCCCCCATTAATCATTAGTACGAGGCCAATACTCTCCCATACCATTGCATGCCACCATCAAGAGTAAACAACATGGTCTCTACTAACGCACCACTTGTTGGGAATATTGGGGCTGCTCCGCCCTCCCATGCTACATTACTGCCATTACCAAATTGCACAGTAATTGAACCACCATCCGTGTTCTGCCCCATAACGATGAAAGTATGGCGCTTGCTTGCATCCAAGCCTGTTGGTAAATTGACTGTTTTTAGACCTGGGCCACCAATGCCCAGTGAATACAAATAACTGCTGCCGATAATATCAAAAGTGTATGGGCCTTCTATCCAGCCATTAGTTACTGAGCCAGAAAATATTGATTCACTAGAACCACCTGAGCCAGCGCCTAGCAATTGCCAATCTGATTGAGCTGTACCAGCTGACTTATAAAATTGTTGGGTATTTTGATCAAAATATTCTTGGCCAGTATATTGTGGAATAAGATTTGGCGGTTCATAACCAATTATGATATGTTGAGGCATAAAATTCCTTTTTATAAAAATTTAAAAAATCGAGTCAGAGTCATAAAAATAGATAGTTGGGCTATTTAGATATTTGCTTAATTTTTTTGTCACTTTTGAACAAAATACGTTATTTTCCCATTCACCTTGAGGCGTGTATACAGAAACAGCTACAGATTCTATATTCTTGTGTGTACCTAACTCTTGCAGCCTTTCTAATATATGAATATCCTGTTCACCAAACCCAAAGCCAAAGAATGTAAGATTTCCACCAACATTTTCAAAACCATTGCGATATACATTTGTTAAATATGGACTGCTCAGTATTCTATTTTTCTTCAATGCTGAACTCCCCTCAGAAACATAGAGTGGCAGATGTTCTTTCTTCACCCATCCATCCATAATTACATCTAGTAGTTGCGCACCATCTTGAGCAATGTGCTTCAACTCTCTATTTAAATCATGCTTGACATATATTGACAAGCACAAGTTTCCGTGAGGATAGAACACTAATGATGCATCACTTAAACCTGGATACGGATTTTTCAAAAAACTCCATTCCGACTCAAACGTTTGTCCCAAGCAAGAACCAGTATCTGGAAATTTATGAATAAAACAGTCTTTCACACGACTAGGTCCATGAGATTTATTTATTTCGCACACTGACCAATAGACTAGCAAATCGTAATTAAGTGAAAATATAAATTTGAAATTCAGAAAAAAATTATTATATTTATTAACAGTCTGTTTAACATTATTATATTCTGGGTGAACTAGACGAACTGTTTTAACTAATGCCTCACTTATATTTTGATACGTTTCAACCAAAGAGTCTGAGTTTATAGAATGCGTTTCATTTATCTCTTTAGAAATAATCAAATAATAAAGAATTTTCTCGAAATCCTCGGTTTGAAATTTTTGAAATAGATCAATCGAAGACTGAGTGAGGCCCTGTGTTTTTGCAAATTCAAATAAACTCTTATAGTTTAACTGCGCAGTAACATTAATGCTGGCACCATTACCTAAAATGACGGAGCCTTTAAAAGCATCCTTTAATTGCTCCCATTTATAAATAGTGTATGCCATCTGAATTTTTCAACATTTTCTCTTGTGTAGTTATGATATTATTTCACTACTATCTCTGACCTACCAAGAAAAATATAAACTTTCATTACAAATACAAAATGTCTCCAATAGACGTCACTAATATTTTATCATTTGCGGTTAATATCCGTTCAATTACTAATTGTAAGTTTAACAATGTACCTACAGTGATCCTCATCGCTATTATATTACCTAAAGACCAGCCATAAGAATTAGTATCTTCTTGCCCCCGCTCCGCAACCAGTTGATTGCTGTTAATTGATATCACCCTCACAATCTCAACATTCACCCCATCATCAAACGTCAACAAATAGTAATCCCCCTGCTGAAAACCAATCGCTAATTGACTTGCTGCATTCGTATCAATATGAATGGTGGTATCTGAAGCTGTGATTGATTGGGTTAGAGTGGTTGACCAGTTATTGATAAACTTCTGCATTAGACCTCCTCACAAGTTAATGTCCAACTAAACTCTGCGCCTGTCATGTTACCTTGAGTTTGTGGTGGCTCTGCAAATACGAGTATTTCAGGGTAATAATGAACTTGATAGGTGAGCGCACCCGGCACAGCATCCAAGCTCGCTATATCTGCATTAAGTGTTATCTCTGTTTCAACCAGACTGCCTGATACCACAGCATAAGCTTTAGGCTCAAAGCCAGGATCGTTCCGTCTATTGGCAGGGATAGTAAACTGGGTATTGGTGCTTGATACGCTTCTGGGTGCTACACACTTGAGCAAAAGCGGAGTTGAGTAATCCAATCCATCCAAGCCAGCAGGAACCCAGCCTTGGCCAGATAGCACGGTACGCAGTTTATTAAAGTGAGTTTGCTTAATGGCTCTGCCCGATTGCATGCGCTGGGTAACGGTGCCGCCAATCATTTCATAGGATTGAGAGAATTCTAATCCCGCATTAACTGGGATGCTTATGCCGCCCAGCTTAAAATTCATTAATATATGGAGCCATTACTTTTAAAGTTAATTCTATTTTTCACACTCAAATACGATCATTTCATCGTCAGAATCTGGAGAGCTACCATGCGTGCAAGCTTTAATTGTCTGTACATTGGAAAACCCAATATTTTTTAATCTTGCACTCATTACTTCAGGCTCATACATTCGTATCTGCATTTTCTCAACTTCCGTGTTTTTGACCACGCCACTTTCAATCAGCTCATATCGGCATATTACAGTGCCAATATTATTTTTTGGTGCAAGAGCTAATGTACTTATCATTAAATACTCATCTTCTGATTTATTAATAATATTCCCTTCCCAACGACCAAGATTATTTGGTGAAAGCTGAAGGGTCTCTACTTCAAAAACAAATTTACCACCTTCTGTCAGGTGATTTAGCATATTCTTTAAAACTGCATCCACCTTGTTATCATCAATAATTAATCCCAAAGAACCACTGGGTATAAAAATAAAATCGTACTTTTTGTCGTTTCTTTTTTCTTCAGCAAATTGTTTCCATACATTGACTGACAAACTTCTAGCTTCAGCTTTTTCTTTAAGGAGCTGCAACATATAATCAGAAGCATCATAACCATCTACTTCAACACCAGCAGCTACCATTGGTAGTAGGAAACGACCCGTTCCGCACATTGGTTCAAGTATCGTGCCTTTGACTTTCTTAGCGTAAGACATGTAAAACTCAAGCTCATCCTTTGGCGCTTCAGGCTTATCCAAGTCATAATATTCAGAACAAAGGCTTAAATACGTATGTAGTTTATCTTCTTGCTTCATGGGATTTTATTTTCTATATTGTATATATGTAAGGCGACAATACCACAACCTAAATCCTGCGACCACTCTTCAAAGCCTCTCTGGCCACCGCTTTGGTCAGAGCCTGCACCACATCCACATTTTGGGTCTGTATAGCATAAGTATTTGAACCCAAGCTGAGGTTTACGGTTGCCACATTGCTGCTTGAGGTTGGGGCGCTACTCATAGTAGGAACCATAGGTGGCACTAAGCCCCCTGTCGCAAACTTTGGCAGTTCTAAGTGGTTCAACTTATTCAATAACCCAACCCCATAACGCTTAACGGCTGAAGCTCTAATTACATACTCACCCCTGGACAATCTTGCTAATATGGAATCACTAGTTGAAGTGCCTGGCCCATGTATTACCCCACCTCTGGCTTTCTTTTGTGGTTTTAATATCGCATCTGCTCTTTTATCGATATTTGTCCCTTCTGGTATAACCACAGCGGGTATCTTGAGCGGATTATTGTTTAGCTGCTCTTGAATTTGATTTCTCATCTCTTTTGCGGATTGAACAGCACCATTAATATCAAACGCCACCGTTAAGTGTTTTAGTAATTCTGAGTCTGCTTTAATTTGAGTGATTTTATCTTTAATTGAGGCAATGTTTTTCTCTTGAGCCTGAATTTCAGACTGCACAATGCTATCAGCAATCTCTGCGGTGGCTGTTGCTTGGTTAATCAAATAATCTTTAGTGACATTTCCAGTCTTAGATAAACTCTGGATAATGCTCTTAGCTTGATTCACCGCTTGGAAGGCTCGCTCTATATCACCTGATTGTAGCGCCGCCTTAGCATCTTCTTGGGCGGAGCCTATATCTAAAACAGATAATTCGTTATCTGGCTTTTGAGATGCGCTAT
>CAZWHY010000050.1:0-20779 GCA_964633725.1 Uncultured Candidatus Berkiella sp.
ACAATCCAAAGAAAATGCCGAAGAATCGCAAGCAGAAGAATAAGAAAAAGCCGAAGAAGCGAAAGCAGAAGCAGACGCTAAAGCTTAAGAAGCGAAAGCAGAAGTAGAGGCAAAAGCGGAAGAAGCCAAAGTAAAGGCCGAAGAAGCGAAAGCACAAGCAGTTTTAGAAGCGAAGCAAGAAGCACAAGATAATGATGCAAATCCACTTGTGATACCAGGTGCGCCACCAGCACCACCAGCACCACCAGCTTCTGATTTAATATCAATGTCGCCTGTAAATTTCTTAAGCGGAATTGCTAGTGCGAATTTAAAACCTGTACAGATATCGTCAGAAAATGCTAAGCCGGCTGATGTTTTATCTCAAATTCGAGGTGGCTTTAGTAGCTTAAAGAAAGCACCTGAAAAAATAGATACTGGAGATGTCATTGATGGTTCAGGCGGTTCAATAACCAAAACATTGGTTCAGAAAGCATCTAGTGGTAATTTTGCAAGATTTTTTAATCACGATGAAGAGAACGAAGAGCTAAACAAATCTAGCGGTAACTCTAGCAATGACGACGACTGGGGCGATAGCTCTACAGACACTGATAAGGTGAGTGGTGATGATAGTAATATTGAGGTTGAAGCTGAAGAGTTTCAAGTGGACTATGACAGATTAGCAGGTAATTTTACTCAATCTGAAGACTTTAAAGTGTCAGTCCAAAAAATCGTTGATACAATTATGGAAGGAAAAGTTGTAAAATCAGACGATTTTAAAGAAGTTATAGAAAAGCACGAAATTATGATTGATGATGACTTAGCTACCAAAGGTGTAACAGAAGACAATGACGAGCATGATATTCAGGCTGGGAAAGATAAACTAGCATTAGATATAGAAGGTTCTTTATATAAAGCGCTTACAGCAGCACTAAACCTTGCTGCCAGAGAGAAGCTTACAACAGAATTAAAGTTAACGTCCCCTGAAGAATCGGATGTGGAAAATGCTTTAGGGAAAATGAATATCACTAATGAATTGACAATACAAGGTCAACAAACAGCCGAACATTTTTTGGATATATTATTAGACTCAAGCAAAGCAGCTGGACATTTTGATGACAACTTGTTAAAAGAGATTCTCCAGGAACACCAAGCTATTAATTATGATTTAGCGAGCAAATTGGTTCCTGTGGATGCTTCTGAGAGTGGCGGTGTGGACTGGAGGGCTGACCTTAACTCCGCGGTGGTAGGAAAGCGGGTTCAAATGAATCTTAATGATAGTAGCAGTGATACTGAAGAAGATGATGATTATTGGGATGAGATTGATGTCTCAAGAGGCACTCAGCTCGAAATGAAGAAAGCTGTTGATTTAAAAGATGGAGACGCTAAAAAAGACGACGATAGTAGTAAGAATGATTCGAGCGCAGAGCAGGATAATAATAACCATAATGATTCAACAGACAGTCACACTGAAGAACATGAAGCTGTCGATCACTCACAAAGCTATTTCTCAGTTGCAAACGTAAAAAATATTTTGAGTGGTTTTATTGGTGGGATAGCGAATAAAATTATGAGCCAGGATGACATTGAGCCAACAATTAAGCAACCTGATGACACGAAGATGGATAATACGACTCCTATTGTTGCTGACATATTTGGTGAAACTCATAGTAGTGTGGATAACATTAGCAATCATATACCAGATGCTCCTCCAATTGAAGATTTTCACGGTTAACAAGAACCCCCTAATCCAAGGATGGATATTTTATTTACAAATCATCAATAATAATATTACGTAAGAATACAGACAATCCACCTTCTCCACCGGGGAAGGATAGCTGTACATCGGCAACGGTAATGGGATCATTCACTTCTGTTTTATCTGAAATCATAACTTCATACACATTGGTTTTAACACCATTTTCTTCACGCTGAACCACTTCCACGCGTCTATTTTCTTCTGGTATAGTCAATGTGTCAAATAAGGTATCTAAATTAATCTTGGTAAGCGGGTTGTTGTTTGCGCTATTATCATCGTTGACAATGATGGTTTGATAAACGCTTTGTTCAAACATAATATCCATTGGGATGTCATTATTGATTTCTAAAGGAGGGGTGGTTGTGACATTAATCGTAAAATCGCCAATCAGGTTTTCTCCTGAGCTGTCTTGTAGCATAAATGCCAATAGTATTGGCAACATATTTTGAGCACGACTTTCTACACTAACGTTTTTGATGAGATGGTTTATGACATTGTCATTATCAGATACAAATTTCAATTGGGACGTTGAATCTTTGCCGCCAGCCACCGAAAATGAGAAAGTATGAGAATCTAGTTTTGACTGGTCTAAGTGCATTAACAGCTCATTCTCCCAATAAATATCAATGGGCGTCATGTTTTTATCTTGTGCTTGGTTCGCACTAAAATATAATGTGAACTGATAGGTTTCAAATGGATGCGTGTTGATGGTTTGTGATAGATAGCTTTTATGGTCTACTACTTTTGTATCCCAACTGGGTATGGTGAGCTTATCTGATGTTTCTTTGGTTTGAGTATAAACTGTCTGGGTACTTTCGAAATTTGGATTATTAATTAAATTGGTTAGTCCGGCTCTGTCAATCGCTGAAAAAAGGCTAAAATCATATTGTCCATTTTGTTCCAGTTTGGCCTCAAAAACTAAATCACCATGAGCGCCTTGGGTGGCACTCAAGTCTTGATTGTTGTCACTGAGCGTGTAATAAAGTGGAATACCATTTGATGTTAAATTTAAATTGATGAGGCTTTGTTGCTGCACTAATGGTAGAAACTGTAAAATTTTAGTATTATTTGTATTGCCGATATCACCCACATCGATCGTGCCATAAAATTGAGTGGCCTCGATTGAGCCAGGTAGCAAGCCTTCCTCATCCACAAAACCTATATTGGAGGATTTGATTTTTGTATTGTCTTGAACAAGATTACTTGGGTTATCTGTACTGCAAGCAAAATTGTTAGTGGATTTTTCAGAAAATATAGAGGGCATCAGGGTTGGCAAAAAGGGGAAAAACTGTTTAAAAATATTCAGAGGTACCGATAAAAAATCAAGATCGCTTTTGCTGGTATTGCTTTCGCTATTACTTTCACTATTATCTGGTGTTATTTGATTTTCTAGATTGGTATGGTTTTTTTTTGCAATCTCATCCTGAGAGGCAGGCGCGTCCTCAAACGAGTCTGAAAATTTCAAACTATCTTCTTCTGGAGAAATGATATTTTTGATCTTACCCATATTCTTGTGACGCTACACTAAAACGGTTTAACATAATTATAATAGAATCATTTTATTTGTTTTGTGTATACTGGACTTTGGTCTTATTTAGTGGTTTTAAAATCTGAAAAATCGATTTGGGTCTCATAAAGAATTGATATAACAGAGGAATCACAAGTAACGTGAGCAATGTGGATACAACCAATCCCCAAACAATGGCCGTTGCCACAGGTCCCCATAATAGTGATTTTCCGCCCAAACCGGTTGCCAAAGAGAATAATCCTGCAATGGTGGTTAATGAGGTAATGAGAATAGGGATGACGCGCCTTCTAGCGGCATAGAGCGTGGCGTGAATAATAGACATACCGCTTTGTAGACGTTGATTAGCAGCGGATATTAAAACAATTGCTGCATTGACTGCAATGCCAGATAATGCAACTACACCATATAAGGTGTATAAGCTCATTGGATTTTGAGTGAAAAATAGCCCTAAGACCACCCCGCAGAATGCTAGAGGCACGGTGGATAATATCATTAGGGGTTGCCAGTAACTTTTGAACTGAGTCCCTAACAATAAATACATCAATCCTAAACCAATTAAAAATAGTTTAGGCATGGCATCGATGCTTTCTTGAATGTCATCAAGTTCACCTGAAAAGTTTAAATCAACATTAGGATGTTGCACCTGAATGTCATGCCATTTTTGAACAATCAGTTTATTGGCAGAAACGGTATCGATTTGGGTTTTATCAATATCAGCTGAAATAGAAATAGTCTTTCTGAAATTATAATGTCTAATATTGCTTTGTCCCTTTACATATTGTGTATCCACTAAATCGCTTAAACGTATTTTGCCTTGGTTGGGGAGTGCAATGGTTTGTTGTAAGTAAGCATCAACACTTTCTTTGGGTAAAGGATTTGCTTTTAGCCGTACATTTAATTTTTCGCCCTCGTGTTGGGTTGATGCAACGATTTCACCATCGACTAATAAGCGGGTTATTCTAGATACGACAGCGGGACTAATTTTCGAGCGATTAATCGCATCGTGGTTTGGTTTAATAATTAACTCAGGTTGTCCAACGGTATCATTATTTGAAATATCACTAACACTAGGGATATTATTTAAAATCGCAGTGACATCGATCACCGCTTTGCGAATATCTTCAAAATTATCGCCTCGTACTTTGATGTGAATTGGCTTAGAAGTGGGGGGACCACTGGCCATGCGTAGATATGAAATGTTTTTAGGGCCTGGGACCGATAATACATCTTTTCGTTGTGCTTCGATGATTTGATCGACTGTTTGCATGTTAGGGGAATGAGGATTAAGGCTGACCATCACTTGGCCATAATTATCGCCATAAACAGCTTCCATCTCATCAAACATAATGCCAGCATATGAGGTAATGGCTCTGAGTTCATTCTTTGGGATTTTTTGTTTGATAATATTTTCTATTTTTTGTACATACTCTATCGTAGAGTGGACTAATGTATTGGTTGGCATCTCAACATTGACGTAATAAAGCCGAATGGGATCGGATGCGAAAAAATTCACCTTAACCATGCCAGACATTAAAGCGGCAAAAGAGAATACCAGTAAAAATACTAATAAAGATAATGTTTTAAAAGGATTGCGTATAGTCTTGATGAGGATACGCGTATAATTTATGCGAATTTTGGCGGTGAATGTATCTCGATATTGTTGTATTTTTGAAGGATTATGCAAATTAATATTTATGGCATTCAGGTGAGCAGGCAACATCCAAAACGCTTCCACCAAGCTAAATAGCAAAGCAAGGGTTACGACCAACGGGATAACCAACATAAATTTACCCAATATGCCGGGCAATAACATGAGTGGTAAAAAAGCAGATATTGTCGTAAAAACAGAAGTGGTAACCGGGGCAAATACCTCTTTTAAGCCATCTGTAATAGCCTGTAGCTTTGTCGCGCCTCGTTGCATGCGATAATAAATGGCTTCCACCACAACGACCGAATCATCCACCAGCATACCCAAACATATCACAACGCCTAAAAGTACGGAAATATTTAGTGTATGATTTAAGGCGCCTAAAGCCCAGAATGTCGCACTCAGGGTAAAAGGGATGCCAATACTGACTAATAAGGCGATTTTGAAACCTAAAAAGAGCCAGGTGCTAAATAATACTAAACATAGGCCAAATAAAGCGTTGGTTTGCATCACAGATAATGCGCTTCGGGTGACTTCAGTTTGATCATCAATTAAACTCAGCTCAATGCCGCGGGTACTTTGGATTTTATTTTGGTTTTGTATATAATCTTTAATATTTGCAACGAGCGTGAGATCATTGACTCTGGCCTGTTTTTTGATGGACAGTAGTATGGCATCGTGCTCATGGTAGCGCACTAAATCTGTTGCTTTCTCTCGGCCTTTTTGAATAATTGCCACTTCGCTAAGTCGTAGCTCACCACCTGAAGTGGATATCGGTAAATTGGCTAGATAATCAGGTTCTACGCTAGTACCAATCCAACGAATGACCCAACGCATGTTATCGATAGATAATGTACCAGCAGAAATATCTTGAAAATGACCTTGTATAGAATTTGCTAAATCAACTGGGGTTAGACCCAACAAAGACAAGTGCGAGGGGTCAAAAAATATTTGCAATTCCGGTTCTGCCAATCCCACGACATCGACTTTATCAATGCCGCCTAAACGTTCGAGATCTTTTTTGATATTGCGAGCCGCTATGCGTAATTGCTCATCATTGCCTTTGCCATAAACAACAATTGTTGCTGTGGGGAAACCATTGGCCGATGTAATTTCTGTAATAACAGGGCTATCGACTTCATGAGGCAGGTCTTTTTCTTTATTTTGTATTTCCCGCCTTAGATCATTGACACGCTTATTAAATATATTATCGTTTAGTTCGTTAAATCGAACTAAAATACTCGATACACTGTCTCGACTGACGCTAGAAACAAACCGTGTATCGGAGACTTTGCGCAAAGCCTCTTCTAGTGGCTCGGTAATGCGTTTTTCCACATCTTGGGCAGATGCGCCAGGGTAAACTGTGGTGACTTGGATCCAATTAAAATTAATAGTGGGATCACGTTCTCTGGGGAGCTGTGTATATGTGATAAACCCAATAGTGATAATCAAGAAAAAAGTCAAATTGGCTAATACGTGATTGCTGATGAATTTTGTAACAAAGTTCATGGGGCGCTCGATAGTGTAATCTGTACGGTGTCATTGTGGCTGAGTTTATAGCGGCCATCTAATGCTAACTCTGCAGTTAAATCAGAATTTAGTTCAAAGGGAAGAGGGATAGGGCGTCCTTCTGCTGCATTATTGATGACCATAAATTGTGCTTTATAATTATTTTGAGAATTTTCTGAGTTTGCGGTGACATCTTTTTCAACTATAAATATGCCATATTGATTATCAGACTGACTGAGCAAGTGGGCTGGCAGATGTGGTTGGTTATCTTGCCAGACCAAACGACCAACCGAGCCGGGCAATGGTTTTTGCTGATTGAAGCGGCATCTAACTTCTTGGGTTCGATATTGTTCTGAATGTACACCAACAGATGCACGAATAGTGACTGGATAATCACCATATTTGGTTGAAAAAATTGGGTTTTTAGCATGGTTCAGCTTTAGAACTTCGTGGGGCTGCAACTGTGCGCTGACTTCTAATGATTCATTGTCTATGATATGTATTATGTGACTGCCTGGTATTGCCATTTCGCCAATATCTGCCATACGTTCAACAATAATTCCATTAAAAGGTGCTTGGATAGCACAACGAGAAATTTGTAATTTAGCCTGACTTAATTGAGCTTTTTGACTAGTCTGATTCGCCTTAAGACTGGTTAAATTGCTCTGTAACTCTTTGAGTTGTTCTTGTGATACGTTATGACCACTAGCGAGTGATTTGATTTTTTTAAGTTTCCAAGTTGTAAAATTAATCGTTGCTTGGGTGGATTGAAGTTGTGCTTCAAATTGCTGAGCATTGAGATGATAGTCTTGGCATGCAATAACAGCAAGGGTGTCCCCTTTTTTGACTGAATCACCGACTTGCAAAGGCAATTGCAAAATAATGCCACTAATTTCAGAACTTATGACTGTATCATTTAAGCTAATTGCTATTGCAGGCGCCTCAAATTTTGGGAAAATAGTGAGAGTATTGATAGGTTGCGTTGTTACGCAAACTAGATTGCTATCTAAGGCGAAGGTTGTAGAAGTAAGCTGCAACAAAAAAAGACCAAATATAAAAAGTTTATTAAATAACATAAGTAGGGTTTTGCACTAAGTTGTTAACAGTAGGGGTGCAATAATATTATCAAAATCCTCAGCTGAGAAAAAGTGAATAATATTGTCTAAGCAACTAAAGGGCGGGCATGATCAAACTGTAAGTTATTTCATGGCCGCTCCTATAAGGAGAATGAATATGCTGAGGAATTCAAGTGTCGTGTTAGATAGAGGATTAGATAGTATTGGTGGGAATAAAAGACGGTGCTCTAAATTAGGAGAATTTATTCAAGAAGATAGAGATTGGATTACCCGAGTTGCCCAACACGTGACCCATCAAAAGAGCCTAGGGCTTGTTGGCGCTGGGTTATTATTACTCGCAGGTGTTATGTTATATTTTGGTTCGCCTATCATAGCGGTGATTTTTGCAGTTTTGGGAGCAGGTGTAGCGGGGTATATTCCTTGGTTGCATTCTCCAACAAAGCCGCTAGTTTTTAGTTACATGCCCGAGCACACCGGCATAAATGAGCAGGATAATAATGAAACCAACCAAAAGCCCCACCAAGATACCCAATATGAACTCATAAAATCACTTTCAGCTAAAGCTTCTCCTAAAAATAGTACTAAAGAAGACAAACTTCGTGCTGCAGGTGGAGAAAGTCAAGCGCTTAGTTTTAACCCAAAAGCGAGCAGGAAAAAGTCAGTCAAAAAACAAAACATTAGAGATACCTTCGATTTAATTGCAGAATTATCCAAAAAACCTTCTAAAAAAATAGGTAAAAAATAGGTGGAAAATAGGTTAAGAAACTTAATTATAAATTTAATCTGGCTAATGGCTTATAAGTATTGATTAAAAGTAATAAATTCAGCAAAATGAGCTATTTAATCCGATTAATCTAATTTTTATTAGAATAGTCGCAAGAAATTTAAGGTGTACCATGGCAGCAGAGCTAGAAACCAAAGAAGCCCAAGAGACGTTAATAACCATTCGAGATATGATTCGATGGGCTGTTTCGCAATTTAATAAAGAAAATTTAGTATATGGGCATGGTACAGACAACTCTTGGGATGAGGCCGTGAATCTTATTTTGTCTTCTGTGCATTTGCCTCCCGACATTGATGTGAATGTGTTGGATGCGAACTTAATACCATCTGAAAGAAGTGAAATAGTCAAAAGAATAGACAGACGTGTTAAAGAACGGGTGCCTGTTGCCTATTTAGTCAAAGAATCTTGGTTCTGTGGCTTAAACTTCTTTGTGGACGAAAGAGTGTTGATCCCACGTTCGCCCATATCAGAGCTGATTGAAGATGAATTTAGCCCCTGGGTCGAAGAAGGTGAAGTGGGTCGTATTTTGGATATTGGTACAGGCTCTGGTTGTATTGCGATTGGTTGTGCGTTTACCTTTCCAAGTGCCAAAGTCGATGCGGTAGATATTAACCCCAAAGCGATTGAAGTGGCCAATATTAACGTGGCACGATTTGGTTTAGAAGATTGTGTTGAAGTGATTCAGTCTGATTTGTTTGAAGGCTTAGAAGGACGTGAATACGATATCATTGTTTCAAACCCGCCTTATGTGAGTATGGAAGAGTATAAAACACTGCCTTCTGAATATTTAGCAGAACCAGAAGGCGCTTTAGTGGGCAAAGAAGATGGCCTAGAAGTCGTACGACGTATATTGCTTGAAGCGGAAAAACACTTGGTACCAGGCGGTATTTTAGTGGTAGAAGTAGGCTATAGTCAGGATATTGTTGAAACACAATTTCCAGAGATACCATTTACCTGGCTGCAATTTGAAAACGGCGGCGAAGGTGTATTCTTATTGACAAAAGATGAGCTAAATGAGTTTCGTGCACAGATTGAAAAAATAGCATAAGCGATGGCAGGCAATTCATTTGGTCAGAATTTTTGTGTCACAACTTTTGGGGAAAGCCATGGCGTTGCTTTAGGCTGTATCGTAGATGGTTGCCCAGCTGGATTAGAATTAAACGAGCAAGATATCCAGGTAGACTTGGATAGAAGACGGCCAGGGCAATCTCGATATACAACTCAAAGACGTGAGCCTGACAAAATAGAAATTTTATCAGGGGTTTTTGAAGGTAAAACCACAGGCGCCCCTATCGCTTTGATGATTAAAAATCAAGATCAGCGCTCAAAAGATTATCAAAAAATAAAAGATGTTTTTAGGCCAGGCCATGGTGATTATACCTATTTTAAAAAATATGGTTTTCGCGACTGGCGTGGCGGAGGACGTCAATCTGCAAGAGAAACCGTCGCACGTGTTGCGGCAGGTGCGATTGCCAAAAAATTTTTAGCCAATCACAATATCGAAATTTTAGGATTTGTTTCCCAAATAGGTAATATTGCCGCTGATTTGGCAGATTATGATATGGCTGAAATCAGGCAAAATAACTTTTTCTGTCCAGACAAAAATACTGTGCCATTGTGGGAACAATATATTCAGGATTTACTAAAACAGGGCGATTCTATTGGAGCCAAAGTTCAGGTGCAAGCAAAAGGCGTACCGGTTGGCTTGGGTGAGCCTGTTTTTGAACGACTTGACGCTAATTTAGCACATGCATTGATGAGTATTAATGCGGCAAAAGCCGTGGAAATAGGAGATGGCATTCAGGTCGTTACTCAAAAAGGCTCTGAGCATCGAGATGAAATGGTGAATCCTCAAGCCACGAATAATATGAATAATCCTCATTTTTTATCTAACCACGCAGGAGGTATTTTAGCCGGTATTTCCAGCGGACAAGATATTGTTGCATCAGTGTCTTTTAAACCCGCATCTAGCATTCGCATTCCAGGAAAATCTTTGAATGAGGCAGGCGAGGCTGTTGATGTGGTCACCACAGGTCGACACGATCCCTGTGTGGGCATTCGGGCTGTACCTATTTGTGAAGCCATGATGGCTATTGTATTGATGAATCATTGGTTGATTTGTTATGGCAATCAACCCATTTAATTAAATTATAAATAAAGGTGATAATCTATTGGATATGCTCATTCAGATCTCTGTTTCGATATTATGTTTATTTATCGTTTGGAGAATTTACAAAGTCATTAAAACAAATCCAGAGCTACTTTCCAAAGAAAACTTATCCAAAAGTTTTTCCACGGTGGGTGTATTAGCGCTTATTTTAATAGGCGGTGTTGTGTTGATGGTGATGTTGGTCAAAGCGTCGAGTTAATTTACCATAAAATGATAAAGGGGAAGTTAAGATGTCTTTAACATTATACGATAAATTATGGAATACACATGTTGTAACGAGTTTAGAAAACGGCTTGGATTTACTGTATATCGATAGACAGTTACTACATGAAGTCACATCTCCTCAGGCATTTGAAGGCTTAGCACAACAAAAAAGACTTATTTGGCGCAGCTCCGCCAACCTGGCTGTACCAGATCATAATGTACCGACAATCAATCGACATGATATTCAAGATCCAATTGCGAAACTACAGATTCAGACTTTAGATCAAAATTGTGAATCTTGGGGGATTCCAGAATTTCGGTTAGATGATATCAGGCAAGGTATTGTACACATTGTGGGTCCAGAACAAGGGGCGACTTTGCCAGGTATGACTATTGTGTGTGGGGATTCTCATACCTCGACGCATGGCGCTTTTGCGACCATTGCAATGGGCATAGGCACGTCTGATGTAGAGCATGTACTGGTGACCCAATGTTTAATTCAGCGTAAAATGAAAAATATGCGAGTACAATTTAATGGCACACTCGCGCCATATGTCTCGGCAAAAGATATGGTTTTAGCGCTCATAGGCCAGATTGGTACCGCCGGGGGTACGGGCTATACTATTGAATACACTGGAGAATTGATTTCGCAGTTGTCGATGGAAGCGCGAATGACGATTTGTAATATGACGATTGAAGCGGGCGCACGTTGTGGTTTGATTGCAGTTGATCAAACCACAATTGATTATGTCAAAAATAAACCTTTTGCACCCAAGGGCAAAGAATGGGATAAAGCCTGTGAGTATTGGAAAAGCTTGCATTCAGACAATGATGCGCAATTTGATTTGAATATTGTCATAGATGTTTCTGATTTGAAGCCACAAGTGACCTGGGGCACCTCTCCTGAAATGGTGGTATCGGTAAAAGATAAAATACCCAATCCTAAATTAATATCTGACCCAGGTAAACGCAGACAATATCAAAATGCATTAGATTATATGGGATTGCAAGCGGATATGGCTATTGAATCTATTTATTTAGATAAAATATTTATTGGTTCTTGCACCAATGCACGGATTGAGGACTTACGGATTGCCGCCAAAATTGTGCAAGGACGGACATTGGCCAAAAATATAAAACAAGCTATAGTCGTGCCAGGCTCAGGATTAATCAAGCAACAAGCAGAAGCAGAAGGCTTAGATGAAATATTTAAAACAGCTGGGCTTGAATGGCGTGAACCTGGTTGCTCTATGTGTTTGGGAATGAACCCGGATCAATTATCCCCACAAGAAAGGTGCACGGCCACATCGAATCGTAATTTTGAAGGGCGTCAAGGCTATTTAGGTCGCACACACTTGGTGAGTCCTGCAATGGCCGCGGCGGCTGCGATTGCAGGACACTTTGTGGATGTTTCTGATAATTTTGTAGAGGGCGTTTGATATGAAAAAAGTTGGCAAAATTGAAGGCATAGTGGTGCCATTAAAGCACGCTAATATTGATACAGATATTATTATGCCTAAGCAGTTCCTAAAATCTATTCGAAAAACGGGTTATGGGCAGCATATTTTTGATGCATGGCGTTATGAAGATCTGGGTGCGTTAGGGATGGACTGTACTAAGCGCCCACTCAAATCAGATTTCATTTTGAATCAGCCTGCTTACCGCTCAGCCAAAATTTTACTGACAGAGAAAAATTTTGGATGCGGCTCATCAAGAGAGCATGCAGTTTGGGGACTGGTAGAATATGGCATAGAAGCGGTCATTGCCCCAAGTTTTGCAGAGATATTTTACAACAATGCGGTTAAAAATGGTTTATTGCCCGTTACTTTACCAGAATCAGCTGTACAAACTTTATTGAAACTAAGTTTAGAACAGCCAGGTGTATCGTTGCAAATTGACTTGGCATCTCAATCAGTCAAGTTTACAGATTTAGTATTTGAATTCACGATAGAACCAGCCGATAAAAATAAATTATTAGCAGGCTTAGATGATATCGCTTTGACTTTACAACATACCGATGAAATCAAATTATATGAAGCGATACGAAAAAAAGCAGAGCCTTGGATATTTGCAGATAATAAAATATAAATAGAGCATAATATGACAGCAAAAATACTTTTATTAGCGGGTGATGGTATTGGTCCTGAAATCATTCATGAGGCCAAATTGACTTTGCTCACCTTACAAGAAATATTCTCATTGTCTATAGAGATAGAAGAAGGCTTAGTGGGTGGTTGTGCGATAGATCAAGCTGGAGAGCCATTGCCTCACGATACTTTAGCGTTGGCAAAAACAGCGGACGCTATATTATTAGGTGCAGTCGGAGGGCCAAAGTGGGACGAACTCAAACTTGATAAAAGACCCGAAAAAGGCTTATTACAACTTAGAAAACATTTTCAATTATTTGCCAATTTAAGACCCGCTATATTGAATGAAAATTTGACCAATGCTTCTAGCCTGAAAAAGCACTTGGTAGAAGGTTTGGATATGCTGATTGTCAGAGAGTTGACAGGCGGTTTATATTTTGGTGAGCCCAGAGGCTTTGGCAGTGAGGGACATGTTGATTTTGCCTATAATACATTAAAATATTATGAGCCAGAGATAGAGCGTATTGCCAGAGTGGCATTTGAGTGTGCGCAAAAACGCAATAAAAAATTATGTTCCGTTGATAAAGCCAATGTCTTAGAAGTGTCTCAATTTTGGCGACGTATTGTTGAAAAAGTGCATGCGGATTATTCGGATGTCACACTATCACATATGTATGTTGATAACGCGGCTATGCAGCTGGTTCATGAGCCAAAGCAGTTTGATGTTATCGTGACAGAAAATATGTTTGGTGATATTTTATCAGATTGTGCCGCCATGCTCACGGGCTCTATTGGTATGTTACCATCCGCTTCGTTAAATGAGAGTCAATTTGGTTTGTATGAGCCTGTACATGGTTCTGCGCCTGATATCGCAGGAAAAAACAAAGCAAACCCCATTGCGACGATATTATCACTAGGGATGTTATTACGGTATTCGCTAAAGCAGCCGGAAGCAGCTGATTTGATTGATAAGGCTGTTTCAGATGTGTTGGCCAAAGGTTATCGTACAGTGGATTTGTATGAAGACAATATGGAAATACTAGGCACCAAGGAAATGGGAGAGGTGATTAGAAAATCAATATGTTCTATTAGTAAAAGTAGTAAAAGTGAGGCTTTATGAGCAAGTTATTCAATGTCGCGATTGTCGGGGCAACAGGAGCGGTTGGGGAAGTTTTAACTGAGTTATTGGAATCGCGCAATTTTCCGATAGATAAATTATATTTATTGGCCAGCGCCAACTCTGTTGGTAAAGCCTATACCTTTAAAGATAAATTGGTCAGAGTTAAGAACTTAGAGACATTTGATTTTTCTCAAGCACATATTGCATTTTTTTCTGCGGGGGGTAGTGTCTCAAAAGAATTTGTACCTAAAGCGACAGCTAAAAACTGCATTGTGATTGATAATACCTCAGAATTTCGCTACGTTGATGATGTGCCTCTGATTATTCCTGAAGTCAATAGTCATAGATTGGGTGATTATAAAAAAACCAATATTATTGCGAATCCGAATTGTTCTACAATCCAAATGTTGGTGGCCTTACAGGCGATTCATAGAGCCGTTGGTATTACGCGAATCAATGTGGCAACCTATCAGGCGGTATCGGGTTCAGGGCAAAAGGCAATAAAAGAGTTGGCAGGCCAAACGATGGCTCTATTGGGCGGACAAGATATTAAAAAGGATGTTTATCCCATTCAGATCGCATTTAATGTGATTCCGCAAATTGATGAATTTCAAGACAATGGTTATACCAAAGAAGAGATGAAAATGGTTTGGGAAACACAAAAAATATTAGAAGATAATAATATCAAAGTGAATCCAACAGCCGTGAGGGTGCCGGTATTTTACGGCCACAGTGAAGCTATTCATATTGAAACCCGACAAAAAATCACGGCCAAAGCCGCCAAAAAATTACTAAGCCAATCACCTGGTGTTACGTTAAAAGATGGACATGAAGCAGGTGCTTATCCATCCCCTGTGTTAGATGCTATCGGTAATGATGATGTGTTTGTGGGGCGAGTGAGAGAAGATATTTCCCATGAGAATGGCCTAAATCTTTGGGTGGTTTCTGACAATATCCGTAAAGGCGCAGCATTAAATAGCATTCAAATAGCTGAGAAAGTGGTAACAGATTACTTATAGCACTATTATACAAATAAGATTATGGACAAACTTATAGTTGGCATGCTAACAATATGGGCTCGATGAAAAGACTTAAAAATATGAAACGGCTAAAATACCTAAGTGACATAGCAGTCGGTGTGGCTGTTATAGGCTTAGGGCTCTTGCCGGCAGCAGCTATGGCTCTTAGTGTAGGGCCTATACGCGTTATGTCTAACTTGAATCAATCACTGGTGGCAGAGATCTCTCTGCGTAATTTTGAAGATCTAGATGAAACACAAATCAAAATTGCATTGGCAGAGAACATATACTTTACCAAGGCAGGGGTTTACAAAGCATCTTGGTTGAACGACTTATATTTTAAAGTGGTCAAAAACCCAGATGATACAGGTTTTATACAGCTGCGCACAAAGAATCCGATAAAAGATCCAGTTGTCGATATGCTCATCAATATCGCATGGCCTTCTGGAAAAATGATCCGGCAATATACAGTATTACTAGATCCAAGTGATGTGAGCAGTAGTCCCGTTGCAAATTCGCCTACTGATTTAAGTCGTCATTCTAAAAAATATGAGCAAGCGGTTACTCAGAATACAGGCGTATCTAGCCAAATAGGCTTTGGCCATCGTTATGGTCCTGTCAAATCTCAAGATAGCTTGTGGCAAATAGCACATAAAATGGTAGCAAACTCTCCTTATACTGCGGCTCAAGGTATATTGGCGATATATGAAAAAAATGTTGATGCATTTTATCAGAAAAATATGAATAAGCTCAAAGAAGGGGCAATTTTATATTTGCCAGAATCTTTTGAAGTGGCTCAAATTACAGCCAGTGAAGCCGGCGACAAAATTGCAGCATCCCCTCAAATTGCCGTGTCTCAGGCACGGAAAATATCAGCGCAAGATACGCAAACCAACCATGCCGCCACAACTGTGGCGATGCAGCCATTGCGAGATAGCAAGCCGTTAAAAATATTATCCCCTACTGATTCAAATGAGTTAGTAAAAAAAAAATCTTCCGATTTTTCTCAGCTAGAAGAACTATCAGCTAAAAATACTCAAGCCATTCAGCAAAAACTTGCGCTATTAGAGGAGGCTCTGGACACTGCTCAGCGCAAAAATGAGCAGATGTTAGTGCAAAATAGTGTATTAGAAGATAATAATAAAAAATTAGTCGATGCGATTCATAGTCAAAATAATGCATTGGATAATGCGAAAGAAAAAACAAATCAGAAAATAGAACCAAACGCAATCGCGGCAGTAAAACCAGATGTCGTAAAACCAGATGTCGTAAAATCAGACACCGTAAAATCTAATCAAGTCGCTGCTGTAGAGCCGGCCTCTTCTATCCCCGTTGTGCCCGTTACGCCAATCAGTATAAATCCTGATTCTCAGTCTAGCAATTGGGTTTTATATCTTTTAATGATATTGGGTGCGGCGAGCGCCGGAGGGTATTGGTTCTGGCGCAAAAAGCAACTCGATGTCGCAATGAATCAAGAGCATCAGGCATATCCACCATTAGATGAGCATAAAGCAGAATCGCAAAAAACAGATGCTGGGATAGTAAACTATGGCTTAGACTTTGATATGGATGAGGCATTATCTGCAGTTGATATCCCAGAAGAAAATCAAGTTGCACCAGAATCTGTTGTTAGTAAGCAATTAAATGCAAAATTTGACTATGAAGGGGTCAAACAAAAATTCCAGGAAGATTTAGAAAAAGCAGAATTAATGATAGCGTATGAAAAATATGATGATGCGGAAAAAATATTAGGTGATATTTTAGCCAAGGCTCCGAATCATTGGTTAGCGTTATTGCGCTTATTAGAGCTTTATGTTGTCACTGAGAATAATCAGCAGTTTTATCACTGGCAACAAAACATATCAGATGAACTCGCAAGTATTGTACCTAACATTTGGTCGAAAATAAAATTTTTAGACGAAAAATTAGCACAAGATAGCTTGGTTGAAGATAATCATCATGCCGATAGCTCTGAATTTTGTGATGAAATTGAGTCTCAAGAAAATAATGAACAAGAAAAAAATGAAGAAGAATCAGAAAAACAGCCTTTAGAATTTGTCGTAGATAAAAATATAGAGTTAGCACCAGAGCCAGAATCAGAACCAGATTTAAACCTAGAGTTGGATTTAGAGTTAGATCTAGATCTAGAATCAATGCCAGAGCAAATACCAGAGTCAGTATCGGCTCCAAAACAAGTGATTGGTTTAGAACAGAATTTATCAAGGCTAGAAAATTTAGCCGCATTAACAGAAAATAATAGTTCGATTGAACTAGCCAAAGCTTTTGTTTTAGCCGGCGAAACGAAATCAGCGAAAAACTTATTGACTCATTTATTAGAGCAAACCTCTGAAGCAGACGAAAAGAGGGTTATAGAACAACTGCTAGTTGAGATTGATTAAAATTTCACGCGGCTTGAGTTTCTATCACTATTTAAGTCTGAACCTGAACCTGAACTTGAGCCTGCGCCTGAGTTTTTCTGGGTGTTTTCTTCTAATGATTCAAGCGTACCCATTAAGTGTTCTTGTTGTATACGATACATTTCACTATCTTTTTTAAATGTCTTTTTTTGTTTTCTAAGATACAAGATATGATTTTGACGGAAGTATCATCGACATGAGCCAGGCGGGGGGCAAGTTAAAAATGTCCGTATTGTTATTACATCCAGGCTAGCATAAAATCATTCCTCTTAGCTATTAAACTGTTTTTTATTAATGTCGTGCCGGCAATTAGAGCAACTTGTGAGCTTTGCGAATTAGTTACTCTTATTAGCCTGGCATCCAGGATAAAATCTTGATGAGCGCGTATAATAACTGCCACTATCCGGGCAAGCCCGGCTAGTGGCACTAATGTCCGAGACGACGGAAAAGAGATTGGCGTACTTTTAAAAATAGCACCTAAAATAATGCGACAAATTATGCAGGTTCCCAAAGGGTTTTTTCTAGATTTTTTTAACTGTCGGATCTGACGTTCTGATAATCCCAATATTTTTGCTGCGGCAACTTGCGTGAGGTTACGCATAACCACAGATTGTATCACTGACACTTTGCTCAGTTCCTGAGCGTTCATTCTCAAATATTCCTGCATTGCTTAGCCTCCTTGTTAGTTTCTCTATTAGTATATGAAAAAACCAACTGACTGTTTTTTCAGGACATTTCTAACTTGTTTAACCGGACATTTCTAAATTGCTGCTACAACTGCCTGAATTTCCTGAACTTATTATGTGTGTAATGGTCTTAAAATTAGAGTAGGGAACATGGACGGTTTTTCTGTAAGTACACATAAGCATGAGGTTTATATATTATGCCAGATTCAATTGATAGTGATAGAGTATCGTCTGATAGTGAGGGTTTAGAAGCTGTTGCAGAGTTACAACAAGATTTTCAAGACATTCTACTATCTCTCAGGAAAATTGATCTTTTGTATCATCAGAAAAAAAATGCAGAGGCTAAGGATGCCATCAGTGACCTGCTAGAAGCGAATACCGGGAAAGATGCCCAAGAATATATTTCACAGATTATTCAGGATATTCAAAGTGAGAGTGTCTTAAGTGTTGAGCGCCATCCTGACGCAGATGCATATGGTGACTTTTACAACCACAAATTATACCAACAGCTGGTACCTTATTGCGAGTTAGCTTATTTAACAGAAGGAGTGGGTATTGCTAAAGAGCATGCCCTGAAGCTCTCCGTTGCTTTTAAGCGCACAAGTCTTAGCCCCAAGGCCAAAGATTCGGCGTTGAAATATATAATTGATAATCTGGATAACAATAAGTATGCGCTTCATGATGCTTGCCTGTTTGTTTTGCCCAATGTATTACAATGCAATTTTAGCGAATGGAAGGAAAAAATCCCCAGTAATTTAAACGATGAAGATTTTCGTCATTTGCTTGCAAATGCAGAAAATCTTGATGAGTTGATCGAGGTTAAGAGTCAGCAATATGGGCGTTTAAAGATAGACAACCAGAATATTGTCAAACAGGTAAAAGAAGAGCTCAAACAGGTGAAAAAGGAAACCGCGTTATTTCAGCTCCGTAATGGTGAGGTAGCAGAGGAATATAAAGCTGCCAAAATGCGCTTGGCAGAGCTAGAACTAGAACAAAGGCTTATGGAATTGCCGAGTTCGTCAGGTGAAAAAATGACCAAGGCAGAGGAAAAGAAGTTAAAAAATGAGGTGGGACAAAACAAAAAAGCAAGAACTGGAGTCAAGAAGACTATTGCTGAGTTAGAGCGTAAGTATGACATATTAAATTGGATACAGGGACATAAAGACTATTTGCAATTACAAGAACAATTGCAGGCAGAGGGAGATGATATAGAAAGTATTGAATTGCTAAAAGATCGTATGAGTGGGCTTGAGGAAAGTCATGCCCCACTTACAGAGAATGAAATGCAGTTACAGCAACGGCAGGATAATTTAGAACATAAGCTAATAGCGTCTCAACAATGGCTGCAAACGCTAAAGGATGAAACCAAAGGAAAAGAGCAAGAAATCTCCAAGGTGAAAAAACAACTCAAACCACTTAAAAGCAGGCATGGTGATTTGTACGAGGATGAGGCGGTAATTTATACAGAGTTAAATCAAGCGCTTTCACGTCTTTACATTGAACTATATGAGATGAGCGTCATAAAGGATTTTAGGTCATGCAGTATACATCAATTAAAATCAATGCATGAGCATCTTATTATTAGCCACGATAATATTTATAGCTATATGTTGAAAAATGGATTAGTTCAGATTGATTATGAAAGATTCAAAGAATTACAACGTCAAAATGATGATGATATCATTCCCAATTTAACAGTAGAGAGCGATGAGCTTGAAGAATCAGCAATTTATTTAATGAAGGTGGATGTGATGGAGGATTGGCAAGCGGCTAGAGCTTGTTGTTTTGGCAAGCTTACTCATTGCTGCCAATCATTATCTGGCGAGGCAGGTCAGCCGTGTGTCATCCATGGTTTAACTAGCCCGAATGGTGGGTTTTATGTTTTATGTCGCGGTGATGCCAATAACCCTCAACAGGATGATGAGGTGCTTGCTCAATGCTGGGCATGGAGAAGCAAGAATAATGCAATTGTTTTTGATTCCATAGAAACGAGTGGCAGTGCCGATGAAGGAACGGTTAAGTTTATGTATAACAAATTAGCTGAAGAAATGGTTGACAGGGAATATACTCATAAAGTGGCTTGTGGTGCTGGCTCTGGCCTTAGGTTAGGTATAAGCAATCATGAGCGCGAGCAGTTTAAAGATTATACTGACTATTGTGATTCCAGAAAGCAAAATATTTTGTGCTATAAAGATAAGCCCTACCTTTTTTATGATTCACGTGGATCTGAAAAAGATCGGACACATGTTATTTTAGATTCTATTATGGCATCGGAAGCCCCATTGGCAATGTCAAAGTTCTTGTGGGGTATTTTGACTTGGAATAGTTTTAATGAGGAAGCCTCTCACCAACTTATCTCAATAATGGAAATTAAGGCTACCGAGCACTCTCGAGAAAAGGAGTTTGTAGACATTCATAACGCTTTTAATGAACACTTTAATTCTATTAGGGTTGGTGATGAAACGTTACAAGCTATTGAGTGCAGAGTGCTTTCTGTTAACTTTAGAAATAAAAATGGGGACACCCCTTTGATGTTGGCGGCAAAAAATGGGGAAGCTAAAGCTGTGCAGGTTCTGTTAGCTCTGGGCGCTGATCCCGACTTGAAAAAGAGAGATGGAAATACAGCGCTAATGTTGGCGGCGATTTATGGGCATACAGACATAGTCTTAGCCCTCATAACAATTAATGCTAAAGATAAGGATGGCCAAACCGCACTGATGCTAGCCGCCAAATATGGGCATAAAGACACAGCCTTAGCCCTCATAGAAAGGGGGGCTGATCTTAATGCTAAAGATA
>CAZWHY010000051.1:0-20602 GCA_964633725.1 Uncultured Candidatus Berkiella sp.
CTATAGGGGGGGCTGTTCAAAAATTGAACAAAACCCCGGTAAATCCCAAAGAGCCCAAAGAGTTTGCACAGCGTGGCATCATGCCTATGGAAATTAGTCGGCATGATGAGAATTGGGCATCTGGCTCTGATGGGGGAGGACGTAATTTATTAGGTATAATCATTTTAGAACTAGGTAATGAATTTATAGCCCCAGAAAAAGGAGCGATTCCTGACCCTCATGCTGCGTACGAGGCGCTTTTACAAAGTAAAGCAAATAATATTAAGCATGATGCTTTGAGACGGTATGTTGGTAAGAATGAGGTTACAGGAAAATCATATCATGTGATGGACTATACTATCCCTGCTGTTGGCCAACCCAAAGTACAGCCAATAAGAGCATTACCTGCACATATTAAGCCGCAAAGTGCGATGGGGCGAACATTAGCTAAAATACAAGAAAAAAATAATGCAACAGATATAACCCTTGTGGATGATAGAGGGCAACCAGATAAAAAGGTGGTACAGATTACTTTGGCTTCTTCACAAGATGCCGCTAAATTTGCAAAGTTCGCTGGGAATGCGCCAACAAATGGTAATGAGGTTTTCTTAGGCGAGGATCGTGCTGCAAATATTTTTCAAAAATTAGGCATAGAAACACATGGGAGAGCAAATCCTCGCCCTATGTTAGATAGCTTGAAATTCGAGCATACACAAAATAATTTATCCGCCTCTCTAGGGTTAGGGCAACCCGCAAAAGAATCTGTAAAGAAAGCTTCCTCAAAAGCTTCACAGGCTAATTCGCTTGAAAATTATTACGTACCTTATGTAGACGATAAGACAAAAAGTAACATTTCTGCTTATGATCAAGCAAATCAGATTTTCACAGAAATGCAGCAACGTTTATTAGCAGATTCCAGTGCCAAAATTGCTATCACATATTCTGCTAATGGCGATCAATGTAAAAATGTTACAGATGGGTATCTATCAGGGAAATATAGTCTGGGCGGGGGGAATCAAGCGGTTGTTTTTAAACATTTAGCAGAAAAAATTCAAAAAGCTAAGCTGCAAGATAAATTGCATATCTTGCCGATAGCGACAATGAAGCATTCTAATGATGTTGGTAAAATTGACACAAATGATGTTAATAGAGATATGGCCAATATTGCGCAACATGCAGGTGATGGTTGGCAAGTATTAGGGCTGCAAAACACCAAAACACCTAATCCAGATCATCCATATGCGATAGGTGGTGGTATTGGGGTTGGCTTTCATAGTACAGAGCATAGTGAGCGCATTCAAGACTTAATGAAAGCTATGGAGCAGGGCAATTACTCTGACCCTACTTTAGATGCGGCTTATAAAAAGGGGCAAGCAGAAGGTGTGGCTTTGACAACACAAGTTGGCAAGAAAAAACAACCAGCTAAATCATCAGACGCGAATAAGAATCAGAAACCTGTGAAGGTAGATGATGCCAATAAGGAACAGAAACCTGTAACAGTTGGAAAAGTGGACGATGCTAATAAATGGCAAGTCGCAGAATCAAGCAAAGAAAAGTTATTTGACGCTAAAGAAGGAAAGAAACCTGTTCTAAAAGCAGCAAAGGAAGATAAGGGAAAAGTAGATATTATTCTTGAAGAACATGTTCCTGTTAAAATGTTTTCAAGCATGAACCCACCTGAAAAAAAGGCGAAGAAGGAGGTTCGGGGAAAAGTTAACACACAACCTGACGCGATTGCTTTTAATCAACAGTTAAATGCAGGCATATCAAAACACCGCAGAAATCCTATTTTACAGGAAACTGACGTAACACTCAAAGAACTGACTATTCAGTTAAATAATCCTGATTTGAAAGAACAGCTAGGTATCAAATCCGTACGCTCTAAAGAATTGAGGCGCTTTGAAAACAATCCGGGGTTAGAAATTGAGTTTGAAATTAAAGCGACAGAACCAGGGCAAGAGAATCAAACATTCAAAGGCTATGCAGAAGAACTGCCTGGGAAAAATGAAGGTGATAAGCCGCGTGTAGAGTATTCTATTGATAAAGGCATGGAGCAAGCGTTAGAAGATGCTGCAATTGTACGTATGTGTGAGATGGCTGTTGCGACTGCGAAGCCTAATACAGAGTTTAATTTACAGGATACACCAGAAGCGCAAAGGGAAACTGTATTTAATGCATTAAATACGGCGATTGCGAAAAAATTGGAGGGTGGTACATTTGATGAGGAGTCTGTACCTAAGATTGTTGGCTTTGATGCGCCTGAAAAACGGAATTCGTTGGGCAACCCGTAAATTAAGAACTCACCCCTATTCATTATGAGTAGGGGGGAATAAAAGGATAGCTAGAAAGCTAGATGGGACTAAACAGTCTGCAACCACGTTTCCAAGTTTTTGCTTTGCTTGGTTAAATATTCAGGAGAGCTAAATGTCACGGACATTAGACTCATACCTTGAATATTCGCTAACAAATGCTCAGCTAGAGGTTTAGACTCTTCGCCTTTACCTAGCTGTGATAATTGGCTCTCAATCCATTGTAAAATATCGTTTAGCAATGTTGCAGCAGAATCAGAAATATCACCGCCTTGTTTGCCGAGTTCTTGGCATAGGCTACCAATCATGCAGCCAAATCTAGATAAGATATCGGATTGTTCTACATGGTAGTTCAGTAGTGCAACTAATCTTTGTTTGATATCAGGAATTTGTTCCCATTGTTGGAATAACACTCTCCAATCACCGGCACGTTTTTTTAATACAGCATCCATGATGGCATCTTTGGTTTTGAAATAGTAATAAACGTTACCGAGAGGCACATCTGCTAATTTTGCGATATCCGCTAAAGTCGTTGTGTGAAAAGTTTGCTCATAGATTAATTTGTCAGCTGACTGTACTAAGCGTTCTCTTTTATCATTTCTTGGGGCTCTTGTCATTTGGAAATCCCTCATAGCAACTGTTCCTATTTGTTTTCTATTGTTATTATAACGTTTTAACCATTTTTAACTTAGTTAAACGAGAAAGGCTGGAATCTTAACATATGTTGCCCTACTTGTCATAGTTGATGTTTATTTTTTGGCAACTACCCTAGGGATATTCTGTATAAATAATATAGTTATTATATGGATATTAAAATCACTGACAATGGCAGAGTGAAAAACATTAGCTAGACTAATAATTAAGGGATTTAGTCTGAGGGAAAGAATGTTAGCTAAAAAACAAACAATATTGGTCATCTTATTATCAGTGTTCTATTCAAAATTTGCTGTTGCAAATTTAGGTTTTTCTTTTAGTAGCGGGGAAGGCATTTTAGATATTACGCCTTATAGGCTAGGAGCTTCTTGGGACTTTGGTTCTATTTGGCGAGCGGAGGAAGATTGGGGACTCAATGCAATATGGGAGTCTAGTGTTTCTAGATGGGAGCGCTCTGCCACGAGTACATCTGTCAATAATAATAACCGTATGGACTTAGTGACCACAGGCCCTATGTTTCGATGGCAACGGCAAGCGCCTTTTTCACCATTTCACATAATGCCTTATATTGAATTAGGTGTTGCGGGCTCTTGGTTGTCTGATACGGAAATAGGTGGTAGACGTTTATCTTTGCATTTCCAGTTTGAAGATAAAGTGGGTATTGGTGTGCGTTTTGGTCGTAATGGAAAGTATGATTTGAGCTTAAGAGGCTATCATTATTCTAATGCCTCTATCAAAAGACCAAACAGTGGTGTGAACTTGGCGATGATTGGTTTTGGATACTGGCTAGATAACTAATAATTAAAGATTCACCTGCTATTTTTCTTAGTCTATAATTGGGGCTTAATAAAATAAATTAAGCTCTTTTTATTTGGCCAAAATAAATTATGAAAACCAACCAACCTATTATTGCCCCCTCTATTTTATCGGCGGATTTTGCTCGATTAGGAGAAGATGTCGTTGCTGTATTAGATGCTGGGGCCGATATTGTGCATTTTGATGTGATGGACAACCATTATGTTCCTAACCTAACTATCGGCCCGTTAGTCTGCAAAGCATTGCGTGACTATGGTATTACTGCTCCCATTGATGTACATCTCATGGTCGAGCCCGTAGATGAAATGATTCAAATGTTTGCTGGGGAAGGTGCAAGTTATATTTCTTTTCACCCAGAAGCGAGCAAACATGTTGATAGAAGTTTACAACTGATCAAAGAAAAAGGGTGTCTCGCTGGCTTGGCTTTAAATCCAGCCACACCTTTGTCCGTATTAGATTATGTGATGGACAAATTAGATTTTGTTTTGTTGATGTCGGTGAATCCTGGCTTTGGCGGTCAGTCTTTTATTCCCGCCGTATATGACAAAATAACCCAAGTCAAAAAATTAATCACAGCCTCCAAAAGAGATATTCGCCTCGAAGTGGATGGGGGCGTTAAAATTAATAATATTGCTCAAGTCGCGAAGGCAGGAGCAGATATGTTTGTGGCAGGTTCTGCCATCTTTAATACCGACAATTATGCACAGGCTATACAAGCTATGAGAGCAGAATTAGCGAAATAATAACAAAAAATAAGGCAGTTTAGATGGATTTAAATCGTGCCAAGAGTATTGATAATCAATTTCGAAGTGTCGTTAAAAATAGCCATTATCCGACAGAAAAATCGAGCACTTCTCCGGAAGATTCGCTTTTAAGTCGAACGGAATTTTTGGCACTGTTCGATTCACAGCTATTGAGTCGACATTTAGATTTGATTGCTCGTATTTTAAAAGAAGATGCAAAGAGCTATTATACAATTGGTAGTAGTGGTCATGAAGGCAATGCCGCTGTTGCCGAGGTATTTGACACTAAAGATATGGCTTTTTTACATTATCGTAGTGGTGCCTTCATGGCGCAACGAGCCAAGAAAGCATTGCATGCTGATTATATTTACGAGCAAATTTTATCATTAGTGGCCTCTAGTGCGGATCCTATTTCTGGTGGGCGGCACAAAGTGTTTGGCAGTGTGCCATTAAATGTGCCGCCTCAAACGTCGACTATTGCGTCTCACCTTCCTAAGGCGTTGGGTACGGCTTATTCTATTGTTATGGCAAACAATTTGCCAGCAGCGCAAGAATTTTCTCGGCTAGAACCTGATAGCGTTATTTTATGTAGTTTTGGCGATGCCTCATTTAATCATTCAACGGCACAAGGCGCATTCAACGCAACAGAATGGATTTTTCAATATACCCAGCAATTACCGATTGTTTGGATTTGTGAAGATAATGGCTGGGGAATTTCCGTTCCGACGCCCACTGAGTGGATAGCCACTCAAATGCGCTCTAAGAAAGCCATACATTATTTAACCTGCGATGGTCTCAATTTAGCGGATGTTTATCATGTTGCAAAAAAAGCAGAGTATTTAGCGCGCAAGAAACGCCAACCGGTATTTTTGCATATTAAAACTGTTCGCTTGATGGGGCATGCGGGTTCGGATATCGAGTCTCATTATAAGTCTGACGACAGCATTCTTCAAACAGAGCTGGACGACCCTTTATTGCATACCGCTCGTATAATTAAACAACATGGTTGGTTAAGCGACAAAGAGATACTACAACGATATGAAGATATGCGCCAAACAGTGCAAGAACAAAGCATACGGGCATTGGCTCAGCCCAAGCTGCGAATAGCAAAAGAAATTTGTGCCAGTATTATTCCACCTGCTCGTGTTATTAAAAGTAATATTGTCGATGGGGTCATAAGAGAAAAATGCTTTGGTAAACAAATACGTTATCTGTTTGAGCCTCGTAATATGGCGCAGCATATTAACTTTGCCTTAACCGACTTAATGCTCAAATATGACAACATAGTTGTTTTTGGGGAAGATGTTGGCAATAAAGGCGGTGTTTACCGGGTAACCCAAGATTTAAAACAGCGGTTTGGTCGCAAGCGAGTATTTGATACGCTACTAGATGAGCAAACGATATTAGGCACTGCCTTAGGGTTGGCACAAAATGGTTTTTTGCCTATTCCTGAAATTCAATTCTTGGCCTATACCCACAATGCGGTAGATCAAATTAGGGGCGAAGCGGCCACACAGTCTTTTTTCTCTAATGGGCAATTTACCAATCCGATGGTGATACGTATTCCAGGATTAGCTTATCAAAAAGGGTTTGGTGGGCATTTTCATAATGATAATGCAATTGGTTTTTTAAGAGAAATACCTGGTGTGATTATAGCCTGCCCTAGTCAGCCACAAGATGCGGCAATGCTGTTAAGAGAGTCTGTACGTTTGGCGCAAGAAGAGCAGCGGGTTGTTATTTTTTTAGAGCCTATTGCCCTGTATATGACCCGAGATTTACACAAGGCAAAAGATAACCAAGCATTGCAAGTCTATCCTGGGTTAGACCAAGAAATTAATTTTGGCGAAATAGGGTTAGAAGGGAATACAGAGGCAGAGTATATTATTATCTCGTATGCAAATGGCATGCACTTATCAAGGCAAGCTGCCAAAATATTAGAAACAAAACATAAATGTGCTGTTGGATTGTTAGATTTACGTTGGTTAGCACCATTGCCCAAAGAGGCGCTGAATCTATATTTTAAAAGTAAAAGTGATATCAAAGCTATATTAATAGTAGATGAGTGTAGGCGTACGGGGTCAGTCAGCGAACAGCTTGTTACTTATTTTGTAGAAAACATGGCTACTCTACCCAAAATTAAGCGTATAACCGCAGAGGATTGCTTTATTCCTCTGGGAGAAGCGTTCGAAGAGATATTGCCCAAACGCGACAATATTGTGAGTGAAATTTTAGACTTTGTAAAGGATGAAGAACATGCAAGATTTGTTTCTGCTTGATGAAAAACTTAACACAGAAGAAATATTGATTAAAGACACTGTTGCTCGTTTTATTCAAGAAGACTTTATGGGGAAAATCTCAGCGTGCTATGAAAAAGCCGAATTCCCGAAAGAATTTATTACGGCTATGGCAGATTTAGGACTATTGGGCATGACTTTGCCTGAGCAGTATGGTGGTTCGGATGCCTCTTATGTGGCGTATGGTTTAGTTTGTCAGGAATTAGAAAAAGGGGATAGTGGCATTCGAAGCTTTGCTTCTGTACAGAGTTCTTTATGTATGCACCCTATTTTTGAATTTGGTACACAGGCGCAAAAAGAAAAATTTTTACCAGATATGGCACAAGCTAAAAAAATAGGTTGTTTTGGATTAACAGAGCCCAACTCTGGTTCAGATCCCTCTAGTATGAAAACCAAAGCCAAAAAAGTAGACGGTGGTTGGGTGCTGAATGGCTCTAAACTTTGGATCACAAATGCCCCGATTGCGGACTTAGCGATTATTTGGGCTAAAATAAACGACAAAGATATCAGAGGCTTTATTGTTGAAAGAGCATTTGATGGTTTTCACACCGCCTCTATTGAGCAAAAATTATCTCTTCGCGCCTCTATCACGGGCGAGATTAGCCTACAAGATTGCTTTGTGCCGGATGAAAATTATTTGCCTGGCAGTGACAAGGGCTTAGCCGCACCATTGAGCTGTTTAACAAAGGCGCGTTATGGCATTGCATGGGGGGCAATGGGGGCAGCACAGGCTTGTTTTGAGCAAGCCTTACAATATACCAAAGAGCGAGAACAATTTTCTAAACCCATTGCCAGCTTTCAGTTGGTTCAAAAAAGTTTGGTCGATATGTATACCGAAATCGTAAAAGCACAAGCACTTAATTTACAATTAGGCCGGTTGATGGATGAAGGGCGAGCTGATTATGTGATGGTCTCAATGGCCAAGATGAATGCTTGCAGAGAAGCGCTTAAAATCGCGAGAGAAGCTAGAAATTTACTCGGAGCGAACGGCATTAGTTTGGAATACCATGTCATGAGGCACATGAATAATTTAGAATCTGTTTTCACTTATGAAGGCACAGATAATATGCATCATTTGATTATTGGTCGATATTTGACGGGATTGAGTGCTTTTGGCTGAAATATTATGTCCTGCAGAGGATAATATATAGCAAGCCCTATAGCCAACTTGCTATATATTATATAGAGTATCCTTGAAATTTAACAAATATTAAAAAAAAGTTTGAAATCTACGTTTAGCCAAGGTAATCTTACCAACTAATTTTGTTGGTAAGTAAACTTTTTTCCCAGCATATTGATTTAATTGTGATATGACGGGAAGACTTGATGCCTTTACAACACAGAAATAAACTACTTGGTTCTAAGCATATTCAAAATGCATTAAAAGCACTGTCTGCAGAATTTAAGCAGGTAGAGACAGAGGGTAAAGAAAAAGTATCCCCCAAATCTCAACTTGAAAAGGCTAGAAAAAACTGGATATTTCAAGCTTTGTCTCAAAAAGTCTCAAGGTCTTTACAAGCCTTTTTACTGGGTGGAATCGACGCATCATCAGGCAGTAGTGGTTTTTTGGCGCCGAAATATGTTGAGAAAAAACTGAAGAGTTTGAAATTGATTAACCTGGTGGATTATACCAATCATACTGCCACAGAAAAACTCGTTGGAAAATTAGGAAAATACTGCATTGAAGAGAATATTTTACCTGCTGAAACGAAACTAGATTATGATATCCATGGCAGCGGTAATACGAAGGGTCTATTTGCTTTAGCTGGATATGGCACACACCATTTATTTAACCTGAGTATGCCCCATATAATTAAAAGTCCAAACGATGTCGTGATTGTGACAGAACCTACCTATGGTTTGTTACTGGATCCTATTTTTGATGCTGGGGGTAAAGTCGTCTCTTTGCCATTAAATGCCCAAAATAGATTCAAACCTGTTGTGTCAGAGATATCAAGTCTTATTATTCAAACAAATAAAAAGTTACAAAAAGATTATATTACTCAAGTAGAAAACAATTTAAAAACATTTAATACTTTGCACTCTCACCCGTTACAAGAATTTAATGTATCTCAGGAAAAAGGAAAAATTGTAGACGCTGTCACTCAATCGGAGGCGCAAACAAATATTGTCATATTAAGTATTAATCAAAAAATTAAAGATAGCGTACTGTATAGACAAAATAAGCCAGTGGCCAAGTCACTATTATTGACGCTTTGTCCTAAAGTAAGAGGATTTTTTAATATTAATCCTCACACACCATTGGGAACCGTTTTAGAACAAGATGAGATTAACGAGCTCGCAAAAGTATTTGTAGCGCGTGATGTTTGTATTATTGATGATTTAACCCATAGAAACATCAGGTTAGATGACAAAGAACCTGGAACTTTTGCTAAATCTAGCGCCGCAAAGCAAACGCTAACATTGATCAGCATATCTAAAGATTATGGTTTGGCGGCGGTGAGAGCGGGGATGGCTATTGGGCCAAAAGACTTAATGTCGGCAATGGGGAAACTATTATTTAAGCAACAATGTATGATATCAGCGTATAGTAAAAAAGCATTAAGCGCTGTTTTTGGTATGCCTCAAGAAGAAAGGCAGAAATACATTGCCGAGAACAATGCAGAGTATAGGTTTAGGAAGGATCTAACAATCGCTCTAATGAGTGGCATCGATGCGATTGAATCAGCAGAGACACAAGACAAAATTAGAGCCAGTCTTAATAAGACGCCCATGAAGTCAAGCGTAAAATCCTCTGCCTTAGAAGGTATTTCAGGCTTAAAGCTTGTGGTAAATCCAAGTGCTGCCTATTTTTGTTTATTTGATTTGTCGGCGTTTCAAGGAAAATATCTAGGCGATATGCGGTTAAACGCTAGCATGGATTTCAGGAATGCTTTTAGATTTTTGACCGACTTAGAAGTATTGCCTGGTGAGTTAAATTATCAATTTAGTATACCCAACATCCGATTTTGCTTAACCATGTCGGAAGAAGAAATCATTGAAGCGATGCTGCGAATAAAAAATGTTCTAAGTTTAGTAACAGAGAAGCCATTATTCAAAAACAAGCAAGACACGCAGGACGCTGTTATAAAGCAGGCAGTGGGTCGTGGCGCATTATCTGCAAATACTGCTAAAACTATTTTATATCGCTTTAGACCTAGAGAGGAAAGCGGGTATACAAAAGGACATAAGCTAGGTGAGCCATATCAAGCGGAACCATATAGACAAAAAGCTAGATTTGAGTTTTAGATTTGTTACTCTGTTGTTTCGGCACGGGGCTTGTTTTTATCTCTTTATCGTTGTGCTCAGATGTTTGTGCGGCGAGGTCTTGCAGATCATGTGAAAAAAATAATTGAGTGACACGATTGTTTTTTAAACAATCAAAAGTATTAGAATATTTTTTGGGTAACAAAGAGCCGAGCAATGTTTGTAATTGCTCCTGCCATTCATTTGCCACCTTAAGGTTTGTTCTCCATATGGGGAAATAAAATGAGTGCAAGAATAACCTGCCACCAGGGATATACTTTTCGATAAATAGTTTGAGATTATTTAAAGGGGAAGATTGTTTTGGTTGTGCCGTGTTTAGGTGGGGAGAAGTTTTTTGGGCATCTTTATAACCTTCGTTATCATTAAGATCAAAGGTTTTCCATAGGGCATCTAGCTCAGCATCTGAACGTTCTGTTTTAGTTTGTTCTGGCATGGGCTTCCCTCCTATACCATTCGTTTGCTAAGCCCCGTCTCAATTTGTTTCAAGCGGGGCTAGCAAAGCGAGATAAAATAAATGTTTATTTATTTCTTTTATCTTCCTTATCTTTAGCCTTTTTTTCTGCATTTGATTGGGTGGGACGTTTGCCAATTTCTACTCTCAAGTCATGTGTTTCACCTTGTCTGATGACAGCAATAGAATATGCTTTTTCAGGTTTTAGTTGAGCGGTGACTTTTAAGACATCACTAGGATCGTGTACATCTGAGTTGTTTATATTAATAATAATATCACCAGAGCGTAAGCCTGCTTTGGCTGCAGGGCCACCTCGAATAACGCTGGCAATGACGGTGCCTTCTCCTTTGGGGTAATCAAGAGATTTCCTTAGTTCTTCGGTTAGCTTATGAACTGTAATACCTAACCACCCACGCGTTACATGCCCTTTGTTTATTAGCTGACCCATTATGCCTTTGGCCATTTCAACAGGAATCGCAAAGCCAATGCCTTGATATCCACCAGTACGGCTGTAGATAGCGTTATTAATACCGATTAAATTCCCACTGGCGTCAATAAGTGCACCACCTGAGTTGCCTGGGTTAATGGCAGCATCTGTTTGAATGAAATTCTCAAATGTATTAATACCAAGCTGTGAGCGATGTGTTGCACTAATAATCCCTTGGGTAACCGTTACGCCGACGTTAAAAGGATTGCCAATGGCAAAAACAACATCACCTACTTTGGCAGATTCTGAATGGCCTAACGCAATTGTGGGTAGCTTTTTAAGATCCACTTTTAAAATAGCCAGATCGGTTTCTAAATCTCGACCAACAACTTTAGCTTCAGTCGTTCGGCCATCAGATAATTTAACTTCTATTTCATCTGCACCGCTAATGACATGATTATTGGTTAGAATATAACCGTCTGTTGTGACGATGACACCTGAACCAATGCCTGATTGCGTTTCTTGTGGTGGTTGTTGGCCACTTCTGGGATCTCCAAAAAACTGTCTGAAAAATGGATCTCGCATCAGAGGGTGCATTTCTCTTGAGACGAGCTTACTGGAATGGATGCTAACAACCGCTGGTGATGCTCTCATAATCGCCTCGGAATAGGACGCTGGTGCAGCCGCATATTGGATTGTCTCGTATGGGGGCTTAAATTTGGGGGGTTTTTCAGCTGCATAACTATTCGTCAAGCTTAACGTGCTGAGCAATACAGATAATATGCTTATTATCGTGGCTGTTTTTGCCGCTTGTTTAAGCTGCTGTTTAAAAATACTGATCATAACAAACTCCACTAGCTCTTAAATAAATAATTCTCTTAGTAACTAACAAACAATTATGCCCGGGAAGCGTGATGGTTGCAATGGTGTAATTATGGCTTCATGACTTATGGTCTAGACTCTGGCAGTATATATATAACTGGAAATCAATTGGAACCGCATGGATGCTGATGAGTTTTATGGACAAAAAATTAGTTAATTGTATATCTATTTTTATATTGCTTGGATTTTGTGGCGGGTGCAAGGAGTCCCAACCTGTTGAACAGGTTACCCCCGCTGTGGTGGTCGCTGAGATCGTCAAAGAGGCAATTACTGCAAGCTCAGATTTTGTCGGCAAAACAGAAGCAATAGAAAAGGTGGAGCTAAGAGCAAGAGTAGAAGGTTTTTTGGAGAAGCAAAGTTTTATTGCTGGTCGAAATGTCAAAGCAGGTGATGTTTTATTTCTCATTGAAAAACCACCATATCAAGTAGAAGTAGACAGAGAAAAAGCGGGTGTCGCAAAAGCTGAAGCTGATTTAGCACTTGCTAAAGTCAGTTTATTGCGAATGGAAGAGCTAAAGCGCAAGCAAACGGTTAGTCAATCAGAACTAGACAAAGCGGTTGCAGATGAAAAAGCTGCGATTGCATTTGTAGCGGCAGCAAATGCAGAATTAGAAAAAGCGCAGCTAAACCTGGATTATACTAATATTGTGTCGCCTATTGATGGCCAGATTGACAGAGCCGCATATGATGTTGGAAACCTAGTCGGTCCCAGTTCTGGGGTTTTAGCGACCATTAATAAAATGGATCCTATTTATGTTAATTTTTCAGTGAGTGAAGTTGCTTTTATGGAATTCAAAAAGTTCCAAATTGAACAACAAAAATCACAAGAGAAGGTTAAAGTCGGCAAGTTGTTTACGCCATTTTTGTTATTGCCTGATGGCTCAGAATACCCTCATGCAGGGAATATTAATTTTGTAGATAATAAAATCGATCCGGCAACAGGCACGATATTATTGCGCTGTAATTTCCCCAATCCAGATAAATTACTATTGCCAGGGCAGTATGTCAGAGTTTTGGTAAAACTGAAGAAAGATAAAATGGTTATTTTAGTGCCTCAAGTTGCCGTGATATCACAACAAGCGGGGCATAGTGTGCTGGTGGTTGACGCCCAAGGTATGGTTGCCAGTCGGAAGATAACATTAGGTGAGAAATACGGCATTAAATGGGTTGTAGAGAACGGTTTAAAAGAGGGGGAATGGGTTATAACCGAAGGCATCCAAAAAGTCAGACCTGGCATTAAAGTTGATGCGATAACCAATGAACCCAAAATAGAATCTACATCAGATAGCACGTCTGAATCTCCGCTCAAATTAGATGCAGAAAAAAATGGAATAGAAGATAAAGCGGAAAATACAAAACCAGAATCAGATGCAGGGTCGAATCCATGATCAGCCAATTCTTTATCACCAGACCAAAGTTTTCTTTTGTGCTGACCATACTTATGGTATTGGTTGGTGCCATTTCTATTTATGCGTTGCCGGTTGCACAATATCCAGATATTACCCCCCCTACCGTTTCTGTGAGTACCTCATATCCTGGGGCGAGTGCCGATGTGGTAGAAGAAACGGTTGCGGTACCGTTAGAATCTGAAATTAATGGCGTAGAAGATATGCTATACATTTCATCTACTAGCGCGAATGATGGCTCGTTAAATATTACTGTCACGTTTGCCGTTGGTACAAATGGTGATATTGCTGCTGTTAATGTACAAAATCGCGTAGCGGCTGCTATGGCGAAATTGCCTTCTGATGTGACGAAACAAGGGGTGACAACACAAAAGCAATCACCCAATATGTTGTTGATTATTAATCTGCTTTCGCCAAATGGTACTTATGATGGTGCTTTTTTAAGTAATTATACGGCGATTAACATTAAAGATACGTTAGCGCGTGTACCTGGTGTGGGTAAGGCAGATATCTTAGGTGCGCTAGATTATAGTATGCGAGTATGGTTGCGACCAGATAGAATGAGCAGTCTGGGAATTACAACCAGAGACATTGAGCAGGCGATTCAAGAACAAAATGTGCAGGTGCCAGCGGGGGAAATTGGACAGCCTCCCGTGCAGGCGGATCAACGTTACCAATATACGGTGAAAACGCTGGGTCGTCTGCCTGATGTATCCCATTTTGAGAACATTATTATTCGTGCGTCTCAAGATGGTTCTTTTGTGAAGTTAAAAGATATTGCTAGGGTGGAACTAGGTGCGGCCAAATATGCCTGGTCGGGTCGACTCAATGGCAAGCCTAGTGCAACGCTTGCCGTGTATCAAATTTCAGATGCGAATGCTTTGGCCGTCGCCAACGAGATAAAATCTAGATTAAATACACTATCTGAATCTTTTCCGGATGATTTAAAATATGAAATTTTATACGATACTACCAAATTCATAGAAGCGTCTATTAATGAAGTGTATGTGACGTTGTATCAGGCTATTGGCTTGGTTGTATTAGTCGTCTTTATATTTTTAGCCAGCTGGCGCGCCACCTTGATTCCGATGTTGGCGATTCCGGCGTCATTGGTGGGGGCATTTGCGATTCTGTTTATGTTTGGGTTGTCGATGAATACCATTGTGTTGTTTGGTATTATTTTGGCGATTGGACTTGTGGTGGATGATGCCATTATTGTGGTTGAGAACACCAAGCGACTGATGGATTCGGGGATGTCACCCAAAGCGGCCACCAGTCAAGCGATGAAAGAGATCACAGGACCTGTGATTGCAACGACATTAGTTTTATTGGCTATGTTTATACCGGTAGGTTTTTTGCCCGGTATTACAGGGATGATGTATTTGCAATTTGCCGTGGCAATTTCTGCTGCCGTAGTATTATCATCGATTAATGCACTCACATTAAGTCCAGCATTATGCGCTACTTTTTTACGAGCGGAAGCACCCAAGACGAAGGGGTTCTTTTTTATATTTGATCAATATCTCGATAAGTTTAGGAATCAATATTTAGTCGTTGTGAAATGGCTGATGCAACACATGATTGTGTCTATCACTTTTTTGTTGTTAACGATTTCTGGGATGGTCTATTTGTTTATGACAATTCCAACCGCTTTTGTTCCAAATGAAGACAAAGGCACGTTTATGATTGATGTGAGTTTGCCGGATGCGGCCTCTTTGAATCGTACCGAATTGGTTGTCAAAAAAGTAGAAGATATACTTCACAGTATTGAGGGTGTGACAGATGTGCTTGCTATTCCCGGGTATAGTATTATTAGTGGTGCGGTGAGTTCTAATGCGGCTTTGCTGATTCCTATTTTATCTGATTGGTCGGAGCGCACCACGCCCAATTTGTCGATTAAAAATATCATGAAGCAAGCGCAGCAACAATTTATGCGCATTCCCGAAGCCAATATTTTTGCCTTCGTTTCGCCTGAAATCCCGGGGTTGGGCACAACCGGCGGGTTTGAATTTGTATTGCAGGATAGAGCCGGTAAAACACCACAAGATCTAGCGCAAGTACAAAGGGCTTTAATTGTTGCCGCGAATCAAGATCCCATTCTGGCGCAAGTATTTAGTAATTATAGAGCAGAAGTGCCACAATTATATCTAAATTTAGATAGAGAAAAAGCCAAAACATTAGGTATTCCCATGCAAGATATATTCTCTAGTTTGCAAACGCAGCTAGGTTCTTTGTATGTGAATGATTTCAATATGTTTAATCGCGTTTACAAAGTGATGATGCAAGCGGAAAGTGAATATAGAAATGAGCAAAAAGACATTGGTCGATTCTATGTTCGCAATGACCAAAATAAAATGATTCCCCTGTCTACCTTGACCTCGATTGACGATATGGTAGGACCTAATTTTATCGCAAGGTATAATTTATTTAGGTCATCCACGCTCAATGGAAATCCCAATGCGGGTTTCAGTTCTGGGGAGGCGATTGCGGCAATGCAAGCCGTTGCAGACAAATCTTTACCCTCTGGTATGGGGTATGAGTGGACAGGCCAATCATTACAAGAAGTTGAGGCGGGGAATAGTATTCTTATTATTTTTGCTTTAGCGTTAACCTTTGTATATTTATTTTTGGTAGCACAATATGAAAGCTGGGCGATACCATTGGCTGTTTTGTTGTCTGTGCCGGTTGCTTTATTTGGCGCATTATTTTCGGTGAAAATAATGGGTATGGATAATAATATATATACTCAGATTGGTTTGGTTATGTTGATTGGCTTGGCTGCGAAGAATGCCATACTGATCGTTGAATTTGCCAAGACCCTCAGAGAGGAGGGTAAGTCTATTTTTGAAGCCGCTTACACCGCCGCGCAACTCAGATTTAGGGCGGTACTGATGACTGCTTTGTCATTTATCTTTGGCATGATACCGTTGGTAATAGCAGAAGGCGCAGGCGCTGTTAGCCGGCGTTCTTTAGGGACGGCTGTATTTGGTGGTATGTTGGCCGCGACCTTTATTGGTATTTTTATTATTCCATCTTGCTATGCTTTTATTGAAATGCTCAGGAGCAAGCAATTTAATATAATGGAGCCGGCAAAGCCTATTAAGACGAAGGATTAGGTTGTAGATTGGCTTGTAGCTCTTCTTGGTAGAATATAAACAAGCCAATAGAAAAAACAACCATTGCCGCAAAGTAGTGCCAGGTGATAATTTCGCTGAGGAAATACCAACCAAACAAAGACGCAAACAACGGCGTAACGAGACCGGCTAAGGCCATAAAAGTTGCGCTGAAGCGTTTGAGTAAATAGCCATACAGGTTGTAGCATACAATATTAGAAATCAGGGTCATCCATAATGCGACTTCTAAGAATGCGGTATAGTTATTTTCTCCAATAATGGGTATAGGATTCCATTGTTCGCCACCCAAATAAGAATGTAGTAGTGCAAATGAGCCACCAATTGTCATGGCAATACCATTGGCTAAAATAGGTGTGTAGCGAAACTCCGTGATAATTCTTTTTAGCATAATCCAGCCATAGACGCTGGCAAATACGGCAATCAGTAATGCGATTTCGCCTTTCGTGATAATCATTAAATCTTGAGTTAAGTCATGAAAAGAACCATTGGTAAACAGGATTGGCAAAATCCCAATAAAGCCAATGGCCAAGCCTAGCCATTTTTTAGAAGTGAGGCGCTCTTTTAGAATAATATAGGCGAATAGAGCCGCGATAAAAGGCGATAGGCTATAAATTAGGCAGGCTTTGGAGGAGCTCATAAATTGCAAGCCCCAGATTTCAGAAATATTGGTGACGTAGATGCTAACCAGTCCAAACAAAAATAAAGGCATCAGGTGATTGGCTCTGATTTTAAAATTGTCTCGATTAAATATAATTTGATGTCCTAGTAGTAAGATACCGGCAAATGTCATTCGAGAGCCAATTAAAAAGAAGGGCTCGGAGTAATTCAGCGCCGTTTTGCTAAGAGTAAACAGGCTCGCAAACAAGGCAAATAAAACTAACACCCAATGCATGAATTTCTCCTGAAAAATATAACCAACCAAGGTATGAAAGAGCTATGAGCGCGAATCATACACTTAGCTCACATAAAAATCCAATTACCTATGCAGTTAGCTGAGTATTTTGATGGGTAAGAGAGAATCTTGCCCCTCTCTTGATTGCCAGGAGAGGGTGGCGTGAAGCGCCGGGTGAGGTTTTTCGATTTACTTGTTTCTCGTAATAATAAAATCTGCCAAATCACCCAGTGCTTGTTTATATGGTGAGTCAGGTAAGTTATTCAGCTTGGCTTTAGCATTATGAACAGCTTGTTTAGCAAGTTGTAGGGTATATTCAATGGCGCCTGTTGAGGCAATCGCATCTTGTATTTTACTTAAATCGCTCGTGCCTTTGCTCAGAATAGCTTCACGTATTGTTTCTCGTATTTCAGTTGAGCCTTGTTTCATCGCATAGATTAGCGGCAGTGTGGCTTTACCTTCTGCGAGGTCATCCCCCACATTTTTCCCCCAGTCGGGATTATTGGTTTGATAGTCGAGCATATCGTCGGTGAGTTGAAAGGCAATGCCAATATTTTTACCGTAGGCAGCCAACTGAGATTTTAAATGTTTATTGTTTTTGGCGAGCAAACATCCAAGTAAGCTGGCTGCTTCAAATAATTTTGCGGTCTTATATTCAATCACTCTTAGGTATTGTGCTTCATCGATATCAGGCTCTTGTCTATGACTTAGTTGTAAAACTTCTCCCTCAGCAATCACATTGGTTGTTTCGGCTAGAATTTCTGTTGCCTCTTGGTTGTTAAGAGAGGCTATCATCTGAAAGGCACGTGAATAAATAAAATCTCCAACGAGTACAGCTGTGGCGTTGTCCCACACAGCGTTAGCTGTTGGCCGGCCTCGTCTGAGCTCAGAGCCGTCCACAACGTCATCATGTAAAAGTGTTGCCGTATGAATAAACTCAATGATAGTTGCCATCTGAACGGCATCTTTGGTTTCTGCCTGGCAGGCTTTTGCAGTAAGAAGAACAACTAAAGGTCGAACCCGTTTGCCCCCACTGTTGACAATATAATGCCCAATTTGGTTAACTGTCTCGATTCTAGATTCAAGACTCTGTATTATTAGTTCATTAACTGTTGTAAACTCTTGTTCTACGAGTTGGCGTATATGTTTCATGTGTACCAAAATATTACATTGTGATTGGAAGTCTATATCTGATTTTCTACCCAGATTTGCTTGAAAACATGGAAGTTACCTGAGTTATAAAGCATGTTTTATTGTTATTTGACTAAGGAAATTACAATAATCTCTAATATTATGCACTAAAACATTGCTTTTTTGTCACCTTTTAAAGTAGAATTTTTGCCCTCATGGCTTAAAACAAGTTTAGCTTGTTTAGAGATGCAAGTTTTATAGCGAAAGACAAAGCCATTAGCAGAATTGTTAGTTCAATGACACGCTCTGATCCAAATGTGATCAGTTTATATTATATTTGGGGAGATATTCCTGTGGCCTATGCCGTAATTGCAACTGGGGGAAAACAGTATACTGTTAAGCCTGGTCAAAAGTACAAAATCGAAAAAATTCCAGGTGAACTGGGTGGGAACATTGTGTTTTCTAAAGAAAGCGTTTTGCTAGTAAAAGATGGTGAAGAGATTTCCATTGGCACACCGTATTTAGAAAAAGCGACAGTGGAAGCGACTATTGTACAACATGGTCGTGGTAAGAAAATTACCATTATCAAATTTAAGAGACGTAAGAAGTATCGCCGTAAGCAAGGTCATCGTCAGGATTTCACTGAAATCCAAATTACGAAGATCCAAGCAGCTTAATAACAGATTAATACGAAGAGGCAACTATGGCACATAAGAAAGCCGGTGGTAGTACCCGAAACGGTCGCGACTCCAATCCTAAGTACCTGGGTGTAAAGCGTTATGGTGGCCAATGGGTTACTGCGGGCAGCATCATTGTCAGGCAGCGTGGCACAAAATTTCATCCGGGTATTTTTGTTGGGCAAGGTGGTGATGACACTTTGTTTGCGAAAACTTCTGGATTTGTTAAGTTTGAGAAATCAGGCAAACATAACCGTAGTTCTGTCAGAATTATTCCTGCAGAATCACCTCAAGCAGCGCCTGCAGCTTAAAACCTTTGGTTTTTGAGCTTTGTGTGTGCATGATTGAAAAAATCAGAGAAAAAGCATCCATCATTTTGGGTGCTTTTTTTTTATGTGTGTGTTTTGTCCCCTTTATAATTGTAAAAATATGAAATGGTAAGTTATGAAATTCCTAGATGAAGCAAAAATCAGAGTACAAGCCGGCAAAGGGGGCAATGGATCGGCCAGCTTTAGGCGCGAAAAATATGTGCCATTAGGTGGCCCAGATGGTGGTGATGGCGGGAGCGGCGGTGAAGTCTACTTTATTGCGGATGAAGGGTTCAATACGCTGATTGATTTTTATTATCAGAGTAGTTATTTCGCAAAAAATGGCGAGAAAGGACATGCTCGACAGTGCTACGGTAAAGATGGTGAGGATTGCGTGATTAGGGCGCCTATAGGCACCGTGGTGCGTGATTTAGACACGGATGAGATCATGGGAGAGCTGTTAGTGGCAGGACAGAAGATCGTCGTAGCACAGGGCGGCAAGAAAGGGTTGGGTAACTTACATTTTAAGACTTCAACGAATCGTGCGCCGCGTAAATTTACCCGCGGACAAGAAGGTGAAATACGGAAATTGCATCTAGAGCTAAAAGTCATGGCAGATGTTGGCGTGTTAGGTTTACCCAATGCAGGCAAGTCTAGTTTTATTAATGCCGTATCTAATGCTGCGCCTAAGGTGGCAGACTATCCTTTTACCACGCTATGCCCTAAGTTGGGTACGGTCTGTATTGATAAGGAAACACGCTTTGTTATCGCTGATATACCGGGGTTGATAGAAGGTGCCCATCTAGGGGCTGGTTTGGGGATTCAGTTTTTGAAGCATTTGAGCCGAACGAAACTCATGTTACATATTGTTGATATGACAGAGCCGAATGTGATGGATAATATTGCCCTAATCTTACAAGAGCTGACGCATTATAGTGAGGCGCTTGCTGACAAGCCTAAATGGCTAGTTTTAAATAAAGCAGACTGCATTCCTGAAGATGAAATTAAACAATATCAAATTGAGATTCAGCAAAGGTTTGGAGAGCAAGGTAGAATATTTGTAATATCTGCAGTTGCGAGACAAGGAACCTGGGAATTATGTCAGAAAATAGCGGAATATCTGAGCACACTGCCGGGCCCCCTGTCAGGAGCAGATGAGGCTAACTATTAAACATAGTTAGCTAAGCGCTTTAATCTTTAGATTTAAGCGGCTCTTATGACGAGCTGCTTTA
>CAZWHY010000052.1:0-19185 GCA_964633725.1 Uncultured Candidatus Berkiella sp.
ATATTCATTTATTAATCGGATTAATTGAGCGATCATGTTGCTATAGTCTATTTCATCAAAAAGGTGCAACCCTTTTGGTGCATAACTCGCCATGAACGTATTAAAATTGAAGTCACTATTTCCTTGTCGTGTGTTATCTCCTTGTTGTGATTGAAAAGCATGCAACATCATATTTACCTCATATGAAAGCGTTTATTAAATGAGAATTTTAAGTTGAGACTGTTTTTTGCTGGCTATCCTCCATAGGCAAGAATGCGTTGAGTAAAACACCAATTACGCCACCTAGGCCAATACCTTCTATTGCAAAATTACCTAAGCCAATGCTCATACCACCAACGGGTATAATTAAAATTACGCCGACAATGGTCATATTTCTAGGGCTCATTAAATCTGTTTTACTTTCAACCAGGAGGTTTAATCCTGTCACCGCTATTGCGCCAAATAATAAGATTAAAATACCGCCCATGACAGGTGGAGGGATACATTGTAATGCCGCGCTGACTTTGCCAATAAATGCGAGGGCAATGGCGACAATACAAGCCCATGTCATAATGCCGGGATTATAGGTTTTGGTTAAAGCAACACCCGCGGTGACTTCTGAATAGGTTGTATTCGGTGGACCACCGAGGCAAGAGGCGAATATCGTCGCAAATCCATCTCCCAACAGGCTGCGATGGAGGCCAGGGTATTGTATATAATTTCTTTTGGTTATAATGCCAAGGGCAATGATATCACCTATATGCTCAATAGCGGACACAGCGGCAATGGGGGCGATTAAAAGAACCGCATTCCAATTAATAGTAGGCGTTGTAAACTCTGGCACTTGGAACCAGCTTGCATCGGTTACAACCGTTAAATTTGGCATGCCAAAAAAGAAACTAGCAACAAATCCAACAATCACTCCAACGAGTATGGGTAAAAGCTGTAAGCGGCCTTTAGCAAATAAGCGTGTGATAATGGTTGCGGACAATGCAATAGACGCCACAATGATGGCTTGGGTTTCGGGAAATAATTCTACACTGCCATCACCCGAGCGACCCATTGCCATATTAATAGCGACTGGTGCGAGTACAAGGCCAATACTCATAATAACGGGGCCCGTGACAATCGCAGGCAAGATTCTGGATATAAACTTTTGGCCTTTCCAATAAACCAAAGCACTCATTATAAAGTACATTAAGCCACCTACGGCCAAACCAAACATTGTGGCGGATAAGCCCCACTCTTGGATGCCGTAAATTGTGGCGGGTAAAAAAGCAAAAGAAGAGCCTAAAAAAGCAGGTATTTGGCCACGGGTAAGTACTTGGAAAATAAGTGTACCTACACCGGCTGTAAATAAAGCAACGCTTGGGTTTAGCCCCGTTAATAATGGCACCATGACCAATGCGCCAAAAGCAATAAAGAGTGTTTGAGCGCCCAGCAGGCAATCTTGAAGTCTAAATGAATAGTCGGAGGGACGTTTATTTGAGTTCATAATACCTAACCTGCTAAAGTCAAAATAACAAAATAATTAGAATTCTAACATAATATTAAAATATCCCTCAAGTAAAGTAGAGGAAGGGATAGATTAGCGGGGATGATACCGACAAGCGGTTGTAAAATCTAGCTGCAGGGCGGCACTATCGTGTGGTAGAGTTTTAATCTGTGGCTGTATCTGTGTATGTTTTTGCTTTAGCCTATGCTATCTGTTATCTAATTTCGTTGGGCTACTGATACAGAAATATGGCATAGACCAATGGTTTGTTAGCTTGATTTCCAGAGGTAAAATGATAAAAAGTGCAATCTATCTTCTTATTGAAAAACTGAAAAAAAGAGAAAAACAGTTTTATACCACAGATGACGCGGCTCGACTAAGGGTAGGCTCTGGCAAGTCTTATATACCAATGAAAGGATTATTTTATCCTGAGCTTATTACTGAGCTATTTAACAAAAAGCGTTATATTACTTCGTTAGAAAGGGAAAAGTATCAGGTTTTTTATGAGGATGGTGACTTTTTTTGTGTAGATGATTTTTTATTAAAGGGCCTTTATACATATTGTTTATTAGATAAAGAGCATCTATATGTTGCACCAGTTGGTGTGATCCACCATTCATATTTGGTTGCAGGGCTCCCGGTTGTCGCGGCAGGCACCATGGATTTTTCTAATGGTAGATTAATAGCGGTTTCAAATAATAGTGGTCATTACAAACCGTCTTTTAAACAAATGATTCAAATTCTTCCTGACATTTATGAAATCTCCTGCAATGAAGATTTGGTCTTTCAAGATTATTCCTTATTTACTCAGGACAAAGCGACCACTAAATTCATAAACTATAATGTTAAGCGTTTATTGTCATTTCAGCAATGGGGTAAATGTGATGATGTAATATCTCAAGAACAGTGCAAGATTTCTGAACATGATGTACAAGTCGGTGAGGAAAAAGCTCAGGGAGCAGCAGAGCTCACACCAGGGTATGATAAATGCATATTCGGTAAGGTTGATGAGGATATTGAGACAAGTCTGGTGAGCAATTTTTTCTCCGTTCCAAAAATTAGACGTTAACTGAAAATATAAAGTGGCTACTCTTATGGTCCCAGTATGTAGCCTAGCTATAAGGTAGTAGTACATCATAAAAAATTAATGTTAGCTCTATTTGATACTAAAGTACCCTAAGTTCTGGTGTTGAACTCGGTAACAGAGCTTGGGATATTTTGCTAGAAAATTATCAGTGTGCGCGTAAAACCCCGTCTCTTTTAGAACGGGGTGGAGGTTAAGTGCTAGATAAAATCAAAGTTGACTTTTCCGCCTAAACGTACACTGTGAATAGAGGGTTTTATTTTGATGTTATAGTGCAGAGGGACAGAAAATCCTGTGATAGCGCTGGTCGTGTCACCACTGATCATATCTCGCTTGCTGAAATGGTAGTAATTATATTCTAAGAAGACGCTAAATTTTTCATAAAAGCTTTTTTGTATACCCACGCCCAAAACAGTACCTGAAATGTTTTTATCGGCTTGAAATTCAATATGTGGATTAAGAGCTGAACCAATCCCTGTCAAAAGGTTAGATTGTAATTCAGTATAGGCAACGCCTAGTTTGACATATGGGTTTAAAAATTTTTCATAATTTGTGGAAAGTACAAAAGCAAAATCCCATAAATTTTCTATTTGATGTGTGCTTGCTGCAGGATACGCTATTGCTAGAGGGACTCCTGGGACACGAATGTTTCCGGTATGCGATACTTTTTGTTTAAACCATTGGTAGCTAGTTTCAAGGCCAATATTTAAGTTAGGCATAATACCATAATGAATACCAGCAACCAAACCAAGAGCAAATTTAGTATCAGAAAAATTTTGAGCCAATTGCTGTTGAGCTATTGTCGTTGAAGTATTATCTTGAATGAGATTGTAATCTAACTTTGGGTGGGCTAATGAGCTTAATCCACCCGCATATAAAGTAATGTCACCGGTATTTGCGTATAGACTGCTTGAAAGTACAGCCGTGAATATGGTTATGCCAATAGCTTTCTTCATGTTATTTTCCTAAAAGTGCACTAAAATATATAATATAATATTATACACATAATTGTTGTGTCATTCAGCTTTGTTTTAAGTTGGCTATTTGTAATATCTTTTATCCATTTTTGATAAGCAACAAGCTTTAGAAACAGCAAGTAGATAGGAGAAAATGACACGTGAGGTTAAAAATGACTTTGCATTCCGCTTTGTTTTTGATAGCAGCCTTTTTTTTAGGGGGCTCCTTTACTGTTTTACAAGCAGAGGTTTATTCCCCACAAGACACTACTGACTTTGAGCTTCCGCATCATAAAGTCATCATTAAGGCACCTATTAGCTATATTAGTGACAATTCTATTATTTCTATAACGGTGGATGGGAAAAAAACATATAAGTTTTTACTGGATACTGGTTCTGGATGGAATTTCATAACATCAAAAGCAAGTAAAGAGCTTGGGTTGGAGCGTATTGAAGATAACATTCATATTTTCACAACACCGAGCGAAATTATAAAGTTGGAACAGCAAAAATTTTTTTTAAAAGAAGCGTTTATAGAAAATATAAAGATAAAAAATTTATATTTTCATTCTATTGTAAATTTTGATACAAGTGATGGGATCTTTTCCAAACTTGGGGTGGATGGTATTTTAGGGATAAAAACATTTCAAAATATTTTACTGACAATTAACTATGCCCAAGAAAAAATCATTTTATCAAGAGGTTCTCTAAATGAAAATGATAAGTGGGTAGTCCCATTATCTAAAAAAAGCAACATGCCATTTATTCATGCAGAAATTCATTTATTAAAGCGTCATAAAATTTTCAAAGAATGGCTTCTATTAGATACAGGCTACTTTGGTTTTGTTTTTATTAATACCTGTAAATTTCCTGAATTAAATAAAATTCAGGAAATTAGTAGAATAAGACGTCTGGATATGTTTGGGCATGAAGACATCCAACATTTTGCTCAATTAATGGGTAGCATAAAAATAAAAAACGACATAGTGTTAGAAAACCCATACATTACTTTTGCTAAATTTAATTGTGGGAAAATAACCTCAGGCTTGCTAGGTAGTGCTTTTTTTAAAAAAAATATTATTACATTCGATCAAAAAAAGCACTTGGTTCGTATCGAGCCTATTGGCACTAAAATTTTTAAGCATCATTAAGCTATTGTAAGGGGTTATTTGTAAGATAGTAAACTACAAATGTAGTAGGTTGTCATCTGCTTTACGCTGCCAATGCTTAGATTTGATATTTGGGTCAAAGTACTATTAGAGGCAGGTTACCCCAAACCAAAAATCGCAAATAACCCACCTTGCACAAAATCAAGAATGGGGATCATTATTTTGGCTAAATAACCTGACACCATTAAGCCCACAACTAAAATCAAACCAAAAGGTGTGGCTTTGTGGAACCAGAGATCCCAAGGCTTGGGTAGTATCGCTAATAGTACTTTACTGCCATCTAGTGGGGGAATAGGGATGAGATTTAAAATCATTAAAACTAAATTAATGAGTACGCCTGCCTGCCCCATATAGAACATGGCAAAGCCACCAGAAATGTCATTCTTTAAGCAATAAAAGCCTAATTTTAAAACAACAACCCAAAATATGGCCATGAATAAATTAGACAATGGGCCAGCAACGGCCACATAAGCCATATGGCGCTTTGGATTTTTTAAATTATTGGGGTTTACGGGGACAGGTTTTGCCCAACCAAAAACAAAACTGGTTGTGACCAGCATTAATATTGGCACAATCACTGTGCCGACAATATCGATATGCTTTAATGGGTTGATGCTAATGCGGCCTAAATCTTTAGCCGTATTATCGCCAAATTTCCAAGCAACATAGCCATGAGCCGCTTCGTGCACGGTGATGGCAAATAAAATGGGAACGCTCCAGATAATGATTTTTTGAACGAGGCTTAAACTTTCCAATGGTGTTCTCTATGTGTATGGCTATCGAAGTTATAGTGCATTATAACAGAATATGTCAAAACTCAATATCTAAATTTTCTAGGATCAATCCCACATTTTTTGAGCAATAATAAAAATCGTCGGCCATGGGATGAGCCTAATCCGCCGGTAAAGACTTGCAAATAGCTGCGAATGACAAAATGGAACTCTTTGCGTTTTAATATTGCCAAGATTTTATGCGCACGCTTTACGTCTTCTTTGATTTGAGGGCTACAAGATTGAAACAAAACTTCACCTAATAAAGCCGCTTTGGCTTGCTGTCTTTTTATAGATAATGTTTCAAAGTCTTTGAGTAGGTTGTCTAAAGCTCTGTCTTTGTCCCAGTCTAGCCAAGTATAGTAAAAGTGCATCACCTGCTTGACGAGTTTATCCGCTTCTGTTTTATTGCTAGTTTGATCGTTTAATAGCATATATAACATGGTCGGGATGGAGGCTTCTACATTTGCCCAAGAGCAATTGCCGGTGACTTGGTGGGTAATAGGCAGCTTGTTATAGGGCTTTAAATCTAAAATAAGCGGGATATCATTTTGTATGAATTTTCGCGTTTGGCGTTTGTATAATAAATTTTTATAAAAATGTCGGGTCAAAGGCATAGGGTTATTAATGCGATGTATGACAATGGGATCGGTCATCTTATGCACACCGCGATCGCACTTGGCAAACAATGCACCGTGCTTTATAAAAGTAATGGCGTGGCCTTCAAAAGAGACTGGGAGCAATAACAAATCATTTTCTACGAGTTTATAAATAGTGGCTTTATTGGCCTCTACGTCTTTGGAGATATGTTTGTACTCTCTTAAATGAGCGGCATGTTTTAACGCAATAATAATATACTGAACAGCCTGCTCGTTGATATGAATTTTTCTAGCTGTATTGCTTGTTGCAAAGTGTTTAAGTGATTTTTGAATGATATCTAGTGTAAACTCTAAATAAAATCCTTCCATATCTACTTCTAAAAATAAGCCATCTATTGTGACAATGTCGCAATAGCCTTGTAAAGAAAAGCGATGCCCTATTAATTTTGCCGCAATAAAATCTTTGGTAAATGCTAAGTCTGCGCCATACTTGGCCAAGAGCATTACAAGGGCTTTATCTTTTCTTAATAACGGATAAAACAGAATAGGCTGGCCTGAGGCGCTATAAGCATTTGGATTAGCTTGAGATTTGAGTAATAGTTCAGTGATAGCATGATTGCCCATATCCACAGCCCAATGCAGGGCGGTTTGGCCTGAACTATCTAAAATATCAACTCGAGCATGGCGCTCAAGTAATAAAAAGACGATATCTAAATTTTGAATAACAACAGCATGAATGAGTGGCGTATAGCCATATTCATCAATAACATTGGGAGACTCGCCACTGTCAAGGCATGCTAGCACGCCCTGATACGTTCCTTGTAAGACTTCCTTTGACAGTGACATGTCTGTTTTAGATATTACCCAGCTCTAGGGGTGTCCACTTTTCGAGATGGTGTCATCTGCATGGATAGTTTGTTTCTGTGAGTATGTCTTATACTCGCTTCTGCAGCGTCTCTCATACTGTCGAATGCCGTTGTAAATGACGCGGGTTCATTAGAGTTCATCGCATTAGCAACATTTTCTGCTGCTTTGCGAATAGCCATATCCATTTTTTCGGCACCAGGCCAAGGTGGTGTTGCTCTGGTAGCATTGGATAAATCACGATCCACAATGTTTTCGTTAATTTCTTTCGGACTCTTAGCTCTAGGCGTTAGTGTTGATTGACGAAGCTTATTGGCATCTTCTAAATGTGTTGTAAGGTGTTTTTCTACATCTTGTATCAAGCCGCCTACTACTTCTAATACAAATTTCTGGTCGACTTTGTCTAGACCTTTGCCTTCTCTTTCTGCATCTAGCTTTTGTTTTAGTGCCTCATGGCCAAATTTCATTTTGAAATCATAGTTTTTTTCAAAATGTGCCCAGTCATTGTCTACAAATTGTTCTTGAGTTAATTGTACGGCCATGTTGTCCTCCAGGGGATTCGTTTTCTCCCCTTGGGGAGTTAAATTTCAAACTTATCAATAATATACCATAAATGGTGCTTTAATAACATATATTCAAAGGCTGTCAGTCGCTCAATTAGAACCGTCTATCTGACCCATGATAAATAAATTGTTTATATATCAATATAGTATGGGCTTAATATCAAAATTCAAGTGTTGGGCATTGCTCTGATACTTGTAAGTATAAGCAATTTCCCTGGGTTTCAAGCTTTATTCGATTCGAGAGCGCTTTATTACGAGCAGACTGCATTCCAAGAGGGTTAAGTTTGATGTTATTCAGCTCCCATTCTAAGCCTTTGGAAGATATGATGGACTCAGTGAGAGGGTATATAGAGATAGTTGTATTAATTTGTGTGTATATACAACATTCTGGAGGCAGCATAAAACCCCATTGCTTTTGATTCTCAAAGGTATGAAGCAAGGTCAGGGGTAATTTTTGGCTATATCGTGCAAAAATAGAAAGATTATAAAGCGTATGATCCAATGCTTTGCCAAATAAACCCACGCAGAGTATAGATTTAACGCCGTGTTGTAGTACGTAATCTAAACCTTTTTCAAAATCGGTTTTGTTTTGGTCTGGGGTATGAATAATTCTAGACTGGGGAAAATTTGATTGAATGTTTTCTATACTATCGTATTGTTTGAGCAAACTATCTAGATCGCCTAATATAATATCGGGTTTTATTTTGTTACGTTGCAGTACGCTTGCTGCACCATCTAAGCAAAGCAATCTCGTGTAATTTAGATTTGCTAAAATATCAAAGGGGGGGATATCCCCATCTGCAATAATCAGTGTTTGGAATGTGGTCATAATAGAGTATAGCTTTCTTTGGGTTTTATTTTAATGGTAAAAATACTCAGCAAGTATAGCATTTAGCTATTTACTTTGACTGTGGGTTTGATAACCTACTATATTAGGGGTATGGGTTTTTTAATTTTAGAGGATACACTCATGAGAAAGTGGCTTTTAGCGATAATTTTTTCTTCTTTGGCATTAGCGGGTTGTAATGATAAGGATGAAAAGGCAAGTGAACAAAAAGATAATGCGCCAGCAGCAGAGGGAGCAACAGCAGACTCTGAGGGTAACGATTCAGATAATGACTCGAATAGCGCTCCGGACAGTTCAGACACAGGCGCAAGCATAAAGGCAGTAACAGGCCAACAGGTTGCAATGGCGGAAGACGCGGTTGAAGCAGAAGCCGTAAGCGTAGATGTTGTGGACTCAGCCGTTGTAGATTCAGCAGCAGTTGTCGATACAGAAACAGCACCAGCTTCAAATGCAGAGGCTGTAACGGTAGAGATAGACCAAGCAACGGAAGTTGTCGATTCTGAGGAGGCTGATGATTCAAGTGATTCAGAAAAGTCGGATGATGCTGAGGACGCAGATGAAGGTGATGATGACACTGACGAAGACGATGAGTCTGATGACGACAAAGAGTAAATAGCTGTCAATATAACTACATAGCTATGTAAATAAAAACCCGCATATGCGGGTTTTTTATTGTTAAAAAAATTAAGAGTCGGGTAAGCTAGAAGGCAGCTATATATAATATTTGTTAGTTTTTGAGCTTAATGGAGATTATCCAATGAAAAAAAATACAAAAAAATTGTTATTCGTCGCAGTAATGTCGACTTTGTTAGTAACTGCTTGTGGGGATGTTGAGGAAACAATTGTTGATGATGACTCAATGGATGCGGTAGGTTATGAAGACAATGCTACCAATTTAAGTGATGTAGAATTAAATTCAACGCCAACAGACACAAAAGAACAAACAGAAGGCGAAGCGGCAGCAGATAGTGCGGCTGACATGGTCGACTCGATGAAAAAGACTTTAGATAGCATGTCAGATACTGTAGTGGATACGGTTGATACCATCAAAAAGGGTGCTTCTGAAACAATGGATGATGTGGGTTCTAATATTAAACGTGGTGCCGCAGAAACCAAAAAAGATATAACCAACGCCCTAGAAAACATGAAAAAATCAGAAAATACAGGGGACGGTGAAGCAGAAATGCTAGATGCTGATGATGAAAATGACAAGGATGAAGTCGACTTATAAGCAAGTTGAAGTACATCATTATAATTTCGATGCCCACTATAAAATATGGTTTAATGCTCTTTCTTTGTACCAGCACTTTATTTTTTAGCGGGTATTCTGGAGCAGGAGAGAAAATGCTTGAGTTTAAAACCGCAACTTTTGCAGGCGGATGTTTTTGGTGCTTACAATCTCCTTTTGACAAAACAGCTGGTGTTATAAAGACAGTCGTTGGTTACGCCGGTGGCAAAGAAGACAACCCAAGCTATGAACAAGTCTCTGGTGGGTTGACGCAACATGTTGAAGCCATACAAATTACATATGATTCAACGCTTGTAAAATATGACGAATTAATTTCGATTTTTTGGAAGAATATTGATCCATTCGATAGTGACGGGCAATTTTGTGACAAAGGAAAGCAATATACGTCTGTTGTTTTTTTTCATGATGATGAGCAACGTCACATTGCGCTGCAAACAAAGCAAATAATAGAAACAGAAAAGCAAGCGGTTAGCACAACGTTAAAAGCGTATACAACTTTTTATCCTGCCGAAGACTATCACCAGCAGTATTACCAAAAAAATCCGGTACGTTATAAATTTTATCGTTTTAGTTGTGGGCGCGACAAACGTTTAAACGCTATATGGGGTGATGTTTAAAATTTATTATTTTTTGTTGTGGTTTTATTTTCGGTTACTCCAAGGTACCAATCCAATCCATTGATAATCACTTGAAATATAATAAAACTGAATAGTTTCCAAAGAATAAAAGTAGAAAAGAATAAGATCCCAACGGCTAAAGTTAGAATCATAAGTATCAATGTGATCCATTTGATTAAAATAGATTGTACTAAAAATCTTTTCCAGAGTTTCTTTAAGACCCGTATAATTTTTTTCCCAGGCCTATCTGACGTGCTCCAGAATTTAGTTTTCCAGCTGGCATCTTTGGTGCTATCGATATTGCCGGGATCGATTTTATCTTTATTTTTTTTGTTACTCATATACCTTTCACCATTGGTTTGCGTGCTCTTTATAACTGAATTTTAAAGGATTTCATCAAGACACCCAAGCTATGTTTTAAGATATCTTGCAGATTTTAGACTAAATTTTGAAAATAATCGGTTATAATATAATCCATGTAAGTGAGTAAACTTGGGGGTGCATGTGTTTAAGCTATTTAAGGGGATTTTATATTTTTGCTTATTTTTTGGCGCGATTGGTTTAATTATTGGTGTAGTTTTCTCTCAATTTCCTGTTTTAGAAACAGGCGCGAAAAGCTATATATATACTCTGAAAAGCAAAAAATATGTTCAAGCTTATAGCTACATGTCAGAAAATTTTCGTCAAAAATATACTTATGATGAGTTTATGCAAAGTATCAAAGCGTCAGGACTATATTACGCGACAGAGTGGAAAAACAAAGATAGTTATTTTAACGACTCAAAAAGCAAAGGTGTTGCTATAGGTATTGTAACGCTGAATAAAAGCGGTCGAATCTATAAAATACCTGTTGAAATTAATTTTATTCATATTGATGGTGAGTTTGCCGCCAAGAGCTGGTATATCGATGCTATCAATCAAATAGAAGATGAGCCTTAATTTTGTTCCGAAGTTTAAACAAGCCAGCGGAAGCTTTAAGCTTCCACGGGTTCTACAATCATTTCTGCTTTAGGTAGCATCTCACCTTGCTTTTTAGTGGCCATGAGCGTGCGTGCTTTTTCATAAGCGGGATCGTTCCAGAAAATCAAACAACCATTACAGCCACGGCCACAACAGCCTTCTGTGCCCAGGCGGGGTTTGTTTAAAGTTCTGCTGCGTGAGTCTACATTTTTGACTTCCACATGAAACGCATCGTCTTCTACAGACTCTATTAATCCTGCAAACTCCCATTCTGCTAGGGTTTGCGTGTTTTCATAATTGTGAGCATAATTTACTTGTCCGGGTTAGTGTCGCCACTTCAAACGCAGCATGCTGCTTTCACCGCACTGCGCTCAGCAGCCATGATGACCACCCAGCTTTTCTAGTTCTACGTGTTGCCTTTTGCTGTTCTGTGTTTAGCACGTCCTTCTCTTTGACAGAAATAGTCAAAGTAGTCAGGATCATAAGGAGTGGCATCAGCCTTAATTTTGGTATGCCGCCTTATGGTAACGAAACGCGAAAAAATGAGCAATAATTTAGTACACAGATATTAGAGAGCTACAGTATGAGTTGTTAGACATTGATCTATTCGCCAACAAATGCTTAATCTATCTCTGATGTTTTTTTTGATTTGTAATCTCTGGATTAAGAGTTTTTCAAAAACAAGTGCAATTGCCCTGCTTGCTGCTTAGCATTGGAGTTTCCACCGGACACGTGCAAATAAAACAAATTAGATATGTATAAGCCACTACCGATCACTCTCACTCAAAGCCCCCACTTTTACTAAAAGTGGATATTTTCAGTGTTATTTATTATTTAAAGTAACAATGTTGTACTAAAGTCTGATTATATTTTGTTGTTGAGCACGAGAACATATACCTAACTTATATATTTAATTAGGTTCCATTATGCATTTTAAACTAACAACATTTGTAGATACAACAAAAACAACATTTGAAGCACCACAAATTTTTCCTTATACATACAATAGTCTGACTAGCATGAAAAACACCCTAAATGCCGTTAAGACACATAACGAAAATGTTAATAACAATGCGCCCTCTCTAGAATCTATGGATGAAGAAAATATAGAGCCTATAGAAACAAATGAGCAAATAGAAAATTTAGAGCCAGAACCTTCAGAAGAAGCGCTGGACGAAATTGAATTAAACGTCAAACAAAATTTTGGTGATAATGACGGTTTTGAAAATATTACCATTATACCGATTGGGAGTAGAACAAATGAAGTGACGAGTCTGGGACGAGATCTCAAAGCTGCCTCTTTTTTAAATGATCCCTTAGGTCTATATATTCCGCCTCCGACATTTACTGATAACTTTCCATTTGTCCCCTTTATTGAGATGGGGGCTTTGCGTGAAGTAGATCTCAGTAGTAGTGGAGGTTTTAGTAGTTTTGCGACAAGCAGTAACCAATTAATGGTAAACATCTTTGAATTAGGCGCTACCTTTGGATTAGATGGCCCAGGCGGTTATATCCTTCAAGGGGATCAAACCACTATAACCTCAGCATCATTACTTCAATTTGGTTTTGATGATCCGATGGGTATTAGTACTTTTTACCCAATGTCTTTTCAAGCAGAAACCACTGTGGACACGTCTCAAGCAGGAAAAATAATTCTAACAACGCCTGAAGGCAATGTATTTACATTATATACGACGAGTGTTACTGAAAGCATGGTTGATTATGTCGCGGGTGACTTGGTATATGACTTTTTCAATCCTGTTCCACACCTTGAAGGCTATCCAGATATCGAGGTATTTACAATTGATGGCATTGAGCATCCATTTTTAACAAAAGGTCTAGGTTTTGAAGTGGGCGACCAGATTTTTGTTGAAAGAATCAAATTGGGATTATTTGACTCAGATTTTGATTTTGATTTTAATTCTGTTGTTGTCTATATTGTTGATGATTTGCCATATATTTTTGAATTTAATGACAGAACTTTAGATGAAGCAAACATACAAACTATTGGTACCAATCAATTAATTGATCCTTTGGTAATTTCCGGGACATTTGTCGATAATTTCCAAGCAGGATTTGGGGCAGACGGCGGTATCGTTTCAAATGTAACCCTAATAGATGTTAATGGTGCCCCCATTATGGCCGGTCAGATAACCATCGATTCAGCAAATGATGTGATAACGGTTGTAACAGCAGAAGGCAACATATTAGAAGTTCAACAAACTACTGGTGATTATACTTACCAACTGATTAATTCAATCGATAATGATAGTCGTTTAGGTGCAACAGACACGCAAGCGATAGATCGATTTGAGATTGAAATCACTGACTTTGATTTTGACCAAGTCCGTGCCATATTCGAAATTACTATAATCGATGATGAGCCAATTGTCACAATATCTGCTCTTGCAACACCCGAGACAATTGTAGATGAAACACTTTTGAACATAGATGCTACGGTTTCATTTGCAAACCAATTTATTTTAAACCCCGGTGCAGATGGTACTGCATCATTAGTTTACAACTTAGGCCTAAATGCGGGCAGCAGTGGGCTTGTTGATACCATCAGCAATACGGCTGTAGTCTTATCGATGAATATGGGCATTATTTATGGTAGGGATGGCAATGGGGCGGATGTTTTTACTATTTCTATTAATGCCAGTAATGGCGATATAACGCTAAACCAACTAAGATCGGTTGTGCATGATGACCCCGCCGATCCTGATGAAGCTAATGGGCCTTCTGTACTTATGTCAAATAATTTAATTTCATTGACGGTGACTTTAACAGATAATGATACAGATGTTGATAGTGCTACTAAAAATATTGGTGATGCCTTCAGGTTTGAAGATGACGGTCCAACCATAGTTGTTAATAATGCAGTGACGCCTATGCTGATTGTTGATGAAACGGATGCAGGGAGTTCGCAATCCAATGCTGATTTCTCTGTTTTATTTAATACTGATTTTGGGGCAGATGGTTTCAAAGATAGTGATAATAACGATGTGATTGATGCAGATGCAATTGTTTACGCTTTGGGAATTGGCGCTAATAATGTTCCAAGTGGTCTTATCGATACGCTCACTAATGAGTCTGTTACATTATCTATGGCTGGGCTTGATGTCGTGGGTAGTTCTGCTTCGGGTGGTGAAGTCTTTAGAGTATCGGTCAACACAAACACGGGGTTTGTTAATTTAAGCCTGAGTCGTGCAGTGACTCATGATGACCCAGCTGATCATGATGAAGCAAATGGTCCATCGATACTATCTGCTGCCAACTTAATAACATTATCTGCTTTAGCAACAGATGGAGATTCGGATACGAGCCTGGACACAAAAAATATAGGAGATGCTTTCAAATTTGAAGATGATGGTCCTTCTATTTTAGTGGCGATTAATGCTGACCCTTCTTTAGTGGTAGATGAAACTGATTTTAGCTCAGATGATAGCGCGTCTTTTATTAATCAATTCACTGTAGATTTTGGTTCAGATGGGTTTAAAGATAGTGACAATAATAATGTCGAAGATGCAGATGCGGTAAGCTATGTCTTCTCGATTCAAAGTAATAATGTCAATAGTGGCCTTGTAGATGTTTTAACCTCAGAAGCGGTTACTCTGTCTGTAGTCGGTACAAATATCATAGGAAGCTCTGTTTCTGGAGGAGAAGTCTTCAGAATCTCTATTGATACCAATAGTGGCTTAATAACTTTAGATCAAAGTCGGGCTGTTGTTCACAATGACCCAAATAATCCTAATGACTCTGTTGGTTTTACCAATGATTCGCTTATATCGGTAACCGCAACTATCATTGATGGTGATCTAGATTTTGCAACAGCGATAAAAAATATCGGCGGATTATTTACCTTCTTCGATGATGCGCCTAATGCCACTCGCAATACAAATAGTGTTGATGAAACGGCTCTGTTTGTTAATGGCCCTGGTTCACAAGTTGTTACGGGAAATCTTTTAACCGATGATGATGGTTTTGGTGTTGATAGCTTTGGTAATGATGGTGGTGCTTTAGTTGCAATTGATGGTATTTTAGATAACGGGATCGGCGACTCAAATAGTACCGTTGGCATTATTACAAAAGCAACAGCCTATGGCACAATCTCTGTATATACCCAAGATATAGGCCTCAACATGATAGGGGATTATACTTATACACTTCTAGATGCAACAATAGCTCAAGATTCTCTACTAATAGTTGATGATATTATATCATATACGCTTATAGATGGTGACCTTGATCAAAGTACTGAGCAATTACGTGTAGCTGTAGATTTAAATCAGCGTCCAACAGCGAATTCCGATGGGTTTAGTGTTAATGAAAATGGAATTTTAAACGTGAATGCTGCTGGTGGATTATTAGCAAATGATACTGACCCAGATGCTGGGGACACAATGCTTGTTTTCTCTACAGATAATAGCAGTACAGTAGGTACGTTTAGTGTACAACCAGATGGTAGCTTACAATATAACCCTAATGGTCAGTTTGAATCTTTGCCTGCGGGGATTACCACGATAGATACATTTACCTATAGTGTTGTAGATGCAGAAGGGTTGATTTCACCACCAACAACAACTTCTGTTACAATTGTTGGTCAGAATGACCCTGCGACGATTAATGTGGTAACAACAGATAATGGTACTGTTCAAGAAGATGTTACTTTGCTGACATCGGGCCTACTAAGTGTTTCAGATGTCGATACGGGTGAAAGTGGCTTCGTGCCACAAACAACAACAACAGGGTATGGTACCTTTATCATGCTCTCAACTGGTGCATGGAGCTATGTGCTTAATAATAGTGCAAGCATTGTTCAAAGTCTAAACGATGGCGATGTCATTCCTCAAATGTTTACTGTTAGCTCAATCGATGGTACAGATACACACAATATTTCTGTAGATGTTGTTGGGCAAAATGACCCTGCGACGATTAATGTGGTAACAACAGATAATGGTACTGTTCGAGATGATGGTATTTTACTGACATCGGGCCAATTAAGTGTTTCAGATGTCGATATGGGTGAAAATGGCTTCGTGCCACAAACAACAACAACAGCGTATGGTACCTTTACCATGCTCTCAACTGGTGCATGGAGCTTTGCGCTTAATAATAGTGCAAGCATTGTTCAAAATCTAAACGATGGCGATGTCATTCCTCAAGTGTTTACTGTTAGCTCAATCGATGGTACAGATACACACAATATTTCTGTAAATGTTCAGGGAACAGATGATGCGCCTATTGCTGTGAATAATACGCGTCAAGGCACATCGAATGCCGTGCTAAATTTAGTATTAGTTCTTGATACCTCAGGCTCTATGAATGATGCCCCTCCAGGTGGTGGTTCACAGAGTAGGCTAGAAATTATGCAAGATGCTGTAGCGGGACCAGGTGGTATCATTGATAGCTATGCGTCACTTTTCTCAAATTCAGCTCTCAACATTACAGTTGTTGAATTTGCCTTTATCGCAACTACTTACTCATTTTCAGGTGCTAGTAGTCCTAATGATGCTAAAAATTTGGTTAATTCTTTGGATGCGCCAGGTGGGCTTGGTGGGACAAATTATAATGCCCCTCTCAATGAGGTTGCGGATAACTTTTTTCCATCTCAAAATCCTGCAGATGCAAATATTGCTTATTTTATATCTGATGGTAGACCATCTACGGGGCTTGAAACAACACCAACCACATTGGCTAACTGGCAGAGTGGTTTGGCTAGTCAAAATGTCGACGCTGTTGTGGTGAATATTTCATCTGATGGTTCTATAGATGCTGATTTAGCACCTATTGCCAACCCAGGCGATAGCCCTGCTGTACTTTCACCTCAAAACGATTTGTCTGATTTACAAGATGTCTTATTAACTCAGGCTGTAGAGATAAATGGCAACGTATTAAATAACGATTCAGCAGGAGCGGGAGCGTCTAGTATCACCGTTCAAAGTTATAGCTTAGGCGCTTTGGGCCTTAATTTAGGAACACCAGAAGGTGCCACACTTATTTTAAATTCTGATGGTACATTTATCTATACGGCAACATTAGGTATATTACAAAATGGTAATATTTCAGAACAGTTTACATATACAATTGTCAATGATCTGGGAGAAACGGATTCTGCCTTCTTAACTTTCAACTTAGCTGGTGTCGCACCGATTGTATTTGATTTAGATAATGATGGTATTGAGTTAGTATCTGCATCAGAGTCTGGTGTTATGCTTGATATAGATGGTGACGGCCAAGAAGAGTCAGTAGGTTGGGTGGGCGCCAATGATGGCATCCTAGTCATAGATATGAACAATGACCAAATGATTAATCAAATAGAAGAGATAGCTTTCTCAATGCATCATGAAGATGCGACAACCGATTTAGAAGGATTGAGGTTAGCCTATGATGCCAATTTAGATAATGTGATTAATATGGAAGACGATGTATGGTCTCAATTATATGTTTGGCAAGATAGTAATCAAAATGCAACTCAAGAGGTGGGAGAATTGCTTTCACTAAATGACTTAGGCATAGAGAGCCTCAGCCTACAATCAGACAATAACGCTAGAATTAGTAATGGCAATATCATTCATGGCGATACTTACTTTACTTATACAGATGGCACAACAGGGCTAGCACAAGATGTTGAGCTGCGGTCTTATGAGGTGAAAATCAGTCAAAATGATGTCTTAAGTAGTGACAATGATATCGTAGGCTTACAGCCTGCTAACGATGAGCCGCAAAGCAGCCATGTTACATTAGACAATGCTGCGGCAACGCCTTCAGCACCAAGTGTTATTGAAGTCGCGATTCAAATAGACAATATTGATATTCAATGGTAAATATATAATGGGTACCCTTAATGAGCTTAAGATTATCCATTTTTTATGTGCGTTCATAAAATGAAGCATTCCTATCTAACTATTCTGCTAATATAACATGCTTTTATGAAAATTTTCCTGAGAACACGACAAGTGCCTCAAGCAGTGAGCTGCAAAATTCTGTACCAGAAAATAATACGGCACCTATGCAAGAGCTGATATTAAGCAATAATATTGAGTCACAACAAAATCCCGTAGATTTTGGTGTGTAAAAGTCAAAAACTGATAAAACAAAAATCAGATAGTGGTTAATATAGCTGAATAGTTACAATGATTTTAATGTTTAATTCTTTGAGTGCCCGGCCAAATTGGGTTAACCCATTGCCTGATTTAGCTTCAGGGTGATTTACTTTGAACACCCCATGCTTATCAGAATAAACGCTGATAGGCGCACCATAACGCTCAAGTTGATTTTTAAGCGCTGAAAAATAATCTAGTGTTGTCTCAGATTTTACAAACTGTAGTTCCGTAATATGGCTCGTCGCATCATCTATAAATACTAACAAGGTGCATTTATCACCACGTTCTTCAAACCAAGCGTGATCTGAACCATCAACTTGTAATAATTCACCAAAACAAGCACGTCTTTCTCTTGATGGATGTAGCTTTGGCTCAGGTTTTGTAAATGGGTGCCATATCTTCGCGCCAATCATCCATTGCCGAACTGTTTCTTTGCTGAGCTTGATATCAAAGTGCTCTTCTAGTGATTCAGCAGCTAGTGTAGGGCCATAATCATAGAAGTGTTCCCGTATTAGACTTATGGCTTTAGCCCTAAGCTCGCTAGGGTATAAACGGTTAGATGGTTTGCCTCGTTTTTTAGACAATAAGCCAGCCGTACCATTTCGCTGATAGGTCTTTTTTAGTCGGTGGATCTGACGTTCTGATAATCCCAATGTTTTGGCTGCGGAAACTTGCGTGAGGTTACGCATAACCACAGATTGAATTACTGACACTTTGCTCAGTTCCTGAGCGTTCATTCTTAAATATTCCTGCATTGCTTAGCCTCCTTGTTAGTTTCTCTACTAGTATATGAAAAAACTAACTGACTGTTTTTGCAGGACATTTCTAACTGGCTTAACCGGACATTTCTAAATTGCCGCTACATTTTGGCACAGGGCAATTGCACTTGTGACCTAGAGCCTTTGTGCTCTATTGCTTACAAGCCTT
>CAZWHY010000053.1:0-18727 GCA_964633725.1 Uncultured Candidatus Berkiella sp.
AATATGCCAGCTTACTGAGCGCTAAACCCGTAAGTTATTACATGCCCATTCCTAACTGAGAGCCGAGTCGGGTGGAATATTCAAAATAATAAGCGCTTGGCTCAATACTTTTTTGTATATGGGCGCTGCGGATAGTGCACCATAATATCGATTTTCACTGGGCTCTTCAATAATCACCACTGTGGCTAATCTTGGATTATGCGCGGGTGTGATGCCTGCAAATACGCCGATGTGTCTATTGGCATCATAACCGTTTGGTCCGACAACGCGAGTTGTGCCTGTTTTTCCAGCGGTGGAATAGCCAGGAATTTTGGCGCGTCGACCTGTACCGGTTGCGACGACTTCAGTTAGCATATCCATTGTAGCCTGGCAAATATCTTCTGGTAGAATGCGTTGTCCTTTGACATTCTCTGGCACTTGTTTTTCTAAGCTAACGGGATATTTTATACCACCTGAAGCGAGAGTGGCATATGCATGGGCGAGTTGCGTTGGCGTGACAGCCAAAGCATAGCCAAAAGCGAGTGTGGCATGCACAAAAGGGTTGCTGGGAGGCGGGGGCAATTTGCCTTTTTGCTCTCCTGGGAATGTTGTTAATATTTCACTACCTAACCCAAGTTTTTCAAATGTTTTGATCAATTGCTCAGGTGGGAGGGCTAATGTGATTTTGCTAATACCCACATTAGAAGATTTTTGTAAAATATTTTTTAGTGAGAGTTCACCATAGTTACGAATATCTCTGACAAAATTAGAGCCTAATGCAATGCGACCTGGGTGGGTGTTTATAATAGTGTCAGGTGTAAACTGTTTGGAATCTAGGGCACTGAGTATTGAAAAGGTTTTAATCACGGAGCCTGGTTCTAATTGATCGGTCAAAGCGCGATTTCTAAGGGCAGAACCTTGGCGTTCTTGGGCGTTATTTGGGTTAAAAGAAGGTGCCGTAGCCATGCTCAGTACTTCGCCAGTTTGTATGTCAATCATCACTAAGGTGGCGGACTTGGCTTTTAAGTTTTGGACTGCGGCTTCTAGTTCTTTGAGTACGATATTTTGCAATCTTAAATCAATGCTCAAGCTAATGTCTTTGCCAGGTTCTGGTGCTTGGAAATTATCTACATCTTGGATCCAATTGCCCATGCGATCTTCTAGCACACGCTTTTTGCCATTTTTGGGACTAAGGTGTTGGTTAAGGCTTAATTCTAAGCCAGATTGGCCATTGTCATCAATATTGGTAAAGCCGACTAATTGTGCGGTATGTTTGCCTGCTGGATAAAATCGGCGAAACTCTCTACGTTTGGCTAACCCCGTAATTTTTAATGCTAGAATCTCTTTTGCCGTGCTAGGGGGGAGTCCGCGTTTGAGGTAAGCAAAAGACTTATTACTATAGAGCTGTTGCTTTGCGAGCAAATCTTCTGGGTTAATTTTAAGTAACTTACTTAATTGCAGCATTTGCTCTGTGGTTGGAGAAAAATTTTGTGGATTAATCCAAATGGCATCAACCGGTGTACTGACAGCAAGCGGGGAGCCGCGTCTATCTGTAATCACGCCTCTATAGGATGGGATTTTAACTTCTCGTAATGTTCTCGCATTTCCTTGGGCTCTTAGGAATTTAGTCTGGGAAATATGCAAGGCAAACAACCTGCCCATCAGAAGCACCAATAGGCCTATAAGGCATATTTTAATAAAGCGCCGGCGAGAATGGTAGCTCGTGCGGGGTTTTAATTCTGGCTGAGACCAGGTTTTTTTATCAGTATTCGAGTTTATCACAGTGTTTTTTTAGTATTGGGAGTATTAGGATCATGACTATTATATACGAAGTTCGCTTAAAAATTGAGTCTCATCTAAAAGATGATTTTTCAAGCTGGTTACCTGATCATATTAATGAAATGCTTCAGTTACCCGGCTTTATTTCAGCTAAGCTTTATGAAGAAGCAGAATGTGGTGATATTCAAAAAGAATATGATTTTGTTGTTCAATATGAATTAGAGAGCAAGAAAACATTATTGCAGTATTTTGATCAGTATGCGCCTAGGATGCGAGAAGAAGGCTTGAAACGCTTTGGAGATTGTTTTATTGCATCACGAAAAGTAATGACACAGATATAAATATATATTTAAGATTAAAGAGAGAGAAAAGCAATGGCAGATTCTAGTTCTAAAAGTAATACCAAAGATATCCCTAAAGGAGAATTGGTTATTCAAACAATTGCTATGCCCAAAAATACCAATCGCTATGGTGATATTTTTGGTGGGTGGCTTGTGTCACAAATGGATTTAGGCGGGGCTGTGATGGCGCATAAATGCTCTCGCAATAGAATGACCACTGTGGCTATCGACAAAATGGTTTTTCTTCAGCCGGTATATGTGGGAGATGTCTTGTGTTGCTATGCGAGTGTGGGCAGAAAAGGCAATACATCCGTTGGGATAGACGTAGAGGTTTATGTTGAGCGCTTTTTAGATAATACAATGCACAAAGTGACTGAAGGCGTTTTTACCTTTGTGGCTATCGATAATGATGGGCGCCCAACTAAAATTCAGTGGCAAACTTAAGTTTGTGTCTTAGGAATGGGCACGTAATAACTTCCCAGTTTATCATCTCATTCCTTACCAGCCTCTACTAGCAATTGTTCTGTGATATCTTTTAGCTGATTAATCTCAAAAGATTCTGCGGGTATAGGCTTGCCAATTTGTAGTACAACTTTCTTAAATAAAAACTGTCTAGGCCAATGATGCATCACTTTGCCGTAACGACGACTGAAAAAACTGCCCCATAGGCCGCTAATGGCGACAGGGATAACTGGAACAGGGCTATCATGTAGTATACGGCTTATGCCTGGTCTAAACGCTTCTATGTTACCCGAACGAGTGATACCACCTTCTGGAAATAGCCCAATTAAGTCTCCGTCACTGAGCCCTGCTTTCACATCTAAAAAAGCTTGTTCTTTGATTTTAGGATCTTCACTGGCTGGTGCCACAGGTATGCAGCCCGCGGTTTTAAAGACGAAGCTCAAAACTGGGATTTTAAAGATTCGATGATCCATTACAAATCGAATGGGACGTCGGCAAAATGCCGCCATAATCAATGGATCAACAAAGCTCACGTGGTTACAAGTAATAACCGCGGCACCATCATGCGGAATATTTTCCGCACCTCTGACTTCTACGCGATATATAATCGTAATGACGATCCAAGTCACAAATCGCATCAAAAACTCAGGAACCAATTTAAAGATATAGAAAGTAACCGCCAAATTTAGTAAGCCAACCACTAATATTAACTGGGGAATATTGAGACCCAATTTAAATAAGACAATTGCCACTAAATTAGCAGCAACCATAAATAAGGCATTCATGACGCTATTGGCAGCGACCATTTGTGAGCGTTCGGATTCTTGTGTTCTAGATTGTAATAATACATACAGTGGCACACTATAAATACCGCCAAAAAATCCAATAAAGAATAAATCTATTAAAATGTGCCAGCCAGTCCATTGTTGTAAAAACGTGCTGGCGGTTATGATGCTTGTCGGAGATGTATTGTGAGCAAAACTAAAATCAATGGCAAATATTGTCAAGAAGATTGCACCAAATGGCACTAAGCCTATTTCTATATGACGTCCACTTAAACGTTCGCATGATAATGAGCCAATACCGATGCCAATGGAGGCTATCCCGACCATCATCGCCATGATGATTTCATCGCCCATCACTATATCGCGATTATAATTAAATAGCTGAGTGATTAATATTGCGCCAAAAAACCAAAACCAAGAAATGCCCAAAATTGTTAAAAAAACAGTACGCTGTGACGCGGCGCGCTTGAGCGTACGCCAAGTTTGGGTAATAGGATTCCAGTTTATTTTAAGCTGGGCATTGGCGGCCGGGCGATTTGTGGGGATATAATAAGCAGCGATAAAGCCCAAAATTGCAATCACAACAACGCAGATACTTACCGCAATATTGCCATAGGGTATGCGAATCAAAAGGATCCCGCCAATGGTTCCTAGTAATATCGCGACAAAAGTGCCCATCTCCACCAGACCATTACCACCGACCAGTTCATCGTCGTCTAGATATTGTGGTAAAATGCTATATTTCACTGGCGAAAAAAAAGCAGACTGCATACCCATCAAAAATAATATAGCCAGCAAGATATTCAAATCTCGGCTCAGTATTGCGTATACTGCGGTTCCCATAATGAGTATCTCTACAAATTTAATCACGCGGATTAAACTGGATTTTGGATATTTGTCAGCCAATTGTCCTGCAACGGCTGAAAAGATAAAAAATGGTAAAATGAAAATCATCGCACCTAAGTTCGTCAGTGTCTCGCGTGCAATTTGATCTAGAGCACTAAACGCAATAATCGTCAGTAAAGCATTTTTATAAATATTGTCGTTAAACGCACCCAAGAGTTGAGTCAAAAAATAGGGGGAGAATCGCTTGGACTTTAAAAGCTGGAATTGGTTCTGGGTAGTCATGGAATGTAGCGCTTATTTAATTTCTGTTAAATAGGGAATCGTTGCACTCTTGCCCGCTCGTGTCACGCATAGTGCGCTAGCACGACAAGCTATTTTGATACAGCTTTCTATAGGTTGCTTTTTAAGTTTTTGCGCTAAAAAATAACCAACAAATGTATTGCCGGCTTGGCTCTCATCAATGGCTTGTACCGGATCGCCTGGTACTTTAATTTTTTGATGTTGGTCAACATACCAGGCACCCTGTGCCCCCAATGTCAGCACTAAAGCCATATTGGGGTATCGAGACATCAAGTCTTGTAGAATTTTTTCGGGTGAATCTTGTTGGGTTAATTTTTGCCCGGTTCTTAAATTGAAAATCAGGGTGTCTACCAACTCAAGCGGATAATCCAAAACTGCCGGGGTAAATGGTGCTGGATGAAACGTCAGATTAAGATTATGACTTTTGATCAGCTCAAAAATACGTGGAATGTCATTTATTTCATTTTGAACTAATACAAGTTGCTCCGCAGGCAATTGTTTAAATAAGCTGGTTAAAAAGTGCGGCTCAAAACAACTATTGGTGCCCATATATCGTACTTTAGTATTGTCCCCATTGGGGGTGAGGTAGATATGTTCTTGACCTGTGAGCTGTTCTGTCTTGTGGGTGTAACGGGTATCGACATTGTTCTGCTGTAGGCTTTTGCGCACAAATTTTCCATCTGGTCCAATAAATCCCACATGCCAAACAGTCGCACCTGCGCGTGCCATGGCGATCGATTGATAATAGCCCTTGCCCCCTGGCAATCTTTGATAATGATTGCAGTATGACCGTTGTCCAGATTGTGGCAAATCTGGTACGTGATAAATATGTTCTATATTAAGTGAGCCGATATTAATAATATGCATCAGTTTTATTTTATTATGCGTCTTAATAATTTATTTGTAAGTTACCCACCATGTTTTATACAGTTGGGTCGATTTATATATTTCTCTTACTATAAGAACACAAAATACAAATAGAAGGAAAGAATTAAACCAATGGTTAGTAAGCATCCTAATTATTAATACGTATATTAATTGACGACAATCCTGTATGTGTGCACAATTAGCAATAAACTTAACCAAATATGGGAGTCAGGGATGTTAGTACCAGTTATTCTTGCCGGTGGCATAGGAACCAGATTATGGCCACTATCAAGGGAGAGTTATCCTAAGCAATTTATTAGTTTGTTTGAGGACAAAAGTTTATTTCAAAAAACAATTCTTCGAAGTGTGGCTTTGCAAGGTGCGGCGCCTATAGTAATAGGGAGTGAAGATCACCGTTTCTTAATGAGCGAGCAAGTCCGATCGTTGAATATTCCTGCTTGTTCAATGATGATTGAACCCTGTATGCGAAATACGGCACCTGCTGTTGCTTTGGCGGCATTGCAGGCTTTGTCTGAATATGATGATCCTATTTTATTTGTTTTACCAGGCGATCATGATATCCCCGATGAGCAGGGTTTTAAGCGCAGTGTTGAGTTAGGTTTAAGTATTGCAAAAGAAAATAAATTAGTCACCTTTGGTATTAATCCAACTTCTCCAGAAACTGGCTATGGTTACATAGAAAAAGGCAAAAAACTCAAATCAAACAGCTTTTTGGTCAAGCGTTTTGTTGAGAAGCCCGCGTTAGAGAAGGCGGTACAGTTTATTAGAAGCCAAAAGTACTACTGGAATAGTGGTATGTTTTTATTTAAAGCCAAAGTATTCTTAGCACAACTAGAGTTGTTTGCGCCTGATATTTTCAATTCAGTTGTATTGGCTTTTGAGAATCAAGTAAAAGATATTGATTTTATTCGACCTGATAAAGATGCTTTTGAAAAGTGCCCTTCAGATTCTATTGATTATGCGGTTATGGAAAAAACCAAAGACGCTGCAATCGTGGAATTACAAGGTCCATGGCGTGATATTGGTGCCTGGGATGCTTTGGCTGAAATTTATGACAAGGATGATAACGGCAATGTTTTATTGGGGGATGTGTGCACTTTGGAAAGTAAAAATTGCCTGCTTAAATCTGAGAGCCGATTGCTTGCAACGATTGGGGTTGAAAATTTAGTCGTTGTAGAAACGCCCGACGCGGTTTTGGTTCTGAATAAAGCCTATAGCCAATCTGTTAAATCAATGGTGACTTTATTAAAAGAACAAAATAAACCTGAAGCCGTGCAACATCACCGTACCCATAGGCCGTGGGGATACTTTGAATCTATTGATAAAGGTGAGCGCTTTCAGGTTAAGCGTATCAGCGTTAAAGTAGGGGCAAAATTATCTTTGCAACGTCATCACCATCGTTCTGAGCATTGGGTGGTGGTGAAAGGTACTGCCCGAGTCACCCGGGGCGAAGAAGTTTTTCTACTATCAGAAAATCATTCTACTTACATACCAATCGGTGTAAATCATCGGTTGGAAAATGCAGGCAAGATCCCATTAGAGATTATAGAAGTACAATCTGGCTCATATTTAGGCGAAGATGATATTGAGCGCTTTGATGATGAGTATGGGCGTGAAAAAGAAAGCTTTCAGTCAGAAGATATTAAGAATTTAGCTGAAACTATCAGCTAATATACGCGTCTTATCCATCTAAATGCCCATCGAGCCGTTAAAAATAACGGCTCATCGCGAATCAGTGCGATTTTCTTGCATTGCACAAGCTCATCCACGATACTCCACGTCAGTTAAGTAAATCAATTGTTTTTGTGGAGCGTTTTATGTGGAATTTTGTGACTAAAACTTATGAGAGTTATTTTACCGGGTATACCGAGCAGCTGGTGGATACTTTTGATAAGTATGGTGAAAACTATTTGTCCGAGGAAGCTTTCGAATCTTATAATGTAGCAATTTCATCTCAATACATGCACGATCAGTGCAAAAAATTCTGCGAACCTGAAGCATATGAAAGGTTACATGATAAATATTGGGAGCATTTACATCCAACCATGATGGAAAACGTGATGGATTGGCTGAATGAAAATCCTTATACAGCACTTGCGGTATCATCTGGTATTGTTGGCGTTGCAGTTGGTACTTATGCTATTAGTGCGTATAAATGGTGGAATAAAAGCCCTGATGTGGTCACAGATAATGTAGAGGACAAACAAGTTAAAGTAGAGAAGAAAGAAGTTAAAGAAGTTAAAGTAGAGAAGAAAGAAGTTAAAGAAGTTAAAGTAGAGAAGAAAGAAGTTAAAGAAGTTAAAGTAGAGAAGAAACCAGAGGCTGTTGAGGTTATGGCTCAAATGTTACAAGAGCAAGAATCTAGGCTGTTGGCTCCAATAGTGGTGCAAAAAGCAGTTAAGAAGAAGCCTAAGTCAATTTTATTTTCCAGCAGTTCTAGTTCTGTTGATGGACAAGCTAATGACATGGTAAAAGTGAACTTACCCCAAATTATGACTTGGATTAGAACATACTTAAGGTGTGCCAATGTTAAATATAGAAGTGCAGAACACATTGCATTAGATCTAGGTGTTTCTGAAGGTGTCGCGGAAAAATTAGCAAAGGTGCGTGATAAGGTATATAACGCCTATAAAATTCATACATTAAATGTTATAGCTTTTGATAGTGAAAAATCGAATTCTGTTGTACAAACTCATTTTATGGGCATATTTAATAATGATATTATCACTAAAATAAAAGGTGATATTATGATGAATTCATCTGTTGCAAAGAAGATTCAGGATTGTGCGATTCTTAAAGAGCGTTTTGAAGACCGTTTTGAAGACCGTAGTAAATCAAAAGTAAGCGTATAAGAGATATTCTATATAATAGAATCGCTTGATTTAAAATGGTGCATTTTCTGAGGATTATATCTAAGGGGGAGTGTGCCATTTTTTATGGGTTGAAGTTTGGTGGTGCGTAGCATCATTCGCCCCCGTTGGAATCAAAGGGGGGGTAAATCCATCCCTAAATCCACCCAAAAAGTAATCACGTATCCTAAATTAACCGCTTATACCGCAGATACCTCCCCCCATCCTAAATAGCGGATATTTAGTTGAACAACGTGAGTTAGCTGATATAATTACCCCTGAATTGTTAATCAATTTAATTTTATCAATCAATTATTAATTAATATAGAGAGTATTTATTATGTCTAATACAGGTGTAGAAACAACATTTTTGGGTAGATTGGCTAGTTTACCAAGTCATTTATGGAGCGGTGAGGAAGTTGCGCCAGAACAAACGTTTTTAGAGCATGGTTTAGAGGCTGCTCAAGATTTGCTTGATTATAACCAAGATGGTGTAAATTCATTTAATGATTTAACACAAGCAGCAAGCGAGCATCCATATATAGCAACAGGGGGAGTAGCGATGACATTAGTAGCAGCTCCTGTACTTGCATATGCTTTGTACAAAAGTGTTACAAGTTTTTTTAGTAATTTTGTTTCGGGCGCTAAGGCTGAAGCGAATATTGGCATAGCCGCTGTTAAAGGTGTTGGAAATGCTAGCACAGCCGCTGTTAAAGGTGTTGGAAATGCTAGCACAGCCGCTGTTAAAGGTGTTGGAAATGCTGGCACAGCCGCTGTTCAACTTTCTTATGTTGGTTTGCAATGGCTTAAAGGCAATAAAGTCGATAAAGACATTAAAAAAGCGCTTAAAGACGATTCTAAAGAAGTTGAAGTTGAAGTTGAAGTTAAAGCTGAAGCTGAAGCTAATCCTTTTGCTGGTACAAGCAAAGCTGACATTTTTGAGAATCATGCTAATAAAATTTTCAAGGAAGCAGTCAATGAGCTTTCATCTGAGAAACTTGAGATGATGAAAACGTTTAAAGATTCTTATTTTCAAGCTTATATCTCTAATGTGTCTGAGACTGGAATGCAGAAGGTAATTAGCATGAGCAATGATGATTATATAGCTGATAACCAAACGCATGTAGCACCAAGCTCACTTAGAATGTCTAATAAAAGCTAAGAACATTTGTTTAAATGATACTAAAAAGCGGGGCTTGCCCCGCTTTTTTTTTGTCTAAGATATATAAAAATCAGTGTAAACAATTGCTCGGTGGGTAATGCGTGATTCTTAAATTAGGATCTTGTTGTTCATCTTCACGGGTATAGCAGGTTACTAGAGGTAGGTGATTATTTGTTTGGTTGCCGGATAAGTCTACAATATAAGGTTCAGGTTTGTTTTGAGACTCTGCAGGCTCTAGATTAACAACCTCTGATAATGCATTAATTTTAGCCTGTGTGGTTGCACGCTCTATTTCTCTTGCTTCTTTCTCAGCCTCATTTTTAACCATTTTTTCTAGTTCATCCAGTGGTAAAAGTGACAGTTCATCATAATCAGACCAGGGTGAATCTAAGTCTTTATTTTTATGATGCGTTAATTTGTCTAATAATTTTCTTAATTTGTTTTTTGGACTGCTTTTAGACTTGGTTTTCATTGGTCACCTACAAAATACTGGAAAAATACAAGGGCTACTGCATAAGTAAAAGCCATAAGTTATTAAACTAAATATTAAGGTTGGAGTCAATGCTGAGGATTTATACCTCTTAATGCTTAGTGGATATAGAGCTGGCAAATCAACCAGAACTGTATAAAATTCAAATGATTAGCGCGGAGTTTATTGTTATAATCTGAAATAGCATTAAATGATAAAAATATATTTCAAGCGAGTATCTAGACAGTACTAAGATAATCAAACGTGGTAATTTGGGGCTACGAATATCTTTTAATTGGTAGATATTAAAAAGTATCCAAAATGCAGCGCACATGGCCACCATCGCAAAGGCCAAGTTTTCGTCTTGTACAAAACCAAAGGCGAGTGCTTGCCACAAAAAATGTGTACTTAAGCTCATTGCTAACCATATAGCGCTGTAGGGGACTTTATGAATGTGCCAATTGGCGGTCAGAGCAATTAATATTCCCAATGTGCCATACTCTACATATCGAAACATGAGTAAATGCGCAATGGCCAAGAATACAAATATTCCAACTTTTATACTGTGAGGGGTGGTTTTAGCAGGAAAATATTGAATAATCATGTTGGCGAATACAAAAGTGTATAAAATATTTATCCAAAAAATCTGATGAAAAAATACGGCACTACTAACAGATAAGATTCCACCATAAACAAACAAAGACAAACGGCAATTTAACTTTCCAGAAAATCCAATTAAAAAGTAAAAAATAGGTGCAGCGCCTCTGCCAATTAATCGCAACCAAATACAATCAGGATAAAAATAATTACCTATGTGGTCGATTATCATTAGCAATATGGCGAGTGTTTTTAATAGGTCATGTGTGTTGGCTTTTTGGCTGTATAAATAAAGACGAGATGTTTTTTTTAGAGTCATAATAGTTTGAAATATAGCTATTTATGTATAAGAGCCTGATATTAACTAGTATATACACAATATAAAAAAATTCAGCGCTAAAAACAGATTATTTAGCTTACAAAAATTGACAAAGTAGGGTGTAAACACATACAATTGTCTTGGGGACGTTCTGGATTCGACGAAGTATACGAACCCGTTGGTGCATGTCGAGTATGTAGTTAATCTCGTAAAACTTTACTATAAACTTTATAATTGCAAACGATTATAACTATGAAGGCGAGCAGTTAGTAGCTGCATAACCTTCCTCTCTACCTGTTGAGCTTGTGTGATGGGATAGAGGGTTATTTTTACAAGATCGCCTAATGCTAAGCCTTGGGGCAATAGGTTAAACTTAAGAGGATCGCTGTTAGATACCCCTCTAGATCGGGTAGATAACCGCTAAAACACAAGATCTAGATAAACATGTAGACCCAGTGGTCAAGGTGCTTCGGACGCGGGTTCAATTCCCGCCGTCTCCACCAGATAACTCATTGATTTTAAACACAATTTTCACCTTTACCTTCTTTGCGGGTCCATTCGGGGACCACGGCATTTAGGTGTGTATCCCAGTTATGTATAGGTCTGTAGCCTGAATGCGATGAGTGATCAGGTATCCATCGACCGTATGTTTTCATCACCATCTCTATATCCACATGTCCGAGCTGCTTTGAAACCCACATAATATTCTCACCTTGAGAGAGCATCATTGAGGCATAAGTGTGACGAGTTTGGTATGGGTTGCGATAGCGCACACCGGCTTTTTTAAGCGTGTATGTCCAAGCAATTTTTCGTATTTGTTGAGAGGTCTCCCAAGGCGTGTCAGTCAACGGATTATGAAAGACCCTATGGTCTTGTAAGGCAGTGTAGGGTTTTTGCGCTTTCAGGGCTTCTATGGCCGGTGGGAGTAGTAACACATCTCTAATGCCCGCCTCAGTCTTAGGACCCTTTACTTCTCTGGCGACAATGGTCTCTTCAATTCTAATCATGCCATTAATCCAATCAACATCACGCCATCGTAAGCCAATTAGCTCAGAGACCCTCAGCCCGGTGAAAAAGGCAAACTGTAGTAGGTTGTGTATTTGTCCCTCAGCGGTCTCTAGAATGGCATTAATTTCTCCAATATCGAATGGGTCAGCTTTGTAATTACTTTTTTTGGTTTTCTTATTTAGTAGCTTGCTCACAATAATGCTATTTAGTGGGTTGCTTGTAATATATTGATCGATCAGTGCTTGTTCTATTACGGCTCGTAGTGGTGTTAAAATATTGCTCGCTGTTTTTGCGGTACAAGTGAAGCCTTGCACCCATTTTCTAATGACCATGGGTTTTAAGTCTTGGATGGCTGTTTTGGAAAATGTGGGGTATAAATGTGTTTCGCAAACTCTCAGGTAGCCTTTATATGTGCTGGTCTCTTTAGTTGATTTTGTTTGCTCAAGATAATCATCGAGTAATTCACCGATTGTAATTCTGCTTGCAGCATGGCCAAATAGTTGAGCACGTTTTGAGTTTGGGAAAAAATCAGCATAACAAAACGTACCGCGCTCAATGGCATTAAGAATTTCGCCTCGTAAACGCTCTGCGTATTTTAGATTAGATGCTGTAGCCTCAATTTTAAGGGTTTCTCGGCAGCGAACACCGCGGTAATAAAAATCAATCCGCAGTGTACTTTTGCCTGAAGGTTTCTTTCGAATTATGACGCCACTTGAAGGCTTCGCATTGTTGCTTGATTGCCGTGTTCTACCCACTTTTCAACCTCTACTAAATTCACCCATAAATTGCCATCTGGCCCGAGCTTGCAATGTAGGCCGTCTAACCACATACCTCGCCTGCGCTTGGCATGTACCGCATCTGGCGTATCCCCAGATTGCTGGCAGTATTTCTTCATTTTTACCCATTTCATATATGTCATTCCCTTGCGCGATTATAATAGTGTGTCAGCTTACCTATTGGTATCAAAAGGATTTTAAGGTATTTCTGCCTCAACTATAAGGTGTAAGTTCTCTTGTTTACATCCAAGATAACTTTAAACTTAATTCTAAATTAAGTTATTTGGGGTGGGATGTCAATGTTAAGTTTGAGTATGGAAGAAATTAGGTGCTGTTGCATTATCATTTGAATGAGATATTTTGATATACTTTGTAAAATTTATAAGGAACAGCACAGTGAGCAAGCTTAAACCAAAAATTGATCTTATTCCTGCTACGCACCAGGATTATCCAGTCATTCAAAATATGGCTCAATTTTATGTTTATGACTCTTCGCGGGAATGTGGTTTTTCTATGTCCGAGAAAGGACAGTATGAACCTAGCGATTATAAAGATTACTTTGAAGGTTCTATCAAAAAAGCATTCCTGATCAAAGTTAATGATGAGTTGGCTGGTTTTTCTCTGCTTAATAAAATTGGAATTTCAAAGGATACAGATTGGAAAATTGATCAGTTTTTTATTCTTGCTAAATTCCAAGGAAAAGGGATAGGTAAAAAAATTGCAAAGCAGATTTGGAAAACTCATCGGGGAACCTGGGAAGTCTCAGTTATTCCTAAAAATAAATCAGCTTATGTGTTTTGGAGAAAAACAATTTCTGACTTTACAGGTAATAAGTACTCAGAAGAAACTAAAGTAATTGATTATGACAAGCATCAACCTAAACGTATAATCTTTAGTTTTGATTCGAGTTTTCATTAAAATTAGAAACACCAATAAATTCAATCATATTATGATCGAAATCATAGATGAAAGCTTGCCATTTTCCAACGGCTTTTTCGCTTGGTTCTTCTACAAAATCAATGTTTGCATTTTTTAATCTTAAAACAGTGGCATGGAACTCATCCTCTGGAACCCGTAAGGCAAAGTGAGTTTGAACTGTGAGGTTTTTTGGATGGTGTTGGGGGCGCTTCATCTCTTCACAAAGCATTAAATGGAGTTGGTATGGCCCTAATTGATACCAAACGCCTGGGATATAAAAGTCAGGTCGTTCTATTTCTTCTAGCCCTAATATATTGCCGTAAAATTCACGGCCTTTTTTCAAATCAGAGACCAATATACCTAAATGATGGATTTGAATGGTTGGAATCATATATTTTCAACTACGTGATTGTATTTAAGATTAATCTTAAATTAGGTTATTTGGGGTGGGATGTCAATGTTAAGTTTGGCTTATATGTCTTTAAATCTAAAGATGTAATATATTCAGCCGATATAACATAACTAGGTGTAAATTCAGAGGGTTGTGTTTTGAGTGGTTGTTTTGGCATTATTCTCGATACGTTGTCGACAGGCGCTACAGTTGCTTTAGCTATAGCGGCTTTTAAGGGATTAAGAGCGTGGGAAGCTCAAATGAAAGGAACTGATAAATACAAAGCGTTACTTGATATAAAAAAAGAAGTCTATAATTTTCATGAAGTGTTTCAAAATGCTAGGATTGAGAGAAAATATACTGAGGGGGCGCTTAGTGCGCTTATATATAATGGAGAAGTAGCCGTAAAAGAAGACATATCTAAATTAATAGCAGCACACCAGGCGTTAAATTCTAGTATTGCTCATTATAATATATTATTAGAAATTCACGGTGATTTTTTAAGTCAAGAAAAAGCTACTTTATTAACGTACCGAACAGATTTAATAGCTTGCATTTTAAGACATCATTCCAAAATAAATATTATTGAATTAGATCATATAGATCTTTTTAGCATAATCTCTAGCTCAAAGCTTGGAAGTGAATCTTCAAGCTTATATGTATATAAATCTACAGATGGTTCAGATCAAATCTCTCAAGATTTGGAAAAAGTTGTCAATGAAGTTACAGACAAAGTAAATCAGAAGCTTAAAGAATAATACATAATTTTTAAAATTCTTCCTGCAAAACAGCCCTAACAACCCCATGGATTTTAGTTTTCTTAGAAACTTCTTCTTGCTGAAAGAGTGGATTCAAAGGCTGCAAATATTGTTTGCCACCTTCTTTCACCAATTTCCGAAGCATAGGCACTTTGTTGTTGGAAGCGATGACGAAGGCATTAGGCTTAACATCTGCTTCAGGGTCAATGATGATAATCATTCCTGCCCTGAATGACACTTCATTACCAGATTGCGCCACCATGCTGTTGCCATCAACGGTGAGGGCAAAGCTTTTGGGCGATACGGCAACGGTAGTGCCAATGCGTCTTAATATCTTGGTGCGTTTGGCAGGTGACTTAATAACATCTTCCCAGCTGATTAGAGGAATGGTTTCGCTAATTAGCTCAGCATCACCAATCCCAAGTTGCAACCAAATAGGGGAAATCGCTAATAACGTAGCGGCCTCTAGTACGAGTGCAGGATCTCTGAAGGTCTTGGCCGTTCCCTTTTCAATAGCGGAAATCGTGGGGCCTGTTAAGCCACCTAACGCTTGACCTAGCTTGTCTTGCGTCATGCCTGCCTTGAGTCTTGCTTGTTTTAGTCGTTCTCCAAATTCCATAAATGTATATTAACAAAAGTTAATCCGAAATTGAATTATATTTAACCCTAGATAGATATCAAGCTAGCTTACAAGGGGAAATTAGCATTGCTTTTTACTTAATTTTAAATTAAGTTTATAGGGTGTCTAAATTAAGATGGAGTTTTAGCATGGAGCAAATCGAAGACGTTGCCTTGTATTTTGGCGGCAAGGAACAGATGGCGAAACAATTCGGCGTTAGCTTAGTGGCCATTTCTCATTGGAAGAGATGCTTACCTGCCGGAAGAGCTTATCAAATTGAAGTGTTTAGCAAAGGTAAATTCAAAGCCAAAAAATTAATTAAAAATCTAACTAAGCAGGGTGGTCGGCATGGATAACTACTTATGCAACATGGTTTCCCACTGGGGCAGCTTAAAAAAAATAGAAGGCCACTACAATGCTGAGCGCATTAAGACTGAGCAGGCCATCAAAGACTATCTGCATGAGCATGACCAGTGGAAGCCTATAGGCACGATGAGCTTAGGAGACCTGAAAATCAGAACTAGCTCTCGTCGTAAGTGGAGTCAAGAGAAGTTACTTCAGATTAAAGGAGATTACCAATTAGACTCAATGCAATTTCCCTTTGCAATTGAATATAAAGAAATCAAAAGCCAAAGCGAGTATTTAGAAAACTCAAGCCCAGAGCTGTGGCAGATTTTTGAGCCTGCATTAACGGTGTCCGCTTCTAAGCCTTATTTTTTCAGCGCTAAAAAAGAGGATGATTAATATGGCTTTACCCGAATTCATACAAGGCAAGATACAGCGCCCCATTCGTGTGGTCTTATATGGCGTCATCCTTGCATGGCCTCAGTTGCCATTGAGGCAGGAAGGCTTGGGTATTTTTTGAGTTTAATGGAAACGACACCCCCTTCTAAGGGGCTTCGAAGGGGGTTAACGGAGTATGCAAAGGAATTTATATGCGAGAATTTAATAAAATATCAGCAAAGTTTTGGATGGCCAAGTTTTCCAGAAATCTAAAACAGTTTGGACCAGAGGCCATGCTGTTACCTATATATTTACAAACCAATCATCATACGCATAGTTTGGGCATATTTTATTTGCCGATAGAGTACATTGCCCATGATATCGGACTAGAGGTTAATAGGGTTCGTGACTTGTTGAAATATTTGGTTGGCTTAGGGTTTTGCCAATATGACTTTGAAGAAAAGTATATATGGTTAAAAGATTATGCCATTGAGCAAGCTGGAGGGGCTTTGAAGGGGCATGACAACCGAGTAAAACAAATGCAAAAGTATTATGCGGAGCTGCCTGCGCTTGATTTTTTAGACGAATTTTTTCAAATCCATAAAGATGATTTCCATTTGTCATCGATTCCTGAAAAATCCCATACAAATCAAGGGGAGGAAGAGACTGATGCAGAAATTTTGACCTTGCTCGAAGCCCCTTTGAAGCCCCTTCGAAGCACAGAGACAGAGACAAAGACAGAAACAAAGACAGAGACAGAAACAGAGACAAAACTAAATCACATTGTCACGTTGCCGCGACCGGTTGGTGAGACAAAACTTGTGCAGAAGATTTTTGAGCATTGGAAGCAAACCATGGAGCACCCCAATGCAAAACTGGACAACAATCGTAGGCGGTTAATCACACAGGCATTGCAGCTAGGGTATGACTGTGCTCAACTCTGCCAAGCCATTACGGGGTGTTCTAAGACACCACACAATTTGGGGGACAACGACAGAGGGCAGCGATACGATGGCTTGCATGTTATTTTACGCAACGCCGACCAAATCGACAGATTTATGCGCAATGAGCAAGAACCCCCACAGCGACTCAGTAAATCCATGCAAAGCGCAAAAGCGACATATGATTCGATGCAAGATTGGCTCAATGAAGAAGGTGAGGGTAATCATGCAAGTAAGTGAACGAGATGATTTTATTAAATTACTAGCCGGTGCTTCAGAGCTATACGGCAAAGAAATGAGCAAAGTATTAGTTCGTTTGTATTGGCAGGTATTGCAAACATATTCCTTGGCTGATGTGAGTAAGGCATTTGAATCGCATTTTTCAAATCCAGATAATGGGCAGTTTATGCCAAAGCCAGCAGATTTGATTCGTGCGATGAAGGGCAACAGTCAAACTCAGAGCTTGCAAGCATGGAGCAAGGTGGCAGAAGCGATTCGACTTGTGGGGCCGTATCAGTCAGTGGTGTTTGATGAGCCATATATTCATATTGTTGTGCAGGATATGGGGGGATGGGTGAAGATTTGCCGGACGTCAGAGAGGGAGTTTCCTTTTGTCGCTAAAGAGTTTCAGACACGATACACACATACTCAGCACCAGGCGCCCAACACTTATCCCAAGATGCTAACTGGGCTAACAGAGCATCAAAATATGCTAGATGGCTATGAGGTTCCATCACCCTATTTGCTAGGTAATACGCAACAAGCACAAGCAATTTTAGAAAATGGTAATAATGCGACCAGTTTAAATAAAATTAGCTATCTCATCCCGAAACTGAAATGTTTGCCAAATGGAGGCACGGATGCAAGAACCACAAAGATTATTAGCCAGGCTAAATGCGGTATCAGTTGATTGGCAAGACTCAATTCGAGTAACCGGGGATGTGCTCAGAGCAGAGGATATAGCTGCTGGCTTAGCAGGTTTAAAACGTGGACCATATTTGTTGAGTTTATACATGTGGACGGGTGATAGCTCAGTAGCCCTGGAGTTATATGGTTTGCTATTAGCGGAAGCAAAACGCTTGGCGATAAAGCATAATTGGCGTTGCAAAAATAGTAGCGCAAGACTATTAAGCTTAATCAAAATGGCGATGTATGAGCAAACCAAAGTCAATATTTGTAACCCATGCAAAGGGACAGGCGTAAAAGAAAATCAAATGTGCTCAAGTTGCAATGGCATAGGCAACAGAAGACCCTCACAGACTGAGTATGCAGGGTATTGTGGAGTGAAGGTTGCGAATTGGAAAAAGTGTTGGGATGACAAATACAGCCATGTGTTGATGATTCTAATTGATTGGGAAGAGGTTGGAATTAGTCATTTATTAAGAAAGTTGTAACGTATTTATTTTACAAATAGTTATCCACTTGTGGAAGTATAAAAAATACGTTACGATAATTACAGAATGAATAATTCCGTATACAACTTCCCCAGTTAATTTCAAATACCTCTTTTGGAATCCATACTACCTGATTTTCCCTGGTATCCTCACCAGAGAACTTGTGATTTGCCCGAAGCTCACTTGATTCACGCTATAATTTTAAGCACTTGGAATGATTCCAACAAAATAATGGATTGTCCTGTTAGGCAAAAAGCTAGACGTTGGTTTTTTTCGGCATGGTTCTATGACTATTGTGAACTAATAAATTTCCCACCTGATGTCATTCAAGAATATGTTACGAAATCATGGAGCAAGGCATGAAACCTGAGCCATTGGATAATTGGGCATTGGATAAAAGAATCAATTTAAGCAATTTATTAA
>CAZWHY010000054.1:0-17344 GCA_964633725.1 Uncultured Candidatus Berkiella sp.
TACAGGTGGTTTCGTATTAGAAACAACTCGACTAAGCGACGGCGTGTCGCACCATTAACGCATACGCACACACTTTTATTGAGAAAATAGAGACTAAGCTTTTCAGTCTCGTCAACATCCAAATTTTACGGTGGGAATAATCTTGCTTGGTATAGCTATCGATACCACAAAGAAAACTGCGGCGCACACAACGCGTCATGCAATGATAAAAAGGCGTGGCCTCTAGGTTTACTTGAGCACTTCGAGCTGAGGTCATAAACTAATACTACCTGTATTTATTATGAGGTTAATTTACGACCCTATCCGAATAATGTCAATAGTTTTATAATGGGTGTCCTTATAGAGACTCACTTATAGAGACTATATATTTTAGGATGAAATAGTTATTGCACAAACTTTTGCTATTGTATTATTTTATTGTCCATATCATAATTTGGATTGAATACCCTAAAATATAAAGATTGGATAAATATGAACGACAAACCCAAAACTAAATTTAGCCAACGCAATATTTTGGCTTTTGTACTCTCACTGGTTTCATTTGGCTTTTTAGTGCCAGGTGTTATCTTATCTATGATTACGGTGAATACCCGCGGATCTGTTCAAGCCCCTCTGACTAATATTGGCATTGAGTTTTTAAATACCTCTAATTCTATTTGGAACACCATACAGCAGCTATTTTCTCAGGATTATTATTTTGTCGCAGCTATGATATTTTTGTTTAGCGTCATCGTGCCTGCAACCAAAGGCTTAATGCTAATGTATGTTATGTTGACTAAAAACCAAAAAGTGCGTAAAACGATGTTTTCACTCGTGAAAGCATTAGGTAAGTGGTCTATGTGCGATGTGTTTGTTGTGGCTATTTTCTTATCGTACTTATCTACCGGCTCTAGAAGCTCTGGCAGTAATCATGAAACCAGCATCTTAGGCATACCCATTGATATTAGTATTATAGTAGATATGACTGCTAAATTAGAAATGGGGTTTTACTGCTTTTTGACTTATTGCTTACTATCTTTAATTGCATTACAAATATACGATGAAAAGTAAAAGTTTATAAATTTATATTATTTAGCATTCTTTCTTGATGACATTTTAACTATATCTTAAAACAAAAACTGTTATTTTTTCTTTATTATTTTTATTTCCGAGGCGCCCAATATATGACTCCCAAAGCTTTTTTGGTATTTTTGCATTTAACCCAAAAATATTTAGATGCGGCTGCTTGGCCACTTGCCTTTAAGCATACACCTGAAGAAACCGCTAAAGATTACTACCAACACACCTTGTGCAGAGTCGCTAGCCAAGACAAGCCTCTATTCAAATTAAAGAAACATATTGCATCATTTACTACCCCTGATAATTTACAGCTTTTTCAATGCGACAACCGCCTATGGGCTTATGTTTTGGTGAATGCCTTTCAAAACACTTCACTTTGCCCTGAAATAAATACACCTAGAGAGAATCTATCTACAAGCTTAAAAAAACTGATGCTAAAAATACCTCAAAAGCATTCCAATAATATGAACATTAGTAATATATTTTTATCTGGATTATTGAATCATCAACAATACCAAGATAAAGCCATCGAGATTTTTCAAACATATCTAGATGAATTAAAAGAGTCAAACCAAACTCAATCCATTGAAGCGCTTCACTCTTTATTTTACTATTTGCGTTCTCTTTGCCTCGAACAAGATAGTAGCTTTAATCAAGAAAGCCTAAAAACGCTATCTATGCATTTTTCTGCAGCACTCGTCAGTGCCCTGCAAATTGAAATATTTAAAGATCAAAAAATCCATCTTGCTCAGCTATATCAATTTTCTGCAGCGATTAATTACTGCTTACTGACCAGTGATTTATTTACAAAGCCATATAGTAAGCCTTTATCATTAAAGGAGTTTGTTAGCCCGTTTGAAAAAATGAATATTGAAGAAATTATAACGCCACGTAAAAACGAAATACAATTGATTCGCGCTTTTAGAACCCCGAAAACAGCATTAAACTCAAACTATGCGAGCGAAGAAACAAAAAAGCACAAGAAAAAATTTAAGAAAATCAATATTTTTTAACAAAACCGAATCAAGCAATGTGATGCCAAAGCTCTCGCTGGGGCATCACAAATATGACTGATTATGATTTCTCTCTAGAGGCTTTTTTGCGTTCATGCTCTTTTAAGAATTTCTTTCTAAAGCGTATAGATTTCGGTGTGACTTCCATTAACTCATCTTCGTTGATAAATTCTAAACCTTGCTCTAAAGAATGCTTAACAGATGGTGTTAAGATAATACTTTCATCTGTACCAGATGCACGCACATTGGTCAACTGCTTAGGCCTAATTGTGTTCACAACCAAATCGTTGTCTCTCACGTGCAAACCGATAATCATGCCTTCGTAAACTTCAGTTTGTGGATCAATAAATAATCGACCACGTGCTTGTAAACTAAATAACGAGTAACCAGTCGCTTTACCAGATAGATTGGAAATCAAAACGCCATTCTTACGTTGCGCCTCTACTCCCGCTTTATAAGGGCCGTAATGATCAAATACATGAGCCGATAGTCCTGAGCCAGAAGTCGCCGTCAAGAATAAGCCATGAAATCCAATCAACCCCCTAGCCGGGACAATATAATCTAAGCGCATACGACCCTTGCCATCTGACACCATATTTTTTAGCTCAGCTTTACGTGAACCTAGTATTTCCATCACGCTACCCTGATGCGCTTCTTCCACATCCAAGGTCAATAATTCATAAGGTTCTTCTTTTGTACCATCTTCTGCGGTATGGATAATTACTTCGGGTCTGGATACAGCAAACTCAAAACCTTCGCGACGCATATTTTCAATTAGAATAGTCAAATGTAATTCACCACGACCCGATACTTTAAATTTATCTGGATCGGCGGTTTCCTCGACTCTCAATGCAACATTATGTACGCATTCTTTTAGTAAACGTTCTCTGATTTGGCGACTGGTAACAAAATCACCTTCTTTACCACAAAATGGAGATTTATTAACCAAGAACATCACGCTCATAGTTGGCTCATCCACTTCCAAGGCTGGCAAAGCTTCAACCTGACTGGGATCACAAACCGTATCAGAGATACTCAAAGGCGTAATACCTGTGATTGCAATAATATCGCCAGCGTAAGCTTCTTCTACCTCTAAACGGTTTAAGCCCATATGGCCTAACACTTGTAATACACGACCAGAACGTGTCTTACCCTCTTTATCAATAACTGATACCGGCATGTTGGTTCTGACTTTGCCCCTAGCAATTCGGCCAACACCAATCGTGCCAACAAAGTTCGAATGATCCAAAGCACTAATCTGCATTTGAAAAGGACCCTCTAGATCACACGCAGGTGCAGGCACATGCTTAATAACCGCGTCGAACAACGGATTCAAATCTGTACCGGGCTGCTCAAGATCCAAAGTCGCAATACCCAGGAGCGCAGAACAATATACAATGGGAAAATCTAATTGCTCGTCTGTCGCGCCTAAGTCATCAAATAAATCAAAAACTTGCTCAACCACCCAGTCAGGTCTGGAACCAGGGCGATCAATTTTATTCACAACAACAATAGGATTCAGTCCTTGCTTAAACGCTTTTTCGGTAACAAAGCGGGTCTGTGGCATTGGACCATCGGCAGCGTCCACTAGCAATAATACACTGTCAACCATGGAAAGTACGCGCTCAACTTCACCACCGAAATCAGCATGGCCTGGCGTATCAACGATATTGATTTTATAGTCGCCCCACTGAATAGCCGTATTTTTAGCTAGAATGGTGATACCACGCTCTTTTTCCAAATCATTGGAATCCATAATACAAGTGCCATCTTCTTTGCGACCCAATGTACCTGATTGTTGTAATAATTTGTCAATTAATGTGGTTTTGCCATGATCCACATGCGCGATAATAGCAATATTTTTGATCTGTTGAGACACCCGAACCTCGAAAAAAGTGATGTGTGATGAAGCCAGCCAATATACCATAGATGTGGAGCGCTGTCCCCATCATAGCTTGGGTTTAAGATAGATGCGCCCAGCACTTTGTTTGTCGGCAAACTTAATTTTTTACTTTCAAACCAATCTGCTCTAATACCCAGATAGGGCCAATTAATAGAAAAAGCATATTTTGTATGAACAACGGCTTCTTACCTTCGATTTTATATCCTACCAACAGGCCTATCCAGGCCAGAACAAAAATTGTGGCAAACAAATACGACTTCGGATAAACAAAACATTGCTGTAAAAAATAAAAACTGATCAAACAACCAATACTCAGGGATAACATCCAGACAGCTGCGGCTTGCGATAATCGCCAATAAAAAAATAATCCCAATATAATACATAGTTTTACCCAAAGCCTTGGAAACAAGCTCAGAAACTCTGGGGCAGGCAAAAGCCAAATAAAGCCTAATGTACTCCAAAAAATCAAAGGCACACAAATAATGTGGATTACAATATTGGTTGGATTCTGGTGGTATGTAGCGTAACCATCTAGCAATTCTTTCAGTGTTTTCATAAATTTATAATTTATATATTTTATAGTCTACCTTTAATAATACTATTGACGTAGTTTTATGACTCATAATATCTCATGGATAAATCAACAGTGCCCGTTTATTCCAAACATTTTTCTCATTACTTTATGAGTATTGTATTATTTTGCACGTTAATAATCACCCCAGCACAAATACTGGCTCAAGATAATAATTTTATAAGCAGCATAAAGAACGCTGAAACGAGTGTGGCACCCGTAATAATTGATGGCAGAGTGCTATTTAATCTCAGGGGGGTTACAGGTTTTCCTGCAAAAATACGCGCCGAACAAATAGCAAATAGAATTAAGAAGCTCGCAACAGATCCAGAATTCAACATAGAAAAACTTTATACAGAAGAAAGCGGCTTCTCTACACAAATTATGGCGAACAAAAAAATTATATTCCATTTATTAGATGCGGATGCGCGTTTAGAATATATTGACCGAAAAATATTGGCGAAAGCCCATATTATGACTATACAAAATGCTATTCAAGAATATCGACATTCTCGCACATTTTCTATTATTTTAAAAAATACGACTTTAGTTATTTTTGTTGGTTTTATACTCGTTGTTGCTTTATTCTTCGGCGTAAAATTATATCGCTGGCTAGATAATAAAATTTCTCAGGTCTATGAAGACAAATTTAAAGGGTTTGAGCTACAATCATACAAACTAATCAAAGCAGAGCACATCTGGTCTGCTATACATACCCTCAATAAAATAGCAGGGTTATTTTTTGCTTTTGTATTGACTTATGGGTACTGCTATTTTGCATTATCACAATACCCATGGACATTCAGGCTAGCCAGACAAATTTCTCATCTGATACTGGATCCTGTTAGCAACATTATATCCGCCATTACCAGTAATATGCCCAATATGATTTTTCTGGTTATTTTGTATTATATTACAAAATTGATATTGAAGTTAATCAAACTATTTTTCAAAAAAATAGCGGATAAAGACATTCAACTAGACAATTTTGAAAGAGACTGGGCGTGGCCAACTTACAAGCTGGTACGAGTTTTTGTAGTTATTTTTGCTCTGGTCATATCCTATCCCTACATACCAGGCTCTGGCTCTGATGCATTCAAAGGGATATCCATCTTTATAGGGGTACTCTTCTCCCTCGGCTCCTCTTCAGCCATTGCCAATATTATTGCAGGGTATAGTATGATTTATAGGCGAGCATTCAAAATTGGCGACAGAATCAAGGTGGGAGACTTTGTAGGTGAAGTAACAGAAACGCGTTTACTAGCCACATATCTTCGAACCACCAAGAATGAAAGAATCGTGGTGCCCAACTCAAAAATACTCAACCAAGAGGTGATTAATTATAGTTCTTTAGCCAAAGAACAAGGAATTGTTTTACACACAACGATTAGCATTGGTTATGAAACGCCTTGGCGCCAGGTAGAAGCCATGTTATTGATAGCCGCCGAGCGCACCAGTGAGTTGCTCAAAACATCTAAGCCTTTTGTATTACAACAATCTTTGGGGGATTTTGCAATTACATATGAAATCAATGTCTATTGCCAGCAGCCCGAAAAAATTCCAGCGATTTATTCTGAGTTACATTGTAATATACTGGATGTGTTCAATGAGCATGGTGTTCCCATACTCACGCCTGCTTACGAGACTGATCCGCATGAACCCAAGGTTGTAACCAAAGAGCAATGGTATGCTGCTCCCGCGACCTCACCTAATACAAAAAAATAATAATTATTTTCTTACATTCGGTGTGGTGATCTTATTATCTTCAATATCTGGTTCTTCAGTACAATCTAATTCTAAATCAGTACCCTGCAAAGCATCAAAACCAGGTGTTAAAACCCGAGGAGCCGGTGCCATTATAACTGGCGCAATCTCTGCAATAGCTACAAAATTCTGTTTTGCAAAATCTAACAATTCCTGCAACTCTTCCATCAAGTCTAAATCGTCTGGTGTTCCGCTTTTTGTATGGTCATCAAGAAAGCCCACATCATCTAAACTATAACTAAAAAAATCACTATTTCTATTTTTTAGCAATTTCAGGTAACACGTTAAAAATGTATCGTCTTCTGCCAGAAAATTTTCTTCATCTTCACTTTCATTTTCATAGAAAGTTGTTAATGTCTCAATTAAAGCATCTTTAAATTGAAGTCCGCCCTCTAATTTTGACCTGAAAAGCAGAATATAATCTGTGCCATCATCCACATTCAAAAAATCACCTTCTAAAGGATCATCTTCCAAAACACCGTCCAACAATTGTTTGCGTAATTCTTTTGAGTAATCTATTTGCGAACCCATAGTGTTAGTCGACCTTCATAACTGCAAAATAAAATTATTTGGCATTCTAACACTAGGTGTCTGGCATATCAATTTGCTGCTAACTTATGTATTTTCAATCATCTCAAGGAAATCTAGATCCTCTTGCTTATCATGATGAATCACCTCATGAAATGCAGAGATTTTATCATTTTTTAAAGTCATATAACCTGCAACATGGATGAGATCTTTGTCACCATTTAGCTTTTCAACATTAAGCGTATAATGCAAATATACATTATCACCTTTGGCAGATACATTGAAAAATTCACCCGTTTTCATGGATTTTAATTTATCTTGAAACTCTACAAAATGTGTAAAATGCTCATCTATTCCTTTACAAGCCAGCTTACCATTGGTCACCATAACAGCATCATCATTAAAATAATCTGCAATCATTTTCTTACTCAAGACGAGCTTTGATCCTGAAGTTGAATGCTGATTAAACCAAGCAAAAGTTTTCAAAACTTGTGCTTTGTTCAATTGCTCTTGCTTAGAAAAAGAAGAGACATTAACGCGATGATACACGCTATCTGCGCCAACCAAAATAAAAACCGCTAAGGCTATATATACTAAGTACTTCATAATTAAACCTTTTTTAACATTTTAAATCCCAAAGCCTTATAATGAAGACTTGATTGAAAATAAATAATACCTGATGCTGACCGATCGGTCAATAGTGGAGGCTAGCAAAGTGACAGACGGTAATAAAAAAATAAAAATATTAGAAGCGGCTAAAGCCGTATTCTTAGCTGAGGGCTTTCAAGGCGCCTCTATTTCTAAAATAGCCAAACAATCTGGTGTTGCAAAAAGCTTAGTGTTTCATCACTTTGAAAATAAAGATAAATTATGGCGAGAATTGAAAGCTCATATGGCTACCCATATGGAACACCCTCATGATTATGAGATTGAGCATTTAAATACATTAGATGCATTTCTAGAAAAAGTTGTTCAACATCGATTCTTGTTATACCAAAATAATCGTGATATTCGAAAACTAATGGATTGGCAACGATTGCAAGATGAAAAAGGTAGCTTAACAGGAGGGACAAAATACTCCCCTAATACTTGGATACCTCAAATTAAAAAATTACAATCAATAGGGGAAATAGATACCTACTATACACCTGAAGATATTATTTTACTCATTCGGGGTAGTGTGCAGGCTGCCTTTATGGATGTCGAGTTTGAAAATAACCCAAATAGCTGTGAACGTAGAAAGCAATATATCGATAAAGTCATTTATGCCTTAAAAAAATCACTCGCAAAACACTAATCATTATGAGCTCAAACCCTGAAAAAGTTTCTCTTTTTGCAAGAATGACTGAGAACATTAGATTGGGGCTTGACCTCACCATTCAGCAAATTCAAAAGTGTAAATTGCTCAATAACCTTTGAGACGCCCTGACTCGCCACTTCCTCTTCTGGCTGAATATATCTCTGTCGAAGCAAAGGATTGAAATGCTGATTCAAAATAACACCAATATCTACTTTTGACAAACTACCTTTTAGTGCATTGCATTTTTCTTGTTTGTGCTTGGCTCGTTTGGCCTGTTTAGCTTGTAACTCTTCTAATAATGGTCGAGGATTGTTATGCCATGTCTTATGTTCTTCACTAAATACCATATATAAATATACGGGTTGATTGCATTTGCCTTCTTTGTCATTACGCAAAATCAGATAATCTTGCCAAGCTTGATAATGCACCTCATAATTATCTAGTGTCTTCTGTAACACTACAAATAAATCTGTATCTGTATCTGTATAATTTAGTCGATCCCATTGTCTTAAGCTTTTTCTCCTGATTAGAGCAAAAACTCGCTCTACCGTCATAGTTTCATCTGACAATAGCTCATCACGTAAGTCAACATTAAGGTAATGCGTATTGGTTATTGCGTGATTAATTAACCTGCGACAAGATTCAAATGCTTTATAAACAATAGCATTTTTTAGGTTCTCCAGCACTTTTAAAAAGGTCGACGTATAGTCCATACACAATAATGGGTAAATTAAATCATATTTTTGCTCTAAGTTTTCTGCCTCATAAAATCTCTGAAGCACAGAGACTGGCTCACCTCTTAAATTCGCAATAATATAATATCTCATACCCTGACAAAATTTCGAGTCTGGTAAGTTATGGCCCACAGTCTCACCAAAAATCTCATTGGCTTGGTTATTTAAATCATCAATACTACTTGCATCTACTATAACTCGAGAAATCCCTTCCATGACTTTCGATAGTAATTCTTTGATATATTTTCGAATATTATTGATATGCTCTTTTTCTGCCTGCTGATTTAGCAAAACTTGTTCTAACCGAACCATTTGCTCAAAAATTACTTTTGTATCATGGCCAGATGTCAAAATAGCATTCTCAGATTGCCTTATATACCATGAAGTCCTTACTGCCCTTGTTTCGCTATCTACAACATAAGAGCTATAGCGCATTTCTGCAATTGTCAAAAAATCTACTAGCTCAGCATGCAAGTTTAAATCATCTAGTCTCACAGGCTCATCTAAAGCAATATCTGAATTACAGGCATCAACATAATATGAAAGATCGAAATGGTCTTCTTCAATATCTTCTTCAATATCTTCTTCAAGATCCTCTTCAGAATCCCCATTTTTACAGCTTTTCATATAGGCACTAAAGTCAAAATAATCTCTATGTTTTTGTTCTAACCAACGCAAATAAGAACTCAAAAACTCATGATCACTTTCAGATAAGTTTTTTTTCCTTTTTTGAAAAATTGTTAATGTCCTAATTAATGTCTCTTTAAACAACCGGCCATGACTTAACGATAAATCAAAAAAATTTCTATAGGCATATTCATCTTCTAATACTTGTAATATACGTGATGGCAAAACACCCGGGAATTCAAAATCTGAGTCTAAAGGAAACTCTGCCAAATAACGCTTTAAGGTATTTAGATTAACTTTGTACTCTTTACTATTCGCATCCACCTCTCTCGCCTGGTAAATCCCGATAACATTAATCAGAGCACGCTCAACATCATTTTCAAATTCAAGTAGCTCTATAAGAAACTGCTTTTTGTAATTTATTGGCATAATCAATTATCCGAGTAATTTGTTAAGGCAATCATTCATGCCTTGAAATAAGTGCTTAAAACGCTCATAGTGTAGTTCACAAAGTATAAAACGTGCTATAATTTAGCATACTCTTTTTTGCTGCTATTTTTTTTGCTACCCATTGTGCGGTCATCGTCAGAATGGCTATCATCATCTGAAGTCTGAATGCTTATTGTAATATCCGAAGCCGTGCCTTCCTTTTCTGCATTTATTCTACGTGTCCGCTTCATGCCCATCAATGGTGTGAGTATTCGAGGTGACAGCATATCATTAGTTGATGAAGATGATAATGAGCTCTCAGAAGAATAAAAAGACTTGGGCCGCTGCCAGATGCTCCTTTGTTGTCTTTTAATTACTTTATCTATAGCTAATGCTTTCTTTTTAACAGTAATATCATAGCCCTGAGCTAGAGCCAAAACTCTTTGTTCTATTGCTTGATTTTGTTCTCTTGCATCAACTACTTCAGGCTCTTCCGGTAATAATTCTGGTGGTTTTTCTACAACGCTTTTTTCTTTTTTCCGAGAAAACCAGTGATGTTTTTTGGGTGGACTCACATTTAAATTTGGCATGGAAACAGAAAATAGAGATTTTTCCTGAGCCTCACACAAAATTGCAATATTTTTTTGATATGTATCTAATGCTCCTGCTATGAAGAATACATCTAAACCTAATATTGCTTGCATGGGATTATAATGCGCTGCTGTATGCTTATTCGCATACTCATCAATATATTGCATCATGCAAACCAACTGTTTACACTCTGACCCAGATAAACCATCTTTATATGGCAAAATATGTTCCAATTGAACATGAGCAGGAAAAGCATACCATCCATATAATAACGCAGCCATTTTCATCATAGGGGCGTCACCTACATGCTGCTCTGGCGTTTCCACCAAACTTTCCACATAAGCATTCAAGCCAACTTTTTCTGCGAGTTCTATCAAATATTCATCGCTGTAAAAATCATGTATCTCTTTTTCCTCTGCATCATCACCAGGTAACCTCCCTCCCCGCGATGCTTGAATACCAAAGTACCCTGCTACTGTACTATCTTCTACGATAGTCTTTAAATCATCAACAATACCAACAACTAAACTTTCCTTAGCACACGCCCCACTCTCAAACCTATACACTTCCTGCTCTGAACTTGTATCTAAATGTTGATTTCGAAATGAAGTAATGAAATAGTTTTTTCCGCCAAATTTTATCCTGCGTTGAAACTGATGACGTGCCAACGTTTCTGCCTTATCCATTTTCTCCGCTTCCAAGGATAAATCTTTCAGTCCTTGCGTTAAACTACGAAGCTCTTCCTCATATTTTATCCAATCTTTTTCCATCTCTTCTCGAGAGCATCCTCCCCCAAATATAATATGAGACGGTGGTATCTGTATTCCCATTTCGGCAACATCAGCAACAAAATCAGCGACAGCATAATCTGTTTTTCTTGTGTGTACAATCTCACGTTCATCAGGTGTACGATTAGTCAAAATCCCCATATGTTGATTAGCTGCTAATGTTTGAAATAATAAGATAGGCAGTAATAATTGAGGATTTTTAATCCGTTTTCTTTGATCGGGATCTGTATCGTTTGGCAAAACAATAGAGGTGTCATCAAAATCAAAAAAAGTAAAAAACTGTTTGGGAGAAGACGAAGATGAAGATGAAGATGAAGATGAAGATGAAGATGAAGATGAAGATGAACCTAGCATAATTCAAGAAATCTCTAATAGCGTATAAATAGAGTAGTATTTTAAAACGTTTGAATTATGAAAGCAAAGGGTCAAGTTGGTTGGTAAACTTTTGATTGCCCTCCATGGCTTATAATTTGGGAGTGTTCACAGAACTGTGTCAATTAATATGAAATCAGATGATTTATATTTTCTCGCCACACTTTACATATTCTTGATACTGAAGCGTTGTAACCATTTGTTTAATTTTGTCGTACCAATAATTAACACCCTTTTCATCTTGCTGGGCTATCTCGTGTTGTAACATAACCCCACGAGCAAAAACATTCTCTGTTTTGGCTAATTTACTGACCCTACTTCTTAAGCAAGCTTGCAAAGAAATTTCTGCTTTATAGCGAGTATCGACATTACTAAGCTTTTCACTTAAATCTGTCAAGCAGCTTGCTTCAACCATGCGCGTTTGGCTAAGCTTAGTGTCTTTGCAATGCATGGTATCAAACATGATATCATCGCGCTGTTTATTCAGTTTGTTATAGAAATGAATATATAATAAATTATCTTCATTTTGAGACATATGGTGCATCACCATCAAAGTACATAACCTATCAAGTTTACAACCAGCAAAAACGGCTATCGCTTTGCTCACACTCTCACGCTCTTCTTTGGGCGTCTGAAATGACATATCACGAGCATCTGCTAATTGATCGTACATTGCAACGCTGATAGCTTGTACCGGCACGCTAAAGCACATAATCATTAACCAGAAAAAAGAATAAATAACCGGTGTTTTCATATTCAGTCCAACCTAATACTTAGTTCATCTTCCCACTAAGTTATCAGGTTGAATTATAAATAGCAATGTACTGAAAATATACACTGAATGGTGCTGGATAGGTCGTTAATCTCGAACAGGAATGACATCTAGTCCTTGATGAGACACTGTGTGCAAAAACCTTAATGCCATTCTGCTTGGCTTTTTTTCGCCTGATTCCCATTTTTTAATTGTAGATTCACTAACCCCTAGGTATTTTGCAAACACTGGCTGACTCACGCTTTGGCTAAGACGTATCTTCTTAATTTCAGTTTTAGTCATAATTCTAGGAGGCTCAACACATAATTTATCAAAATTACGCATTGTCGTTGAATCAACAATACCTGCATCATGCAAACCTTGTACGGTTTCGTGCACTGTATCCAAAATATTTTTACTCATCTGTCACCTCTATCAGTTCACCTTTAATCAAGGCCTTTTTGATATCCTTGTCTGAAAAACACAAATAGACTTTTGCTAACGCTTTTAAAGCTTTAATGTCTTTTGCTGAAATACTTGATCGTTGATTTTTCTCAAAGCCATACAAAAAAAATATCTTGTTTCCCTCTTTATAAGCCAGTATCGTCCTAAAACCACCGCGTTTACCCCCAGTCGGTGCGGCAATACGTTTCTTAAATATATTGCGCCCTAATCTGGCATCCACTAAACCACTCTTAATTTCATCAGCTGCTAATATAATATTACTATTTTTTAAATTAACTGCATTTGCCCATTTATCGAATAGCTTTGTTTTAAATATTCTCAAAAATAAAGAGCTCCCATATAGTATAGCACTGAGTGGTATAGTTTTACAAAATAACGACTATTTTAAATTGTATATGCACTATTCTCTGCCCCACTTAGGCATAAGCTGGTGCGTTATTTTTAACTGATCGAGTATTTTGGCAACAACAAAATCCACCATATCTTCTACACTCTGCGGTTGATTATAGAAGCCAGGGTTAGGCGGCATAATACTAACGCCCATTTTAGAAAGAGAAAGCATGTGATTAAGATGTATCTCAGATAAAGGCATTTCCCGAACCACCAAAATCAACTGGCCTCTTTCCTTTAAAACCACATCGGCCGCACGCTCTAAAAGGTTATTGCTCGCACCTGTTGCAATAGCAGATAAACAACCCACACTGCAAGGACACACCACCATTTTACTGGGTGCACCTGAACCGCTAGCCAACGGCGAGTACCATTGATCTTTGCTATACACTTCTATTAAGTCTGGGGGAATATCTAATTGAGCACAGGCATATGCTTTAAAACGTTGGGGGTTGCCTGGTAGTGCTTTATCAATTTCATCTTTTAAGATGAGAGTCCCTGCCGCGGTCATCACGACAGAAACTTTAATATTGGCTTTGGTCAATGCTTGTAATAAACGCCAACCATATGGTGCACCACTCGCACCTGCAAATCCTATTGTGACTTCATTTTCAATCATTTTATGCTGCTATACTCGAGTTCGCTAAAGCTTTTAATAAGCGTTCATGAATATTGTCAAAACCACCATTACTCATGATGCAAACATGCGCTCCTGGTTGGACAGATTTGACAATGCCAGAAATGATTTCATCCGTTGAATCACATACATGCGCCTTTTCTCCTAAGGCTGAGAATATATCTTTGGGAGACCACTGTACATCATGAGATTGATAAACCCAAACACTATCGGCTGAGTGTACTGCATTTAATAAAACTTCTTGATGTATGCCCATTTTCATTGTGTTTGAGCGTAAATCTAATACAGCAATCAGAGGTGTCTTTTGACCTATGTTTTCTCTTAAACCATTTAAGGTTTCTGTAATCGCCGTTGGGTGATGCGCAAAATCATCGTACACGGTGATGCTATGTTCTACGCCTCTTTTTTCTAATCTACGTTTAACCGATTTAAATTGCCCTAAGGCTTTACAAGCAACATCTGGCGCAATCCCAATGCTTTGAGCTGCAATAATAGCGGCCATAGCATTATGCACATTGTGATTACCTAATAATGACCATTGTGTTTTAGCCACACATTTTGATTGGTAAAATACTGAGAATGCAGAACCATCTTTTTGATCTAGCTGTACATACCATGCGTCTTTTGTTTTACTTTTAGACTGATTGGCATCTCCCATCCTATCCGTACCGAGTCCAAAAACTTGCTGCTGACTCCAACATCCCCTGTTTAATACATCTTTGATATTTTCATCTGATTCTGGATAAATAATAGTGCCCTTAGATGGTACCGCTCGGATCAAATGATGAAATTGTTTTTTAATGTCATCTAAGTTATCAAAAATATCTGCATGATCGAATTCTAGATTATTGATAATGCAAGTGGTCGGTTGATAATGCACAAATTTAGATCGCTTATCAAAAAAAGCGGTATCATACTCATCCGCTTCGATCACAAAAAAGGGCGGCTTTCCCAATCTGGCCGATACCCCAAAGTTCTCTGGTACCCCCCCAATTAAAAAACCGGGGTGCAAACCTGCATATTCTAAAATCCAAGCAATCATACTAGCCGTTGTTGTTTTACCATGTGTACCTGATACAGCAATCACCCAGCGTTGTTTTAATAACACATTTTTCAACCATTCTGGGCCGGATTCATAATCTAGTTTCTCGTTTAATATGTGCTCAACGGCTTCATTGCCCCTAGAGAGTGCATTGCCAATAATTACTGTATCTTGATGCAAAACATGCGATTTTTGGTAACCAGACTGCAACGTTATTCCAGCTTGTTCTAACTGTGTACTCATAGGTGGATACACATTTTGATCGGAACCTGAAACCTGAACCCCCAACTCTCTGGCAATTTGCGCAATGCCCCCCATAAAGGTGCCACAAATCCCTAATATATGTATATGCATATTATTCACTCCATCATTTATTCGCCAGCTCCAGGACATCAATCAGACGCAAAGTCAAAGGCATATTCGCCAGTAATTCTATCGTAAATACCAATAGTGCACCATTTAATACTCGAATATCCAAGGCTTTATGTAAAATATACCCTCCGACTGCTAACACCCAAATATTATGGGTCATTGCCAAAACCATCTGAAAAGACTCAGGCAATGGTAATTTCATAACCGGAAAGAAAACCAATAATAATATAAGCTGTGACCCCAACAAGCCCATCAGGACTTTTGACCATCTACTCGATTTTTTTTGGTGCTTTAGAATAAAGTATAATGCAAGACCAAATAGCAATAGATATGACAGACTAAGTTGAATGGCATCTATCACCTCTAAATTTAACTTAGGTACATGAGAAAACACATATAGTTTTGAGCCTACAATAATGGCAGCTATTAATCCTAAAATGCCATAGGAATAAGGCAGCTCCTCGGGAGTACGCGAAAAAAAACATAGCTTAGATAGGACGTATCCTGTTTTGTATAAATTATGCAACATGACCTTCCAAATAGTTGTTATTTATATGACTTTTAGTCTGGAAATTTTTCCTAAAACATTGTAACCTTCGAACCCATATCATGCAGTTTTTTTTATTTTCTTAACAGGGGAACCCCATGAAAAACGCTTTATACGCCCAATCAGGTGGTGTCACAGCAGTAATTAATGCAACTGCCTCAGCAATTATACAGACGGCTAAGAAGCACTCTAAAATAGGCACTGTATTTGCTGCTCGTAACGGTATTATTGGTGTACTAAAAGAAGAGCTCATTGATACAAGCCTTATGAGTGACGAAGAGGTGAAAGCTCTCATGCACACCCCTTCCGGTGCTTTTGGCTCTTGTCGATACAAACTTAAAAGTTTTGAAGAAAACCGTGAAGAGTATGAACGCTTAATCGCTGTATTTAAAGCCCACAATATTGGATATTTTTTCTATAATGGCGGTGGCGATTCTCAAGATACTGCGCATAAAATTTCACAAATCAGTCAAGAAATGGGTTTCCCAATTATTTGCATTGGTGTCCCCAAAACCGTAGACAATGACCTACCCTTTACAGATAACTGCCCTGGATTTGGTTCTGTTGCAAAGTATGTCGCATTATCCACTTTAGAAGCCAGTTTCGATGTTGCCTCTATGTGTGAAAGCTCGACCAAAGTCTTTATTTTAGAAGTCATGGGCAGGCACGCCGGCTGGATAGCCGCAGCAAGTGCTTTAGCACAAACCCGCTCAAAAGGCTCACCTCATATTATTTTATTTCCTGAAGTCACTTTTGATGAAAAGAAATTTTTAGCCAAAGTTGCTTTGACCGTCAAACAAAATGGTTATTGTGTCATTGTCGCTTCTGAAGGTGCTAAATATCCTAACGGCCAATTTTTGGCAGAAGCGGGCAGTAAAGATGCCTTTGGACATGCACAATTAGGTGGCGTCGCGCCCATGTTGGCTAATCTAGTCAAAGATAAATTAGGCTATAAATATCACTGGGCTGTTGCGGATTACTTACAGCGTGCTGCCAGACATATTGCATCACAAACAGATGTCGATCATGCTTTTGCCTTAGGAGAAGCCGCTGTCAATCTGGCCGCAAAAGGTCAAAACGCTGTAATGCCTTATATTGTGCGTGATAGCAGCCAACCATATCAATGGCATATTGAAACCGTTGCCTTAGATAAAGTGGCCAATGTAGAGCGCATGCTACCAGCAGAATATATTTCTGAAGATGGCTTTGGTGTAACAGATGCTTGTAAAGAATATTTACAACCTTTAATCGCAGGTGAAGCTTATCCACCCTATGAGAATGGCTTACCCACCTATATTAAGCCAGAATTTACTTTAGCAAAGAAAAAGCTAAAAGATGCGTTTGTGGTTTAAGATTTTTTAAACCAGATTTGTAAAGGGGTGGAAAAACACCCCTATATAAACTGCGTAAGGAATGGGCATGTAATAACTTACGGGTTTAGCGCTCAGTAAGCTGGCATAT
>CAZWHY010000055.1:0-16804 GCA_964633725.1 Uncultured Candidatus Berkiella sp.
TTTAAAATATTATACCAGAAAAGATACGGTCATTCCATTTTGAATCCGCTATATCAGGGCGTTTAACACCTAATAAAGTACCTTCTTTTTTAAGAAGCTCTAATTCTCGATTTCTGGCTTCCACAACGTAATCATCAGTCGGTGGACCTTGTATTTTAATGGCAACCTCGTCTCCCAGTTGGAGATTTTTTTCTTTTTTACCAGTTTTTAAAACAGTTGCTTTATGTGTTCTGCCCTCTATACCATGCCCTAGCTCTTTTCCCAATCGGTATACAGTACCTAAATTGTCTTCCACTTCTGACCTTGAAGGACCATGAGCAGCCATAATAACCCCCGAAAATAACATCAATCTATAGTAAAGTAGACAACCTGGAAATGAAATAGTTCAAATATTCATCTCTAGTGTAGCAGCAATTTAGAAATGTCCGGTTAAACAAGTTAGAAATGTCCTGCAAAAACAGTCAGTTAGTTTTTTCATATACTAGTAGAGAAACTAACAAGGAGGCTAAGCAATGCAGGAATATTTGAGAATGAACGCTCAGGAACTGAGCAAAGTGTCAATGATTCTATGCTAGCCTGGATGTAATAACAATACGGATATTTTCAACTTGCCCAATACCAGACACTTCTATTTTGCTCTAACAATATCCAAACCCAGGTGGTTTTGAGGTCATTATCGAAATTAATCTCCTCAATTTACTATTCAGGGTGTCTTTTTTATAAATTGGCTAGTATACTTTCCGATTTTTAGGGAAAATGATAATGTCTTGGTTTAAATATATTGGGGATCCCGCCCTTATTCATACGGCAATGAGTACAGTGGGGAAATTAGTTCTTGACAATATGACAACATTTTCTGAAACCAATGAAGTAATGTACCAAAATATGGCGGATAGCTGCAAGCAGTTTATAAACTTCTGATACAAATGAAAAAACAACAAAATATCTCTGAAGAAGACGTTTTGGTTTTGCAGAAAACAAATGTTATTTCTGATATATTATTTGATATTATGCCTAATGTCATAGAAGATCGCCACAAAGCAACTCCCGCCAGAAGACTTACTTTGTATCAAGAAACACTAAAACGAGAGGCTCTAAAACACTTGCACCAGCACAGCCAAAACACAGCCGCTCAACACCAATTTCCGTACAAAATTACACTTCCTACAATAAATGAGGCAGGTGAACCTTCTTCTTCTCAATCTCCAGTCCGTCTAAAAAAACGATAAAAACCATCTTAATACGAAAATAGAATGGACTCTATTCTCCCCCGTATCAAGATATTTCTGTTATAGTTAATCGGAATTATTTGAAATACAAAATACAAGGAAGTTCGTAATGCCAAAAGTAAGTTTCGATTCTATATATAATTACCTTGAATCTGCTAGCATTCCAGAAATATTAGTCACATTACAAGAACTTGCCAAAGAAAACAAAAATAGAATCCCTCTCCCACCTATTCGCTCATTAGCGGCTCAAGGGGGTGGCGCCAAAGGCGTACTTTATACCGGTGTTATTTCAGGACTTGATGAATATAATGGCCTAAAAGGAATTAAATTAGCTGTGGGTAGCTCTGCTGGCGCAATATCTGCATTTATTATCGGGCTTGGATTTTCTGGGGCGCAATTCAAAACTATTTTAACAACTTTAGAATTTACAGATTTATTTGATCGTCGGAAAAGTTTATTCGGCGATAGATATGCCGGAAGTACAGTCAGCAAGATCGGAGATGTTCTTACCCAGGGATATGCTTATAGTGGCGATAATTTTCAGAATTGGGCTGAAAATCTTCTAGAGCAAATTTTAGGCGATCCCTATGCTAGCTTTAGAGATTTAGAAACTACTATAAAAGACAAAGGCGATCCCATATTAAAAAGAATGGCGTTTACTGCCACAAATATAGAGACAAAAGAAACACAGTATTACTCATATCAAACCACACCTGACATTCGTATTGCTGATGCTTTACATGCCTCTATGAGCTTTCCAAGTGCCTATGCCCCTGTTCCCATCCGATATAAAGATGGTGCAATTTTTGCCACCTCTGTTGATGGTGGTGTTCTAGATAACTATCCAATTGATGTTCTCAGTATTTTAGCCAAAGCCATCAACAAACGATATCCTGCAACCTGTGTAACAGATAATGCCATTCCAAGTTTAACGAATCCTGCCGGGTTAGGCTTATCGCTAACCGCGTTAGAAAATCTAGATCCTGAGATTACCCCTATTTCTCATGAGCTCCAAGAACAACAAAATAAAAAAGAACCAAAAGAAAATAAAAAACCTGGTATTTTCGATAGAATCAGAAACAAATTTTATACCTCTGCTGATTTGCTGGAAATTTTATTTTTAAGTAAAAAGGGAAAGAAAAAACCTGAAGATTTAGAAAGAGAACATAAAGCTCATGCCCAAAGCACCTTGCAAATATACACTCAAGATATTCCAACGCTCAATTTTAAACTCACGTCTGATGAAAAAAAAGAAGCTCACAAGGGTGGCTTAGAAGCGCTATTATCTTGGTGGTCCTATCGTCGCCAACCAACAGCGAAGTACACTGGCTCATATAATGATTTAGCGAAAGACTATGATCCAAAGAATCTGCATAAGCTTATTAACGCTTTTATAGCAGAACTACAGCAATATCAAGAGCACTCACTACCTATACTAAAAGGGTATGATTCAACCAACCTTGGAAGCAATGTTCGACTCACTTTTTTAGCCAAACAGATTTTAAACTCATTAAAACAAAACTATCATAACGGTGATATTTCTGAAAAATTCGAGCTGGCTTTCACTCAAGCACAAGAGTTAGATCAGCTCAAAGATGAAGTCATACAGAAGCAAATTCAAGAGCGTGAAAAATTATTAACAATAGAAGGCGTGACCAATAAATTGGTCGAATTTATAGAAACTGACAACATCGAATCTTTTACTCGTATGCTCACAGCTCAAATGAGCCAAGGCTTAATCATGCTACAAGAGCCTTTATATTCGCATGGTAACAGCACTCTCACCGATATCGCGGCTAGCCAGAAAGATATCCGATTCACGCAAGCTATTGAGACTTATGTAAGACAAACTAATATACAACTTAAGCAAAATGGTCGCACACCACCGCAGGCATATAACCCTTTATACGAACAATCCCTTGTACAGAACTCACCAGAGCAAATTGAGCTATCAGATCAATCAATGTTAATTGATGTCCCTCGCAAAGCTTCTATGAGTGGCTAGATTAATCATCCTTCATCCACACAAGTCTTGTAAATATATTATCTATGACTTGTGTGGACGCAAATACATTATACTTTATAATTACATCGGGGCAATTCTCGAAGTCCCGATCTTTTTTCTGAGCTTAAACCTGAAGAGGCAGCGGTACTCTCAACTTTAGCTTGTAAAGGATATTCAGCATGCTCTTCAAAATGTGGTTTTTTACTTGCTTTACGCTTCATCAAAAATAAACTGGTCGCTATCATCTTCGGTAAGCTGACAGTCTTTCCGATAAAATTACTTTAGGCTGTCGGCCCCCCCCTACCATAACACCTTTTTTATACAAATTTATTAAATCATGCTTGTTAATCTTCAGAAAGCATTTCTACTAGCATATTTTTTGCTTTAAGGTGATTCGCACTGCTGAGCTTATCTGGATTAAAAATCAAATATACGCCATAGTTAGGATTATTTTCAGGTTTATATAATTCAACCAATGCGCCAGATGCAATAAACTCTTGGCAAAACCTATCTGGTAATACAGAAACACCTACTCCTTTTAGCACTAAATCTATAACGCCTTTTAGAATATTGATAGTAAATGACGGGATAATTTCAAAGTCTTCTTTAAATGCGATGCGAACGAATTCTGTTACAAAATAGGAATGTTCATTTGAAATAGCCCACTTCAATTTTTGCAAATTTAAGTGGGTATCTTTCTTGGCATTCAGCGCGTCTAGTTTTTTTTGCCATTTTGGGGTACCAACCAAAATATGCTTTTCTTTAAAGAGCTCGATATACTTCAAATTTTTGGCATGATAATTATTTCTTGAAATGGCAAAATCAAGCTTTCCCTCTTCAACAAGTTTAACCCGCTCGCCTATCTCATTATTAAAGAATAAATAACAGTGGCTTAATGAGTCAAAAAATGATTCAGACAAGGTGTTAAGGATATCAAAATCTAAGCTGATAGAAATTGTATTCTTTTTATCTTCTAAAGAAACAATACTATTTAACTGATCAATATGATCGGCGACAGACAAAGCTAAATGATGGGCAAAATCTGTTGGTTTGACCCCCCTACCTTCCTGTGTAAATAGCTTTTGATTTAATCTATTCTCTAGGCTTTTTAGATGTTTGCTGATTGCAGGTTGCGAGATATACAGAGTGCTTGCTGCTTTGCTAAAAGAGCCATACCGATAGACAGCCAAAAAGCTTGATAGGTATACTAAATATTGCATTTACTTAAATCCGCCCCTACATGCTGGATGTTTACGCATTATTTTCTTTACAAATCATTGAAAGGGAACAAAGGTTCAATGATATGTATTTAGTATAGAGGCAAAAGCGGACATAAGTGCCGCAATCTGCGACTCACGAAAATTTAATTTATATTAATCAGGAAATTATAACTATTTTTTCGCACTCTACTTGCTTAGAGCAGCCAAGCCATAAACTAACTTCATCAAGTACAAGAGCTTGAAGTTATTCTGAGAGATAGATCGATGCCCTTATGGCAGAGCAACCTATTAGGGGTAGATACCCATAATTATTGTTATGAATACTTTAAAAAAAGTTATTAGACCTTTGGTATTTTGTTAGGTAACATACATTATAAGTATTTCAAGGGGTATATTCATGATTAATTTTGTCCATCTAGGGCTAAACATGATCTCATGCAGATATTAACAAAGTGGAAAGCCTCCGTTAGACAATAATAACTATCGGAAAACTTCATAAAAATACAAACCAGAAAATTTAAACAACATTCTTAGGGGGGATTTAATGAAAAAATCTAATAAAAACACAGGTAAAATGAATCAAGTAACGTCAAACCAGATTTGCCAAAGAGCTTGTAAAGTAAATTTAAGATATATATTATCTTTGTTTTTTCAATTTAAACGCAATACCAGCCGTAAGGAATACATAGCAAGCATTTTAACTTTTTTTGCGATAACATTAGGTGCATTTTATGTTTTTACACCAGTGTTGTCTTATTTATTGCCTGAAATTTTAACCCAATCCCATGGAATTGGCGCCTTTGGAGGTCAAATCATCTCGGTGGTTTTTGTTACAATTACAGGAATACTAGGTATTTGGGTACATTTAGCAATTGTTTTCAATCGCATTTATAATACTGGTATTAAACCTTGGTTATTTTTATTGGCTTTTGCTTCCATTATTACCATTAACATTGAGAAGGTGGGGATCCCCTACACAATGCTTGACCATTTCCTCATGAATGTACCATACATTATTTCTATTGGTTTTCACGTACTGCTAGCGATTGTGCCCTCTAAAGCGTGAATGAATTTAGCATAGCAAAATTTTATGGGTTTAAGCCGTTGTTTAGAATGATGGATGAAGTTGGGCGGTATAAACCTGCGGAAAAGCCAAACGGCTCTAAAGAGTTGTTTGAGCAAAGAACACATATACGAAATATGTAAAAATATAAGCATATTTGAACCACAATTCAATTTTGACATTTATATAACTGCATTGCTACAATCTGGTCTTTAAAGCTGAATAGGTAATTGACTACGTCCTTAACCTTGGCAATGGTTTACAGGTAGATTTTTAGCTTAGATAACAGCTTATCTAGGTTATTACGTTATTTAGGAGTAGCTCTATGAAAAATATTCGCCGTAAAATTAAAGAGAAAAAGAAGCTAAAAGAAGAAAGGTTAAATAAATCCGTGTGTATACCTGGTTGCGGTGATATTCCATTGGTTGAGAAAACCTTTATCGGTCACAGGGGACGGCATATCAAGCATAAAGTTTTGGATGATAACTACACACCCAGACAAGTCCCAGAAGGCGCTATTATGGCAGATTTAAATGCACAGAACTTACCTTTTTGGGAACAACCCATATATTATTATCTAGATGAAACTTATGTCTGTTCGAACTGTGCTCAAACATGTACTTGGCCAGCCACTGAGCAAAAAAAATGGCATGAGGTTTACAAGTTCCCATATGTTGGCATTAGCAGATGCTTGGAATGCCGTCAACGCGACAAGTTCTTCAAACAAATGAATGATTACTTATCTGACACATATCTTTACTATAATGAAGAACCAGATAACCCTGATAGGATGTTAAGTTTATCTGAAGCTATTGTTCGGCATTTTATTGAAACCAATAGAGGTAGGCTAGACTTAGCCATTTCATTGGCCCGAAAAGCTCGAAAAATAAGTGACAACGTTCATTCATACTATTGGGAAGGACTTGCGTTGATATCCTCCCTGCATAAAGAAAAAGGAGTACAAGTGCTATCAGACTATATTGAAGCAGTGAAGCGTAAGCCAACTACGCCGAATTATATTAAAAGTGCAAAAAAATATATTTTCGATAGTTAAACCTTCTTGGTATGTTTACTGTGGCTAAGTTTAGTCACAGTAAGTATACGAGACAGCTCTGTTGCAAAAATAAATTATCTAGTGACCCATTTTCAGGCACTATTTTTGCTTTATAGACTGAAAATACTACTTTTTTACTAGTTATTCTTTTTGGTGTGTGTGCGCTGTTCAGAGCAAGGATCTTCTTCTGTCGGCTCTTTGTTCTCTTTTCCGGACGTGATTTCTGCCGCAGAGCTTTGTTTAGGTTTTTCACGGTCAAGATTGTCTTTTTGGCTTTCATATTGGTGTAAAACAGAAGCCCTTTGTTTACCTCCGCTTTTACTTGATTTGTTTTGAGCTTCAAAGACGGGCTTGGCTAGTATGTCTGTGATTGAAATTTCATCTATATATTTTTGGCTTAACTCTAAATAAAGCTGAGACACTAATTCTTGAAATTTATCATGATCAGAAAATAATTCGGGAACGGATCGATTAATTTCTTCGAGCCAAGTTAAGGGTGGACTAAATCTACAATAAAAATCTAGGCCATTCTCTAACTGATCGTCCGCTAGAAAATGGCCAAGTTGAACACAGTCATCAAACATTTCAGGTGAGTCAACAAATTCTTTGAAAGAAGCATGTGAAATCAAGGAATGGATATCTTTTTCCGAACCTCTTAACCATTCCAATATGCATATTTCTAGTTTTTCGTTGTCAATATTATTTAGGAGTCCTTCTGCATAGTATTGTTCTAGCCGTTTTATATTTTTTGGATTTAATCCCTCATAATCCTTCATCCTTGCTATAAGATGGGCTTGACTTTCCTGAAAATTTTTATTAGTGAGCATATATAGAGCAGCTTGGGCGTCCAAGTTTTCTGTCTTTGCTAATGCTTCAAATATATCGGGTGTTAACAAGGGCAATTTATATTTAAACTCTGCTAACATTTCTCGGGAAACAGTAACCCCATTATTAAGAAGCATCGCGGTTATGTTCGCATTATTGGCTGATAAGGCGCTGTAGAAGGGAGTTTCATGTATGTTCATCTGTGCGGTGCCATTTGGATTCACACCACTTTTTAATAGCGCTTCAAACAGTTCTTGATTATCATTTTGTATGGCATTTTGTAAAAGGTTAATCCCTATACTATTATCAATAACTACATTATTTTCAGCGAGGAAATAAATGGCTTTAGGGGCATTCAACTTTGCAGCCAGAATGAATGGCGTTTCATGCTTTAATAAAGAATCAGACATACTATAAACATCAAGCGCATCCTGAATCGATATCTCCGAGTCTGATATGGCGTCAAGCACGGCATCGATATTATCACCAGCACAATCAATTATCAGCCTTGCTGGTTCATATAAAATCCCCATATCTAAAAGTTCAAAAATATCAGATCCATCAAATATATCATTCAAAGAGAGGCCTAGATTTTCTACGGCATCTAATAAACCTCTGCAGAACCCTAAATTATTTCCACTGGCAACATTTTTTTTGCAAATAGCTATTAACTTATCACTATCATCTAATAATGGCCCAAGTATTTTCTGACATTCTCGGAGCTGATGGAAGCGCATGGGAATCCCTGCTTCCCATAATGCAATAGCTGTATCAGCATCATTTCTTTCTAGGGCAATATCTGATAAATTTTTGTCCGGTCCAAACCGATAGTCTATGTTGGCTCCATTTTCTATTAGCCTCTTTACTAAAGATGCGTGACCTTGGAAGGCTGCTTCCATTACTGGCACCTTGAATTTATTGGCACTGGTATTTGTTGGATTTAAGTTTACACCTAGTTCAAGATAACGATCCACAACTTTATTATTGCCACCTTGGCATGCTATTGCAAATGAATTAGTACCCGCATCTGTTTGAAGGTGTCTTTCAAATTCTTCAGGAAATTCATTAATAACACTTAAGTTTTGATTATGAGCTGCAGCAGTAAAAACTTGATCAAAAAACCAAGCTCTTGCTTGAGGTTGCTTTTCAGGTGGTAGGACTCTGCCATTATGGATGTATTGGACTGTATTTAAAATGAATTTTATTGTCTTAATATTGTTTGTGGCGTTTAGAAGATTAGACACGTTGGGATCGGTGAACCCAAAATTAGCTCCTTTTTCAATTAGAATCTGAGCGACTTCCATATTACCTGCTTGAATCGCTGTTATGACTGCCGATGTGTTTGTAAATTCATCAGGTTGTATTTTTGCACCCTGTTCCACTAGAAATTCCACGGTCTGCTTAGAAGCATCCTTGCAAACCCTAGAAAAATTATATCCACCAAGTGGTCCCTTAAGGAAAGCTTCAAGTTCGACAGGCAATGCCTTTAATGTACCTAAGTGCTCAGCTTTACAAGCGCCTATTAAAATTTCATCTACAACCTCTTTCCTGGCTTGTTGAACGTCATGCTCGGACATGTTGGTATGTTCAAAGCTTAATTTTTTTAGAAATTCCAATACCACTTGAGTTGGTACCTCTTTGCCTAGCAAAACATACTCGTCCTTTATGGAGTAGTGGTTATTATAGGGTATGTTATCTGCATGCTGAATAAACCATTGGGTTGACGCTGCATCATTCGCAACTGATGCAAGTTGCATTTGAGATATGGACTTAGAGTGGATAATCGAATCGTAGGTTTGATCTGCTGAAATCTCACATAAATCTAGAATCTCTGGTGCACTGGGGATTGAGGTTTTTAGAGCTGGATTCGAACTAATAACACGCATTGAGACAGGTATGTGCTCTTCAGATTCGTATTCATGACTCTCTATAAATTCCTGTATAAAGTCATCTACTGATGTATAGTTTTGAGCGCCTTCAGGCGTGTTATCATTGTAATACGTGATGCCATTATTCGAAATAAAAGCCATTGTGGCATGGCAGTCTGTACTCAGTTGGATTAAATAGGTATGTTCATTCGAGCAAACAGCTTGAAAAGCCTTGTGGAATTGATCTTTACTCATGATAGCGGAAAAGCTCATGATTGTTTCAAGTGGTTTAAAGGTTTCTCCTGCCAAATCTGCACTACTTGAATCCCCTTGGGTAGGGCCTTCAATATCATTATATAATTTCACATTATCTGTCTGTGAATATTCCGAGACAACAATGTGAGGTCTATAGTAGGCCATTACTTGGCTATAGTGTTTCAGCAACATCAAATATTCTTTATGCCCTTGATATAGCGCCCCAATATAATCACTATTGTCGTCGCTATCTGAGTGGGCGTATATTGATACTTTTCTTCTGTCAAAAAATGGGTGGGTTTTTTCTATATCCAGTAAATCTTCCTCGGAAATACTACCATCTTGCTTTTCGCGTCGACAATATTCACCAAAAGCAATATACTCATTATGTTTGCTAATCATATCCCCTAGCTTTTCTCGAGAATATTGACATATCTGTGAGATATATTGATTATACTCATCCCCCCTACCCTCAACCTGATTAACGCCCCATAGAAATGATGAGCCATTGCAAAAGCCATTTCTTGCCATGACGTGTTGATTGGAATCACTGTCAAATTCAAATAATTCCTCAAGACCGGAACGTTGATGCCCATCCAGAATTCTAAACAAATGGAGCAATTGCATTCGCCTGCCTTGGCTTAGATCAGTTTGAAAGTCATGCATATACACATATCTCTTTGGCTTTATATTATAGTAGTTTGACCTTGGCAACTTTACTTAGTTCCTTAAGATTGTTGTAATGTAGCAGCAATTTAGAAATGTCCGGTTGACCCAGTTAGAAATGTCCTGCAAAAACAGTCAGTTAGTTTTTTCATATACTAGTAGAGAAACTAACAAGGAGGCTAAGCAATGCAGGAATATTTGAGAATGAACGCTCAGGAACTGAGCAAAGTGTCAGTAATTCAATCTGGGTTATGCGTAACCTCACGCAAGTTTCCGTAGCCAAAACATTGGGATTATCAGAACGTCAGATCCACCGACTAAAAAAGACCAACCACCGAAAATTTAGAACCCAAAAAAGGGAAAAATATAACTCACAATACTCCAGAGCATGCAGCAGAAATTGAGCCCCCACAAAGAACTGTAATCTGGATGCAAGACCAAAGTTTAGACGATAGCGATGACGATATGAAATTGGTAGGTTCGCCTGGTATCAGCCCAAAACGACTTTAGGGTATAAGTACCAACTCAAAATATTGGATGCTAAATGGCTAGCTGCAGTGAAAATAATCCCAGTAAATAATTATTTACTGGGGGCCTTCCTTCATCCAATTTACGGCATGGAGTTCTCACGCTGCTAACAGTACGCCATCATGAGGCCTCCTTCGTGACACACACATCCCGTTTTTTTGCCCAATCACGAAGGGTTTTATTTTTCTTTCGGATAAGCCATTATCCATTTCAAGCCTGCCATCTTCAATATAGCGTATTAGCTTCTTCCATTGATTTAACGCATAGCCAAAATGATCTGATAATCAAGACATGTATCTAACCCTCTCTCGGAACAAACATACATCAACGCCTAATCGGGCAACAGTGTCACAACGATTTATCACAATAAACTATTTATTTTCTCCACCTCAGATTCCGATAGTACAAATTCAAAAATCGCTAAATCTTCTTTCATGTGAGCATCTGAAGTAGTTCCTGTTAGAGGGGCTACGCCTATCTGAGTTAAGTATCGAAACAGAATCTGAGCTGGGGTCTTGTTATTCGATGATGCAATTGCCCCAATCAATGGAGACAGCAGTAGCTCGGGGTTTGCTGTTAGTGTCCAAAAACACTGATAAATAATATCATTTTCAGAACACCATTTCCGTATTTCTTTATCAAAGTCTGTTTTTTTATAGAATCTATTCTGTAGCACGGATGGTTTAACTCTGACATCGCTGAAAAATCTCTTTATTTTTGCTAAATCATAACAATTGCTTATCCCCAATTGTTTTGCACCTGCGTTACTATATATATCCTCCATAACGCTCCATACCTCCATGGTTTCATCATGGGTATCTAGCATTGAGTGAAGAATCAAAGAATCCACGTAATCTGTTCCTAGGTTTTCTTGTGAAGCCGAAAACGACTTCATAACCTGCTCTTGAAGATATGAGTTTGGATCATAAGGGATGTTATTGGGATCCTGGCCTGCAAAAGGGGTGAACTTAGTTTGCAAAAATATCTGATCACGAAAAACCCCCTCTTCCTTCAATTTATTTAGAGCCTGCCCAACACCAGCTTCAAAATAATGTCTAGGTTGACATGCTGTATCAATTCCTCGGAAGCCCAGTTTGACGGCTTTAAAGACAAGAGAAGCTGTCCGCTCCTTCTTCCAAGCTGTCCCGTAGATAATCTTGGGCATCCAAATGCCATTCTTCATTTCTATGTATCTATTGTCCATTATCCCCTCCAATTTAATTCTGACCTTCCCTCGTTTTACCAGACAACTTGGTTAAATAAATTAGCATTCATCAATTCAAATTTTATTGAGAGAGCGCTCTTAAATTTAACTGTAGGGCTCTTTCAATAAAGTTATATTACCAGTTGTAATGGCCTCTAAATTAGAGGTGATTTTATCCACGCCCCAATCCCACCACGCAAGTGAAACTAAAAAATCAATCGTATCTTGATCAAAACGTTTCTTAATTGGCTTGGCCGGATTACCCCCAACAATTGTGTAAGGCTCGATATCTTTTGTCACCAACGAGTTTGTACCAATAATTGAACCATGCCCAATTTTTACTCCCTGCATTATTGTTACAGAGTTACCTATCCATACATCATTTCCAATAACAGTATCCCCTTTGCTGACCACTGCCATATTGGATTTATCCCAGGATTTCCCAAATACTTTGAATGGATATGTACTAACACCCTTCCATAGCATGATTCGATCCATTCATGATAAATCTAACGCCTGTGGCAATCTGGCAGAATTTACCAATAACAAGTTTGTCATTCATGAACTCAAATAAATATAGAACATTTTTTTCAAAATTATAGACGTCAGAAGGATCATCATAGTAAGTATAATCACCCACAATAATTTGTGGACTTTTAATTATGTTTTTCAAAAAACAAGTACGCTCACAGTTTTCGATTGGAAATGTCTCATTAGGATTTGGGTTCATATTATTCCGTTTTAATGTCATATTTGCATTCAACATGTGTCTTTCAAGTTATTGTAAGCTTACAACCATTTTATAGCTTTAAGAACCTGAATTAATAAAGTTTGGTGTAAATGATCGATTTACTAAAAATTATTTGGTATTCTTTTCCCTAGCAACTGAAGTCAAGATGAATAGATTAGTTTCATCTGCAGGATTACACTCACGCTTCAGTTGCAGAGGGTTTGATAATGAATCTCTAATTTTTCAGCTGTGGTAGCTATAGACTCATTTCTATTTTGCCCTAACATTTAAATTTTCTTAAAATAGCTTACTGATGCAAGAACATCAAATCTTCGTTAAAAATTTTTTTCCCCTCAAAACAATAATGATTTATTTTATAAAGGGGATCACCAGAGGTTGTAAGCAGTCTTGACATTTCATCTTTTGGGCTTCGAGCAGGGTACGGTAAAGATTCATATTGCTCTTTGGTTTTTTTCACATAGGTTTGCGGCTTCATCTGAGTCCCTTCTCATATATTGTTTAAATCAATACCACGCTAAGCTTGTTAAGACAACCTTAGCTATTTGAGTCTAGGGAAGTCTCGTATGCATTGCCCAATAGGAAGTGAGCTAGCATCTGCCTGTTGAGGCTCATTCTGCTATAGGAATGTACTAGTATAAGTTTAAACCTTCAGCTGCAACAAGAAGTCTGTTTATAGTTCGCCATTTTTTGCAAAACTCACTAAGGCGCTATTTTTAGTCCATTAAAATGCTATAATTATGACACAGACATAGCGTTTAGGAACTGATGTTAAACGCAGGATGATCTTCCCCCACACTTCCGAAAAACTCAGTAAAATTGCTAAAATGAGCACGAGGAAGGTACAAAAGAGTTCGTGCAACACCGCGAGACATGTATAAACCCACTACAATCTCTTCATCAATATCGGCCGCTTGCCGGCCAATGTGCTAGCTGACATCCTGTTCACATCGTGGTAAATTTCTATTAGATATGCACGGGGGATCAATTAACACAATACCAACAATAATTAATGTTTTGCCATTTATAGATAAACTTTTTAAATTACCAATGCCCTGTATTTTGCATAGATGCCCATGGCTCTTCTGCAGGCAAAGCATCTCCTTTTTGTAATAACTCTATGGAAATATTATCTGGCGTTCTAATAAAAGCCATATATCCATCACGAGGTGGCCTATTAATTACCACGCCATTATCAATTAATTGTTGACAAGTATCGTAAATATTATCTACTTGATATGCCAAATGACCAAAGTTTCTGCCTTCATTATATTCTTCAGGATCCCAGTTAAATGTTAATTCGACTAAAGGCGCCTTATTTTTTCTAGCTTGTAATTCGTCACCAGGCGCCGCTAAAAATACTAACGTAAATCTACCTTGTTCTGATTCTTTACGGCTAATTTCACGCAAACCAAGTTTGTTACAAAAGAAATCTAGCGACTGATATAAATCTTTTACCCGTATCATCGTGTGTAAATACTTCATTTCAATTCCTTTGATTGAATACTATTTAACTATGCCCGCGCTTTGATAAATATAATTAATAATAGCGGATGATTCATATAACCATTGTATATTTTCACCGGGCTTTTCAATTTTAAGGCAAGGTACTTTTAATTTTCCACCATGATTAATTAATTCCTTTCGACTAGTTTCACAACGTTTAATATCAATGGCTGGAATTATTAGTGATTTTCTTTTAAGCGCTCGGCGTACTTTAACGCAAAATGGACATGCCTTGTATTGGTATAAAGATAATCCTATTGTTTTGTTGTTAATCTTGATTTGTTCTTCATCTGTTCTTTTAGTCCCAATAGGGCTAAAAATAAAATCAAACAACAAAATTAAACGACCTAGAACCCATCTGATAACTTTCATAACTGCCTCTATTAAAATTAACTATTTATTATCTTTGCTTTTTTCATTCTTAAATTCATTGAAACAAACAACATTACCCAAAGCATTCGATGCTGTTTTGATATCCTTAACTTGATCTTTATTATAATTTAAATATTTTATGCATGATTAACAAGAATTTTTTCAGAGGGAATAAACCATTTTTTGTTTGATTTTCCTGATCTGATAACTTACATTCATGCCAGAGCCTTTAACTCTTTGGCCATATATTTCAACTTGGCCTGTATTTGTGATTTTGGTGTCCTACATATCTTTTGAAAAATATCGACATCCAGGTTTTTAAGACCAATTGATTTTTCTATCTCGTTCCTGAGAAAAACCCACAACGCGGCCGTTACCTTAACATCATCCAATGCCCGGTGATCTTGATGAGATTTTTCACTATTAAATTTAATATATTGTTTAAGCGTTGCCAACTTGTAATTTGACGCCCCTACAATAATTCTGCGTGATAACAACAAAGTGCACAGGATTGAATTTGGAACCTCTAATTTCCCTCTTTCCATTTCAGCATAAAGAAATTGACGATCAAAAGACGCATTGTGGGCTAAGATAGGACGACTACCAATGAATTTATGCAGTTTCGACATAACTATTTCTGGCTTAGGTTGCCCCCTTAACATTGAATTAGTGATTCCTGTGAATTCTGTAATAAAAGAAGAAATAGAAGTTCCTGGATAACATAGCTGTGAAAATGTTTTTGTTACTTGATTACCTTTAACTAAAGCAGCCCCTACTTCAATCACCCTCTCATATTGTGCTGATAGGCCTGTGGTTTCAAAGTCTAAAATTACCACCTCATCTAATGATTTGCCTGACTTACTTCCCATAACTGTAATAATTACCTTTTCATAAAAACGCCCATTGTACCTATTTATCCCCAATGCAAATATAGCCATCACGGCTTATTCACAAACAAATTTGAGCATATTGAATGACTATTCGTTGCTCAGTGATTCCGTAAGGTTGCAAGTAATCCGCAATCATGCTAACTCCTTGGTATTAAAGGTTCATTTAAATTTTCTTAGAATAGCTTACTGATGCAAGAACATCAAATCTGCCGCATGAAATGTTTTATATACTGCTACAACTTGATCAAATATTATACTCGCACCAATGTTTAACGGTTTCAATTCTTTGTGAATGCTCGATATAATACTCTGTATTGATTTCTTACCATCTATATATTTAAAGAATAGTTTTTGCGCTGGGGTTGGTGTAAATTTAATCTCCATTTTATTCACGGTTATATGCAAATAACCTTGTTGGCATATACTATTGAATATATCAGTTGCAGACATTTGATACAAAGTGGGAATATTTTTTCGATCAATAAATTTTGCTTGAGTGTTAAAACCTCGAGATAAATAGACTTCGTGATTACGTATATATCCGGATATAAGCTCACTGATAGCCTGTTGTTCTTTTTTAGGCTTAGAAAGAATCATCTTTAAAAGCGCTTCATTTTTAACAAAACTGCCAGGTTGATATCTAGACTTCTCAGATAAAGTGCCTGGAATAAAATCAACTAAGTTGAGCCCCTGTGACTCGCTTAATTGGTAAAGCTCATTGACGGTATAGCTGACATCCTGCTCATTTAGAAATAAGTCATAAATCTCTGCATCCTTTCCATCTTCAATTTCTTTCTGCCAGCGTATAGAATCCCGACTAAACCAATTTGTTTCGGGAAGATGATTTAACAGTGCCTTAGTATTTGTTAACTTATGAGAGATATCCATGGATGGGTCATTAATGCGCCGCATAAGTTCTTGCATTTGATATATGCCAGTGCGTCCATATTTAGCGTAGACCATTAGATAAATTGCGCCATTTGGTGACAAAGCCTTTGATAATACCTTAAGACCTTGAGCGGGCTCACTGAGGTGATGCAAGACCCCTGTACAATTTATAAAGTCAAATTCTCCAAGGTTCAATGAAGGCAAATCTAAAATAGAAGCATGAATCCATGAAATATTATTCAAGTTCCTTATCTTAGCCCTTTCTTGAGCTATTCTCATCGATTTTTGAGAAAGATCAAGGTATGTTATCTTCGCTGTTGTCTGCTTAAGTTGCTCTGCAAGATATATAGTGGAATCACCAGTACCTCCGCCTGAAATTAACACTTTGAAATCTTCGTTAAAATTTTTTTTCCCCTCAAAACAATAGTGATTTATTTTATAAAGGGGATCACCAGAGGTTGTCAGCAATCTTGACATTTCATC
>CAZWHY010000056.1:0-16549 GCA_964633725.1 Uncultured Candidatus Berkiella sp.
GCCTTAAATGGGAATTATGAATTTGTGCATGCTCTGTTTGATTCGGGTGCTGATGTTAATGCTAAAGATAAGGATGGCCAAACCGCACTGATGTTGGCCGTCAAAGAAGGGAGTGGAAGGACAGCCTTAGCCCTCATAGAAAAGGAGGTTGATGTTGATGCTCAAGATAAGGATGGCCAAACCGCACTGATGCTGGCCGTCAAAGAAGGGAATAAAAGCACAGTTTTAGCCCTCATAGAAAGGGTGGCTGATCTTAATGCTAAAGATAAGGATGGCCAAACCGCACTGATGTTAGCCGTCAAAGAAAGGAATGGCGACATAGTTTTAGCCCTTATAGAAGGTGGTGGTGAAGTTGATATTCTAGATGGTGAGGATCGAACGGCACTGATGACCGCCATTTCTATTAGAAATTCAAGACATGCTTTAACTCTTATTGATAATGGTGCTAGCCTTGATTATCAAAATCAAGCAGGTCAAACAGCACTGTTTTTTGCCACTAAAAATAAGAATACATACATGATTATGGAGCTCATGGAAAGGGGTGCTAAAAGTGATATTCTAGATAAAAAAGGCCACACTGCATTGGATTTAATAGACACAGACGAGTATAGAGAAACTGTCGAAGGAATTATAGAAGGAAGTATTCGTGAAACTGTTAAAGTTCAGGAGCAATCAGGGAAAAGGCCAAGGCGAAGCAGATGAAAAATTGGTGATAGAACAACTGCTTGTTGAGATTGATTAAATAACTTTACAAGTTTTTATGGGAGTGTTCACAAAACTGTGTCACCCTATAAATCACAATTCAAATTTTAGTCTTCCTTCGAAGTAAATATCAAATTGTAAAATTATTATGGAATACGGCTCAAAATATTTTCAATCATTGTGACGCGCTTGGAATTCACACCAAAATCCACTAACCCAAATCGCAGTTGTGATTGTATATCTATATTTACCTGGTTCTCATTTACTTTTTCAAATGAAAGAATAATATTTTCTCCATATGAGCTTAATGTCATTTTAGTTCTAAACTCTATAATTTTTTTGTCGAAATCTATATCAATTTTAGATGGGCAAAGATACGGCGCAACCTGCAGAGACTTATTAAATACGTTATCAAGACTACCATCTATAACTATGTTACTTTTGTGAAGTGGTGTTTTAGGAATAGAAATAAATAAAAAAGTTAAAGCCAATATTCCAAAGGTATATATATCAATAATACCTTCACCCGATATTATTTCATTCAAGATAATACGTGTGCATGTGTATATCAGCACGAAACTTAACATGCCAAGTAGATATTTATTTAAAAAATTTTTCATTATTTTACCCATATTGTCTTATATCATTTGAAGTTTTATTATACCTTGCGATAACGCTTCTATCTTGATATTTAAGATGAATGGCATGTAGAACCAGACAGTTGTGTTGGCTCAATTGAATTTAACGTTAGTGGCAAGTGGTATTGCTGGAAAGAAACATTCAGCCGTAAGCTGCGGCACGCTTTTTTTCAGTAGATCCGAAAGACAATCCTCAAAAAAACAGAAAAAGCAAAAGATGTAGCCAAGCTTTAAGCCTCAAAACTCTGAGCTCGAACGAGCGGCCTCTAAAAAGTGTGGGTGCTTGAGTGTCGATGATTACATCAACATTGAGATTCAATTTTGCTAATAGTATGCAGCTCGTTTAAGAGAAGTACGGAAAGGAGAATAAATCACCAGCCAGAGGGTATTCGCCTAACTTATGATTTGGGTGAAATTATTTCTAAGACTATGGCCAACACCACTATGGAGCGGTTAGAATAGGCAATATTAGACTAATTGATAATGTACCAATAACGTAAGAGGTTGATATTTCATGCTATTGTGTCTGGATGTAGGGAATTCACAAATATTTGCGGGTTTGTTTGATAATCAAACATTGGTGCTTAATTTTCGGTATGACAGCCGGAATCGATTTACATCGGATCAATTTGGGGTTTTTATTAAATCCTTGCTGAGAGAGCATGGCTTTGATTCTGCTCATATTCAAAAAGTGGCTATGGCATCGGTCGTGCCAGAGTTAGATTATTCTATTAGAGCCGCTTGTATTAAGTATTTGAATATGGAAGTTTTTCAGTTAAAAACCGGGGTTAAAACCGGCTTAAAAATCAAATATCATCATCCGCTTGAAGTGGGGGCAGATAGGATAGCGAATGCTATCGCAGCGGTAGATCAGTTTCCCAATCAAGACCGCATCGTGGTCAGCTTAGGGACTGCAACGACTATTTGTTGCGTTACGGAAAATAAAGAATACTTAGGAGGCGCTATTTTCCCAGGGTTTTCTTTGTGTATGAATGCCTTGCAAGATGGCACGAGTAAATTAAAAGCCGTTGATATTGCCAAGCCAGAAAATGTTGTGGGGCAGTCTACGTATGATGCCATTCAGTCTGGGTTGTATTACAGTCAATTGGGCGCCATTAAAGAGCAAATACGCCAAATCACGCATACCCTTTTTCAAGGGGAAAAACCTTGTGTTATCGGTACAGGTGGTTTTAGTCATTTATTTGAAGGGGAAGGTTTATTTGATGCGATTATCCCCGATTTGATTTTGCATGGCATTCGCTTAGCGGATGATTTAAATGTGCAAAATAAATAGAGGATGATAATGTTTTTATTATTTTGATGGGTATTAACGAATCTTTTCCTGTTCGCATAGCGAATATATTTCCTCGCCCAATTCTGGGAGAGGACGGTTTGGTACTCCAAACCTGGTGAGGGTTTAAGGCTAGATATATTATCTCTCTAGCCCCCTAATACCTATGTCCTAAAGTCCAATGTCCCAAAGTCCAATATAAAGATTACATTTTTTATGAAACAATAAGATATCGCTCAAATGAAAATAATAATTAAAAAGGTGGAATAATAATACTAGAACATGGACGCAAAATACTGAAAAAACAAATGGCTTGTTCGGCATGGGCATATACCCACAAATGACTCAATGAATGTGCAAGCAAGCCATATTTTATTTTCAGATCAAGCTGTTACCGCTCAAATCCACAGCGTTCACGCCAATTACCTTCAAGCTATGCTAAACATATATAAATAGTGTAAAAATAATAACGATGGAATTTTGTTGTTTGGAGAATATTTGTGAGCACACAATTGGATAGTAGCACAGTCACTTTACCGGTTATCCCCAAGTTTTTAGAAACGACTAACGTGGAAGTACCCGCTATGGCGGATACCAGTCTTAGTAATAGTTTTAATGTACAAGCAGAGCATTTCGCCCAGCTAGCCAGCAGTGAAGCATTAAGTACTTTGATGCCTAATTTGATCAAAATCTATATTGGTGATGAGTTGGATATGATGTCGGCAGAACATCAGTTAGAGATTAGTGTGCCTATCTTGGGATTAACAGATTTATTATCAAATAATAGCTTACACATATCAGACTTACAGTTTGCCGCGCCTGTCGCAATTAATGGGTGGGGGGCACCACAAAATGCTGTGGATACCAGCTACCTTTATCCTGAGCATATTCTGGCTACTGATATAGTCGGTAACCAATATGAGATTATAATTGATGAACATGGGCAGGTTCAGTTGCCTGCTGAGGGGACGGGTTTATTTTCGATGCTGTCGTATTTAACTTTTATGTATGGTGATTGGCAAGTGAAACAAGGCCATGGATTGGATAGTGTAACCGCATCAGGGGCAGAACCTGAGTTTTTGTATTTGTTGCCACCCACAACCAGCAAAAGCTTTGAACCTAAAATTGCCTTAACGCATCTAGATGAAAATCACAGTAAAATCGTCGATACAATACGTTCTGTTAAAGTAGAATTTTCCCCCAACAAAGCGATTACAGATATTGATTTGTCTATATCCAAAAGCAATGAGCATCAGCTGGATGTTTCGCTAGATTTGACCAAACTAAAGTATTTACAATCCAATATGAGTATTGAGCTAAATGTATCAGATATGCAAAATAATATTTTTAGTTTGTCTCATCCCAGTAGCCCTATTGCATTATCTGCTTCTCAAGGTTGGTTTTATAATACAGAGAGCGATAGTTATATTAAGCCATTAGGCATTTCAGCTGAGGTTAAAACCGCCATTATTCGCGATTTGCTATCAGAGTATGATATGACAAAAGGGATGTTGCAGGGAGATAACTTGGGTATCTCAAGCAAAAATAATTATAATGACTTTTTAATTTATCCAGAAGCCATCGGTATTGTATACGATCAAGTGACAGAAGGTTTAGCACATAATACAATAGCGACAGATTTTTTATGGCAGCGTGTTGATTTAGATAATGGTTCAGGTTTTGATTTTAATAATATAGATTTATCTGCTCAAGATAGCTTGGTGATCCACTCAGCTACTGAGTTAAGTGGAGCTGAGCCTCAAGCAGAAGCGCTGAAATCTTTATTAGAGCCAGTAGGAACTTCAGAAACGCAGAGCCACTTATCATTATTTAGCGAACAATCTATATTGGGTATGCCTAAAATACAAGCTCAAATATCAGATCAGTCATTTAACACTGTATTGGACAGTCACTCTAATATAGATCAAATGCTAAAACATGATATAGGAGGGGGAGAGAATCACGGTATTTTAAATGCGACTATTTTTAATCAGGAAACTGATATGACATTGTCATTTGAGGATATAATGGACTCACCACTTCAAATGCAGATGAGTGATGGTAATAGTTTAGCTCAGAATTTATCTGTGCTATTGGACTCCGAGGCCGCGGACTTGAGTGCTTCTCTGGGGGCAAGCTTTGGTTCATCAGATGTTGTGTTGACTGATATGACTCACCATACAACTCAGATTACCACAGAGCTGAATTTTACCTTTACTCAAGAGCCAGAAGGGTGGAGTTAGTCAATCAGCTTTGTTGATAGTTGGTCGCTTGTCTGTATAATTATTTTCTTTACCGCGTAACAGGGTTTAGAGAGTTGAAGGAAAGAATAGCATTAAGCTTGTCATATAATGGTGCTGCCTATTATGGCTGGCAACGTCAGCTTGAGCAATTAACGGTTCAGGGTGCATTAGAGCAGGCTATTTTCAAGATGTCGGGTGAGAACGTTAACGTGGTTTGTGCAGGCCGAACAGATAAAGGTGTGCATGCACTAAATCAAGTCATACATTTTGATATTGAAAAGCAGCGAGAGCCTCAAGTTTGGATTAATGGTTTAAATGCACACTTACCGCGTGATATCAGGGTGCATTCAGCACAAAAGGTGAGCGAAATTTTCCACGCTCGTTTTTCAGCCTATGAACGGCATTACCGCTATTTTGTATTAAATCAGCGCATTCCTTCCCCTATATTCTCAGATACCATTGCTTGGTATCCCTATGAGTTAGATTTAGCGCTTATGCAGCAAGCGGCTGAGTGTCTGATTGGTGAACACGATTTTAGCGCTTTTAGAAGCGCGCAGTGTCAAGCCAAGTCACCGATTCGTACAGTGCTTGAGCTAAATATCCAGCAAAAAAATCAGCTGTTTATTTTTGATATTAAAGCGAATGCTTTTTTGCACCATATGGTACGCAATATTGTGGGATCTTTATTTTGTGTGGGCAGGCAAAAATTCGCATCTCAAAAAGTAACCCCCCAATGGATGCAGCAAGTTTTAGTTTCAAAAGATAGAGCACAAGCAGGTGTTATGGCACCTGCACAAGGATTGTATTTTATGGAGGTTTGTTATCAAAATGATGTCAAACCTCAAGGATTCAACCCTAAAAATGATAGAGTTAATGAAATCTATGAGTTTTTTAGCTAAAAACACGAACAGAGAACCAGATACATTAGAGGCAATATCTAGAGCTTTATCTAGCTTGATGTTATATCTGCCCTTGGGATTATTACTGCCTCTTATTCAAGCTTTAGATAAAATGATGTATTATATAAGCCTCAAAAATCTGACCCGAAGGTATCATAATTTATCGGGCGTTCCAGAGCAGAACAAGTATTATACACCCTTGTTAATGCAAGCCTATGATAGCGCTGTGTTTGCAATAGCATATGTTTTATATGCTTTACTTTACCCTGCTTTTTTTATATCTTCAAAAATATGGTCTTTACAAACTTCTTGGAAAATTTTTCCCGAAAGCATGAATTCGCATGTTAAAAAATGGTACCAAAAGTGGTTTGAAAATAAAATAATATGGTTGAAAAATAATTCAGAAAAAGTAACTTATTTTTGTGTGCTACCGATAGCCTTGGCCTCTGTTCTAACGGCTGTGTTGGGTGTTACGATATTAGCTGAGGTTTATTTATTTTGGGCTTGTTCTTTTTGGTCTGGATTAATGCTAAATGCGTTGGCCAATATAGTAACGCAGGGTTGGGATTCTGATGCGTTGAAAGACACTCAGAAAATTATTTTTTCAATAAATACCGCATTGTCGAATCAAGATAAAAAAAGGTATAGAAAATTTTGGGGCATCACTGGTTTATATTTAGCGGGTGATGTCGCTTTTTTTACTGGGGTTAATCGCTTGAATGAATGGACACGTGGTTGCTTTGCCTCTTTTCAGTATTGGTTGAGTTTTTATGTTGTTATTAAAGTTGTTGCTAATCATAGTCCAGATTTAATATTGAGACTAGAGTCTTATATAGACCCAAAAATAAAAGCAGACTCAGAACCAGAGCAACAAGCAGAAACACAAACCTCAATCTTAGGGAATGGCCTTTGGCTCACGGGGTATCATTTTTTGCACGGGTTAGGTTCACAAAATGCAATTAATTACTATCACCAGCATCAGGAGATAAGTCATTCAAAAGATGAGTTGAGCGTAGTATTTCTAGAGTCAAAGCAAAATCGAAATATCTGTGGGGCGTAGTAGCCTAATGCTTTGGCGATAGGTATAATAGCGCGTTTGTATCTTGTTATATATTTAATGAAAGAAGCTTGCATATGAGTTGGTTCCATAAATTACTGCCGTCTAAAATTCGTACAACCGAGAAAAAAAGGTCTATTCCAGAAGGATTGTGGACAAAATGTCACGGCTGTAGTGCTGTCTTATTTCGTTCTGAGTTGGAGCGAAATTTAGAGGTTTGTCCAAAATGTTCTCATCATCATCGCTTAAGTGCCAGAAAGCGTTTAGAGAAGTTTTTAGATCCCAAAATGCTAGAAGAGATTGGGCATGAGCTTGAGCCTGTGGATCGCCTAAAATTCAAAGATACCAAGCGTTATAAAGATAGATTGGTCGCAGCGCAAAAATTAACGGGCGAATCAGATGCCTTAATTGTGATGCAAGGTGCGGTTCATAAAATCCCTGTTGTCGCTTGTGCATTTGAGTTCTCTTTTATTGGCGGTTCTATGGGACAGGTCGTGGGTCAGCGTTTTATTATGGCTGTCAGTAGAGCCATTGAGCGCAAATTACCGCTGATTTGTTTTGCGACGAGTGGCGGTGCCAGAATGCAAGAATCGCTTATATCGCTTATGCAAATGGTGCGAACCAGCGCCGCTTTGACAAAATTAAGCGAAAACCACCTGCCATTTATTACGATTTTATCTGACCCTTGTATGGGGGGCGTGTCTGCTAGTTTGGCGACGTTAGGTGATATTATCATTGCAGAGCCTAAAGCGCTCATCGGATTTGCAGGGCCTCGAGTCATTGAGCAAATTGTGAAACAATCTTTGCCAGAAGGGTTCCAAAGAAGCGAATTTTTATTGGAGCATGGCGCTATTGATATGATTGTTGATAGACGGTCAATGAAAGATAAAATTGCAAGTCTTATATCTAAGTTAATGAACAAAGCGGATCCCTTACCTGAAGAAGTATTACTATTAGCGGAAAATCAAAGTAGCGAAACGGATGACAGCCAAAGTTTATCTTTAGAAGAGACACAAGCTTTATAAAGATAGCAATAATATATAATAAAGCAGCAAGGATGTGAGTGTGAGTATTGAGCAATGGCTTAAGTATATAGAATCCCTGCATCCTAAAACAATGGATTTAGGTTTAGAGGCTGTGCGACAGGTTGGGACGCGTGCAGGGATTTTACAACCACATTGTCCGGTGGTTTTGGTTGCCGGAACCAACGGCAAAGGTTCCACTATTTATGCATTGGAGAAACTATTACAGCGTGCTGGGAAAAAAGTAGGCTGCTATACCTCACCCCATTTATCTCACTTTAATGAACGGATTCGTATTAATGGCAAAGATGTGTCTGATCAGAGCTTAATCAGTGCATTTGAAGCCATAGAAAAATACAGAAAAGACATTCAGCTGACCTATTTCGAATTTACAACTTTGGCTGCTTTTTATTTATTTCATCAGCAAGTTGGATCTTTAGACATACTTTTATGTGAGATTGGTTTAGGTGGTCGTTTAGATGCCGTTAACTGCTTGGAGCCTGACCTGTCTATTATTACAACGATAGATTATGATCATGAAGATTGGTTGGGCAATGACTTAGAAAAAATAGCATTTGAAAAAGCAGGCATATTAAGGAAAAATAAGCCCTGTGTGCTGGGAAAAAATGTTAATCAAAAGAGTATAGCAGATAGGGTTGAAGAACTAAGTTGTAAGACTTATTTTTCTGATAAAGATTTCTTTTTCTCTGATAATTTGCATCAAAGCTGGAGTATGCAAGATATAAGCGCTAATGTCCCACAAAATGATTTGCCTGAAAATAGTGTGTCTATCGCTTTAGCATCCTATAATATTCTTAAGTCGATGGTGTCTGTGGAGCCACTTAATGAAGTGGTTGGTTGTTTGGATAACTTTTTTGCGCCAGGACGATATCAAAAAATGGGGACTAATCCTCAGATTATTTTAGATGTGGCACATAATCGACAGAGTTGCGATTATTTGAAACAAAGGTTGATAGAAAATACCAGTAAAAGTGGCAAGGGTAAGAGAATAGCCGTTTGGGCAATGTTGGAAGATAAACCAATAGAGTATGTGGCTCAAGCTTTTAAATCGTTATTTTCAGACTGGTATATTCCAAACCTAGAGGTCGCTAGGGCTTTGTCAGCAGAAAGACTTTGCCAGATTTTGCAACAAGCTAAGATAAAGCGTGTACATAAATTTAGAACGGTTTCTGCAGCCCTGGATTGTGCGATACAAAATGCAGGTGAGCAAGATCAGATTGTGGTATTTGGGTCATTTCATGTAGTAGGGGATGCTATCACACACTTGAAAGGATACTAACTTCTACTGGAGATTGTGGAAATGCAAAAAGTGAAAGAAAGGTTGTTTGGAATTACAGTTGTGGTCTCATTATCTGTAATTTTTGTACCCATGCTGTTAACAGGGAATGATGATAACAGACTTAATTTAGCACAATCTATTCCTGCGACACCTGATGCTCAACCGTCAAAACTAGCTTATGCGCAGCATGCGCATTACCTTACAACCGATTCTGGAGCCGTGACTGATCATGACTTGTACTCTCAAGCACCGGAAGCTCAAGATTATAACCCTAACAGTCTTTCGTCTGATAAAAAAACCACTCTTAGCGATCAAATTTCCAGTGTCAAAGCAAAAGTCACTAGTAAGCCATTAGTGGCAGAAACAACTAATTCAATCAATGTCGCAAAAAAAGTAAAAGCCAAAGTAATTAATACAGCTAGTGCGTCTAATGCCTTAAACTTTTCTAATGAACGCAACCAGCAGAACCAAAGAGTACAATCTACTGCGGTTCAACAAGTTCATGAATCATGGGTGGTTCGTTTAGCGACATTTGGTAATCCACAGAATGCTGAAAACTTAGCAGTTCGACTAAAGCAAGACGGATATAATGCGTATACTCAGGCATCAAAACGCGTCGATAAAAATTATACGTATGTGTTGGTTGGTGTGGGAGTTGATGTCAATTCGAATGATAAAAAACAGCCCCTTCAAAAGCTCAGCAATGATTTACAAGCTAAATATAATTTAAGAGGCATGGTTGTTGCAAACCAGCCTGATAGCAGAAGTTGAGGTAAGATATGGAAGAATATGCTTTAGGCTGGCCAGATATTTTTATTGCCGGTGCAATACTATTATCTATTCTTATTGGTTTACTAAGGGGGCTCATTAAAGAGTCTATTTCTTTGGTAACCTGGGTCATTGCTATTATATTAGCGGTGGTTTTTTCCCCGGGGCTGGCTGAGCATATGACGTTTACGAAAGTTGCATTTATTCAAACTGTCACCGCTTTTTTTATTATTTTTATATCCTCTGTTTTGATAGGTTCTATTGTTAATTTTTTTATTGGCAAACTGATCCGTAGGACGCCGTTTAGTTCTCCCGATCGAGTTTTAGGAGCGGTATTTGGCTTACTAAGAGGTGTTGTTGTTGTCACAATTGTGGTATTGTTAGCTGGCTTGACACCTGTCCCAACCTCAAGTTGGTGGCAGCAGTCTTTCTCTATTGAAAAATTCGAAGTTTTGGCTATTTGGGTCAAGGACAGATTACCAGAAGAACATGCTAAGCCATTTAATTTTCCAGAGCATTCACCCGCTAAGCAGGATAAAGATAAGAAAGATAAGAAAGACAAGAAAATAGTCGAGAGTAGTAGAAAACTTGGAGAAAAAGTCGGTTGGCTAAACCCTTAACTATATTGAAGATGAGCATATGTGCGGTGTAGTAGGTATTGTTGCAAATCAATCTGTTAGTCAAGAATTATTTGATGCATTGACTGTTCTTCAGCATCGTGGTCAGGATGCTGCTGGCATTGTTACGTGTAATGGTCAATCTTTTGCGCTTAGAAAAGGCAACGGTCTTGTGCGTGACGTGTTTAGAACGCGTCATATGAAGCGCTTGGATGGCAACATTGGTATTGGTCATGTGCGTTATCCTACAGCGGGCTCTTCTAGTGAATCAGAAGCACAACCTTTTTATGTAAATTCCCCCTTTGGTATCGCATTGGCCCATAATGGCAATTTGACCAATGCAAAATCCCTTAAAAAAGAATTATTCGATGAAGATTTAAGGCACATTAATACTGGTTCAGATTCGGAAGTTATTCTCAATGTATTTGCGCATGAGCTGCAAAATGTTTGTGAAGCCAAACTAACACCTGAGGCTATATTTCGGGCCATTAAAAAAGTTCATCAGCGCTGCCGTGGTGGTTATGCGGTTGTGGCTGTGATTGCTGGGCATGGTATTGTGGCGTTTAGAGATCCCAATGGTATTCGTCCATTAGTGTTTGGCAAGCGATGTGGCACAGATGCATCAGAAGAAGTGATGGTGGCCTCAGAATCGGCTGCTTTAACCGCTTTAGGTTTTTCTGTGATAGATGATGTGCAAGCCGGTGAAGGATTATTTATCAATACCGTTGGTAAAATCTATCGTTCTGGGGGTTCAGGTTTGGTGTCTCCTTGTTTGTTTGAATTTGTATATTTTTCCAGACCAGACTCAATGATTGATAAAATATCAGTCTATAAATTTCGTAAAAATCTGGGTAACTATTTAGCAGAAAAAATCAAAGTACAATGGCAGGTGTCTGATATTGATGTGGTCATTCCCATTCCCGAAACCAGTCGTAATGCGGCCGTACCATTAGCCAACAATTTGGGGGTCGAGATCCGAGAAGGCTTTGTTAAAAATCGTTATATCGGTCGTACATTTATTATGCCGGGGCAAACATCGCGAAAACGAGCTGTGCATCATAAGCTGAGCGTCATAGAGCTAGAATTTAAAAATAAAAATGTACTTTTAGTGGATGATTCTATTGTACGTGGTACAACATCCAAAGAAATTATTAATATGGCAAGAGCCGCTGGTGCCAATAAAGTGTATTTTGCCTCAAGTTCACCTCCCATTAGGTTTCCCAATATTTATGGTATTGATATGCCCAATAAGTCAGAGCTGATTGCGCATGATCGTTCTGTTGAAGAAATACAAGATTTGATTGGCGCAGATAAACTAATTTATCTTGATTTGCAAGATTTAATTAAAGCTGCACAAGAAGGGAATCCATCCATTCAAAAATTTGATAGTGCCGTGTTTGACGGTATTTACATCACGGGTGATGAGCAAGCTTATTTGTCTGATGTGGCTAGCAACAGGCATGAAAAAAGAGAAGAATGCTCTGAGCACACGCTCTCTATAAATGAAATATAAGAAACGGGCATGAAGTAACTTACTGAGCACTAAACCTGTAAGTTACTTCATGCTTATTTCTAACCCCCTAAAAATTATCTGAAAAATTTCAGCAGTATATTATGGAGTTTCGGATGTCCGATTCTAATTCTAGTTCCAATTCTCAATCTAATATTTATTATTTTGATGTCCCGGGCATTATGTGTACAAGTTGCAAAGCCTTAATTGAAAACAACCTAAATGCAAAAAGTTATGCTAAAAAGGTTAGTGTTGATGTATCTAATAAAACGGTCAAAGTGATCGTTCAATCTGGCGACAAAACATCCGCGACTAAAATATTACAAGATATAAAAGCATGTGGTGATAAATTCAAATCATCTACCGTAAAAGTGTATAGTTTTCACAATCCAGAAACGACGCATTATTATGTGGTGAAAAACCTTAGTTCAGAAGACTGCGCAGATAAATTAAAATTATTTTTAGAAAACCATCCAGTTCTTGTCGAACGGTTCAAATTTATTTATGAAACCAAAGGCTTGAAGCTTGAGCTGCAGCCTGGAAAAACACTGGATGACATTAAGCAGGCATTACAAAAAAACAATAGTCTGAAACATTTGAATATTGAAAAGATCACGCCGCCTAATCCAGAAGAATCGAAAAAACATTTGTCTAAAGTATATTATAAAAATGCATGGATAAATTTGTTAGTGGGTTTGCCACTGTGGGTGATTAGTATATTAGGCTTAATTCCGAGCCCATTAATGCCATTGGGTCAATTGCTGGGGTTGGGTATTGGCGGTATTACCCTGGGGGTCATGTATGTTAGTGGAAAATCTTTTTATAATGATGCTTGGGATCAATTCTGGAATCATCGAAATTATAATATGAACACATTGATTGCCATCGGGACTGGTGCCGCTTGGATTTATTCTATGATGTTGGTGTTGTACCCGTGGGGATTTGCCGTAGCGGCTTTGCATTATGAGTTTATGGCGGTGAACTTCATATTGGGTATTTTGAATATGGGGAAAGGCGTTCGTGAGTCCCTTCAAGAAAAAACACGCAGCCAAGTCAAAAGTGTTAATGATATGTTTTTAGAAATGCAGCCGCAATATGCCGCTCGAGTATCACAAACAAACTTACAAAGAAGTAGTCTTTTGAATTTAAATCGAGAGTTGATTTTTTTTAAAGACATTAAAAAAGGCGATATCATTGAGGTTAGAAAGAACGAAAGAATACCCGTTGAGGGCGTTATTGTACGTTTTTCAAACAATGAAAAAGAAACGGCGATTGACCAATGTACATTGTCGGGGGAAGCAGATCAGGTAACCAAGAAAGAACATAGCGAAGTTGCCAGTGGCAGTTTAAATAAAGGAGGTACTTTTTATTTGCAGGCGACTCGGAATGGGGATAAAGGGAACTTATATGAGATTACAAAGCTCGCACAGCGTAATAACACCAATGAACTCTCTATGTCTAAGACGATAGACAAAATAGCGAAGTACTTTGTACCGTCTATTTTAGTCATAGCCATGTTAACGGGGGTTGGTTGGTTTATATGGGGGCCAGCACAAATCTCTTTGGCGGTTCAATCTGTCTTGTCAGTATTGTTATGTGCTTGCCCTTGCGCGCTTGGATTGGCTACACCTATCACCACAAACATTAGTGTGAATAAGCTTTTTGGTCAAGGAATATTCGTGAATAAAGTCAATACACTAGAAGTTGTACCACATGTGAATGTCATGGTTTTTGATAAAACGGGTACATTAACAACCCCCAGTCTTAAAAAAATTAAATCTTTTGATTCTGTATGGTCTGAACAAAAATTATTAAACTATGTTACGAGCTTAGAGGCATCTTCGAATCACCCCATAGCACAGTCATTTCAGCATAATATGGGCAATAAACTTGGGACAGACGGCTTTAAAGAAATTGAAGGTGGAATTGAAGGCATTATTATTGAGGATGGCAAGGGGATCCCCATCAAATTTTGTGCTCAAGCTCCGGTTGAATCCAAGGTGCAAACGCGCAGTAAGGATGACCACAAAGATTTCAAAGTTAAATGGGACAAAGAAGGTTATACCTCTTTATATGTATATACAGCAGAGCCTATTGAACTCGTATTGACGGAAGAAGGCGAGGTGAAAGCAAAACCTATTAAGTCGCCATTAAAGTACAATTTTGTGGGTATGATTGCGTTAGAACATAGGCTTAACGCGGAAGCAAGCTGTGCAATCTTGGATTTAAAAAATAAAAATATAGAGATTTATATTTTATCGGGAGATGATGCGGCGCCAACAGAAAAAGTTGCAGAGTTACTACATATTCCTAAACGCAATGTTTTTTCCAAGAAGAAGCCTGATGAAAAAGCGGAGATTATTGAGCAGATCCGGAAAGAGAAAATTTCAAAAGGTATTAACCCTATTATTGCGATGGTGGGAGATGGGGTGAATGATATTAAGGCATTAAATAAGGCTGATTTGAGTGTGGCCGTTGGGCCTTGGACACCGGCCTCTATTAGCTCAGATATTGCAGTGCATCGATTGTCCCAGATTTCAAAATTAATGTTGGTTTCTAATCAAGCAATGCGCAACATTTATCAAAACCTCGCATGGACAGGCTTGTATAATACCTTTAGTTTGTTAGCGGCTACGGGATTGCTCTATGCGTTTATGGGGATTGTATTGAATCCCATTGTGGCAAGTATTGGCATGGCCATTTCTTCTATTGTTGTGGTTTTTAACTCTAATAGCTTGTCAGGTAAAATTGATAAATTATTAGGGAATGATGATTGGAAAGTTAATTTTACAGATACTTTAAAATCATATTCAGATGGCAGGCCGAATAATGTATTTGATAAAGAAACGCTTGTGAATAGCCCTGTTCGCAAGCGGGCGAAAACCATGCAATTTTCACCGTCCAAAACGGCGGGGGTAGATGATTCTGTTGAGCCTTATTCTGATTCTAATTCTAAATCCGTAGTTAAAAAGCCCCTATTCCAGTAAGTTATTACAATGCCCATTCCTAAGCTATATTATTTATTTAATGCTTTATAGGCATCTAGAGTATTGCTGAGTAGGGTTGCGACGGTCATGGGACCCACGCCACCTGGAACAGGCGTAATCCAGCTAGCCCTGGTTAAGGCTGCGTCAAAATCCACATCACCACAGAGCTTGCCGCTCTCTAAGCGATTAATACCCACATCGATGACTACGGCGCCAGGTTTGATCCAGGTGCCAGGAATCAGCTTAGGTTTGCCAGCAGCAACGACTAAAATATCAGCATGTTGCACATGGTGTTTTAAATTTTCAGTTTTTCTGTGGCAGACGGTTACGGTTGCACCATGATTTAGTAATTCCAGAGCCATAGGGCGACCAACGATATTAGAGGCACTGATGACCACTGCATTTTTACCCATTACTTTGATGTCAGTATTTTTTAATAAAGTCATAATGCCTTTAGGAGTACAGGGGCGTAGTAAGGGTTTTCTTTGTGCTAGTTTGCCGACGTTATAAGGATGAAATCCGTCTACGTCTTTTGTGGGTAATATCGCGTCTAGTATAGTGCTTTCATCAATGTGGTTAGGCAAAGGCAGCTGTACTAATATGCCGTGAATATTAACAGATTGGTTGAGTTTATGGATATGCTTTAATAGGCTTGTTTGTGAAATAGAATTTGGGTAATGCTGAATTTCAGAGTAAAAACCTGCTTGTTCGCATGCCATTTTTTTATTATTGACATAAATTTCAGAGGCTGGATCTTCTCCAATTAATATAACCGCTAATCCTGGTGGTTTTTGCTGTTGTTCTACCAGATGATCGACTTCGGCTTTAATGGCATCTTTAATGGTTTGGGCTATGATTTTGCCATTTAGAATTTGGGATGTTTTGGGCATAATAATCAGGTACCTACTGCATACGTGGGAAATTTAATCTTAGGAATGGGCACATAAGAAAATTTAAGGTGTCAGTCTGACATGTTTATGTTGCTTTAGCCAGCAACAGTGGTTGGAATGAAACGCACGGCAAGCCAAGGTGAAAGTTGACTGACAATTATGTCTGGCAAAGTTGTGGGAAAATAAATCTAAAACAAGTTTGACGACAGCAGGTATATTTGCGTATTATGTTCGCCGACAAATGACATAAGTTGAATGATTTTATTGAATTATTTTCATTTGAGCTCGACAGAGATAAAAAATAAAAAAATGTTTATATTTTAGTGTTCTGTCTGGTATTATGTTCAATCTCGTCGGGGTATAGCGCAGTCTGGTAGCGCGCCTGCTTTGGGAGCAGGATGTCGGGAGTTCGAATCTCTCTACCCCGACCAATTTTATAGTTTTAGTGTTTCGTCGATATTTATTATCACGAGATGTATTTAGCTATTTGTGCGCTTGTAGCTCACTTGGATAGAGCATCGGCCTTCTAAGCCGAGGGTAGCAGGTTCGAATCCTGCCAAGCGCACCATGTATGGTGAGCGTAGCTCAGTTGGTAGAGCCCCGGATTGTGATTCCGGTGGTCGTG
>CAZWHY010000057.1:0-16516 GCA_964633725.1 Uncultured Candidatus Berkiella sp.
GTGTAAGCTTTTCAAATATGAGTTGCAGCGCCTCTGGGTGGCCTTTACCAGCTGCAAAACATGCTAAATACAATGGGGTTTGACCTTTGTTATTCTCGTCTTCAGCGGGATGATTAAAATCAAGCTCGGCTAACTTCTTTGGTGTAAGCTTTTCAAAAATTAGTTGCAGTGCCTCCGGGTGGCCTTCACAAGCGGCAGCACATGCAAAATACAATGGGCTTTTGCCTTTGTCATCCTCGCTCTCAGCGGGATGATTAAGATCCAACGATGCTGAGTACAAATTTATAATATTTTCTAGGACATTATTCATTATCTTATCACTTCTATTTCTTACTCTATATGTTACTAACCCATTCATGATTTTCTATTTTAAATATACGTGCAAACATCACACCTTTTTGAAATCTGTATTCACCGTCTATTTCAGATTGTTTTGCATAAATTAATTCTGGAAACAACCCTTTTTTCAAAAAGTTAAACATTTTGACATCCTCAATATATTGGATCTAATAAACGTGGGGTTCCGTAAAAAATCATTTATCAGAGCCTCACTGCTTATCCCTAGATGGACAATATTAATCATGAATTGATCCCTTCAAATACTATAATGTATGTTACCTAACATGACGCTAAAGGTCTAATAACTATTATTAAAGTATTCATAACAATAATTATGGGTATTTACCCCTAATAGGTCGAGCAAGCCGACCCCATTACTGACACTCTGAAGGACACCCTTTATAATTTATAACGATAAAATCTATTACTAAAATATTGCCAAAGCCCGGAATAATAAGGCATCAACGATGCTTAGCATCAAATTTTATAAAGTTTGAAAATAGGGAGCCGTAAAGAGCATATGAATACCCTTCATCATAATTGCATAAGGCTTTAAGCTGCTAGATAGCTCTGCTTGGCAGAATGTACACCTTTGATAATTCGTTCTCGCTGTTGCATTTGACTAAAATAGGCCAAATGAAACTCATTACCAATAGCATGAGAGAAACGAGTGCCGATATCTTCAAGCATAGATAACCACCCAGTATTATTAAATTGCAGACGATTCAATATGGGTTTAAGATGAGAGGGAATAACACCTTTTTTATCTTCTCTGACTACTCGACCAGTATAATCCACCAAATCTAAATAATCAGATAATGGGATATCAATTCCTGCACATTGCTCATTCTGAGTTGTGCTGTTAAGAGCTAACAAGTGTTCAACTTGTTTTGTATCATTAATAGCTTGAGCATTGCTTGAAAGTTTTTTTGGTTTGATTTGTTTTCTAATATTTTTGATTCGGTCATAGATTGAGGTAAACTCAGACTCTTCTGGGGTGTTTGTTATCCCTGCCCGAATTGGATTTAAATCTACGTAAACCATAGCACTCAAAACTGCACCCTCATCAAGCAAGGCTTGGGATTTAAAACGACTTTCCCAAAACCGTCCCTTACAATTATCTTCCTTATTTGCTGCTCGAGCAAAAGGCTCATTTAGGCAGCGCATGAACCAGCTAATGTCATATAAACGTCTACGCCATTCAATGATTTTTAGCTTTTTATTTGCATTAAGCTTTGCATCTCGCGGATATATTAAAGACCACCTTTGCACCACCTCGGCATCAGACCAGCCGCACGCAGGAGCTTCGTCAACTCGTAAAACCAGGTGATAATGATTGCTCATAATCGCATAGGCACATACTTTTATAGAGAAAATAGATACCAAGGATTTTAGCCTCGCCAACATCCATGTTTTTCGATGAGAATAATCTTGCTTAGTATAGCTATCAACACCACAAAGAAAACTACGGCGTACACAACGTGTCATGCAATGATAAAAAGGCGTAGCTTCTAGGTTTATTTGGACACTTCGAGCTGAGGTCATGAACTGATACTTCCTGTATTTATTACCACTCCAATTTACGTTGCTATATGCATAATGTCAACAAACATCTGTTTTTTAAAATGGGTGTCCTTATCATCCTCTTATCATCTTCTGACAGCAAAATGTTTTATTATCTGAAAGCCCACAAATATTTTAATAGTATCCAGGCTTTAAAAAGCATGAATCTACTTGCCCTTCATTATTAACATAAGTAGTAACTCCTATAGCTCCAGAGAAAAGTGCAGCTATAGCAATAGCGGCACTTTTCCCAATAATATCCATTAATAAAAACGTGGAAGCTACTCCTAACCCTGCTCCTAACGCCGCTCCAAGTGCTGATAGCATCAAGGGTTGGACAAAGCAAGAATAGTCAAGATCTTCTTGCGTGTAGTATATAAGCTTTCCGCCTGATACTAGTGAGATCGATTGTTTGCATAAAATTTCAGAAATCATAATGAACCTTAGAACTTAATATTTTTTATATAATAAATGTATTGATATATTTATGTGTTACCGTATTTTTTTAATTCTTCCTGATTTTGAGGAAGGCCGCTATCTTGTCTAGTAGAGCAAAATAGTCCAGCAGAAAAAGCAGCTGGCTGTCCCCATGCAGGCGAGCTTGGTCTAAAACTATTCAAATATACTTTCCAATTTTTTGATTCAACCCCCAAACAGAAAGCTTCATCGGCGTTGTCATTTGCCAGAGAGTCATCGATGCCCCTTACTTTGGCCTTAAAATAAAGCATTGCGGCGTCCTCTCTAGACCTTGCCGGGTGAATGAAAGGGAATAAATTAGTCATGATGGCTGTAAAAGAAAATGCACAAAGAAGACTATAACTTAATCCCGTTAAGTGCTGAATGGCCGCAATTGCAGCAATGGAAGTGCCAACTAACGTAAATGGAGACAAAAGAAATACAATCCATTCAAATAAAGGCGTGCCCATTGACATGATCGATAGCCCCATAGGAATCATTCCTTTAACAAATATATTCATACTTATTTCAAATGACGACAAGGTAAATATATTTAGCACGGTAGAAGGATATAAAAAAAACATTGCAGCCAATATTATAGATATTGAGATCAAGCTAAATATAAGGCCTTGCCTAACAAAAACTTTGTCCCTTAAAATTTTGTTTACTTTGTTTGCTTCATTCTTTAATGTCTCAAGCCTATAATCACAAGATAATTCTAAAAATCCTTTTCTATCCGCATAGTCCATTCCGTCTATCAAAGCGCGATCAATTACAAGAGCCTCAAAACTTTCTTTTGCCCCATTATAGATGTTTCTAGAAAATAAAAATAATTCTTTAGAGGTAAGGTTAGTTGTTTCTATATAAACTCGCTTTACGACGCCACTATACTTAGGTATTACGTTCCCAAAAACAAGCTCGATAACAGCAGCTTCTGAATGGAATATTCTTCCTTCCTTATCATTGATTCGGTATTTTATAAAACGCCGGTTTGCTTGCTGTGCGGCTTGGGCTGCTGCTAACCCTCTTCTCAAATCGGCATCAAAAGCCTGTTGTGCAGCCTGAACGGTTTCCCTTCTTTTTCTCATTTCTGTGTAAAAAGAAAACCTCGGAATCTGAAACTTAATGCTAGGACTACCTTGTGGGCTTAATAGAAAATCTCTAGCAGCTTTAATGTCAGCATATTTTTTCCGAAATATTTTTTGAATAAACTCAATATCTTTATTGGGTATCTTTTCACTCAAAGAGACTTGATCTGGATCGAACTTTAATGCCAGCCGTCTATATGATTTTAGAATTTCTGATTCAGAAGGTTTGCTGATAGTAGCAAACCCCATAATTTTAAGTGCTTGTTCTCTTCTCATCAATACTACTTATACTGCCTTAGTTCGATTTATATTTATATTAGCTTGTAAATGCCATACCGTTTGAATCGAGCTTACTATTTATATAGGCTGAAATTGGGAGTCAACCGTTTTGCATTTTCCATCTTCATCACAAATAAGGTAATAAGTATCACCTAATACAAATTTATAGCTTGTACATAAACCAGCTACAAGTCCAACAGGAGCGAAAACCATTGCTCCGAGCACTCCAAAACCACAAGCCCCAATAGCGCCCAATAAAACAGGCATTCCCAGTATGCTTTGAAGTTTAAACCCTATTGTTGCTTCGAAAGGAGAAACTGACAGTTCTCCACCTGCTACAAACTTAATCTCTTGCGAGCTCAACTCTCTCATCATTATCTCTTATATTCTTTTTATTAACTTCTTCAGCCAGAAAATATTCAATATACTTTATTTGTACAATATCTAACGTGGCTTAATCAAAATTGTTGCCCTGAGAATTTTCAATCAAAACGTTTATTAATATTAGTTTTTGGGCGCAACATCTGGATACCCTTCATCATCATATATTTTGATAGCTTCTTGCCTGAAAATCTCAATAGCTTGTGGATCTTGGTCATCTAAATCCTCAAAAAAGCTTTCATAATCCCAAGCTTTGGGCAACCTTGTCATAACGTCCATATCATATACTTTCTCTATTTTTGTAATCCAACTCTTAGGTTGTGTTTGTGTTATAACCTCGAAGCCATCTAGGCTAAAAAAAGCAGGTTCATTGTGTTCTTCTGATTGTATGCAAACGCTAATACCATTTTTCGTAGAGCAAAAAATTGCAAGCACTGTATAAACCTTACCTTTTTTCAGCCAAGGACTATCTGTTAAAACTTCTTTTGTGGTTTCACTTATTATTTCATTGCATTTGATAAGCATTTTTTCTATTTTCCTCTAAAACTTTATGTGCTGTGTCAGGTTTATATTTTGAGTTTTGTGGTCTTGGCAATACATCAAGCCCTTCAACTGGACTTTTAACCTTAAAATCAATATGAGTATAATTTATTTTTTGAGTTACTTGGTTTTGATAAAAGTGAATTTGGGTTCTTTGCCCCGTAGGGAGTGTAATTGAGTTTGTTTTCATTTTTTTCCAATCTGAAATAATACTTCCATCCTCGGTTAAGGCCTTAATTACGGTTTTATTTATAAACTTGGAATTGGGAGCCATAGCTGGCCTAGCACTATCTATCGCAATCTGAGTCAATTTTTCTGATTTAGTTAATATACCTGCCTCTTGAAATGCAAAGACGGTTTTCATACGGACTGCATTCGCAGCATTACTAGCCCCATATAGCAGGTTATTTGTAATTGTATTATAGCCTGGTGTAAAAGTAACTGGTTTTGTGAATAGACTTGCCTCTTTGGCTAAATTCTCACCAATCTCAACCACTTTGCTGGTTCCTTTAACGATTCCCACTGACGGTATTGCCAAGGAAAAACCCAACTCTGCTAATGCTTTAACACGCTCTTTTTTATCCATCTGGTCAAATGTTTGAGCTAACTCTCTTGCAAACTTTGTAACTTCTAGCTCCTGCCCCATAAGAAATCTAGCTTTTTCTTCACCAACAAAAGTGCTGAGAAGCTTCACTGCTTTAACAGTTTCTAGATCTTGCCCTGTTAAACCTCGCCCCACGTCTTCTCCAATAAAGACAACGGCCGCAATGCCCCCCTCAACCAAACCAACTGCGGCACTTGCTGCCGCCTCACCAAACACCCCTGGTAATTCATTAATAGGGATAGTGCTATCACGAACACCTTCAAATGCTTTTAACATTTGCTCTGGTGTTTCTGACCGGTTAAATTCTTGCCATTGAGTAACGTCTAAGCTTTTCTCGCCTAAAGAGCTGCGCAATAATAAATCAAACCACTCTGCAGTACTATACTTCACTGGAGCAACACTATTTGTATCCAGTGTTTGCCAATACCGCTCATCCCCTAGCCCACATGCCTGTAGCCCCGATAGAACAGGCACCCCACCTGTGGTCATACTTGGGTGGACATTTAATGCAGAATCTAAGATTTCACCAATATTAGCACCATTTACATTGGCTGGCTGAGTTATCAGAGGTGGTGCGACCATATAAGACAGTTGGGTTGCGTCAAATTTTGTCGGCAATAACCCATCAAGAGTATTATCCTGAATCTCAGTGAACCACGCCATTAAGCTGGTATCTGACTTACCCATTGGATATTTTAGGTAGTCTGGTATATTGTCAAATGCCGCTTCTATATCAAATTGAGATGCTTGGGTATTAATGACCCAAGAGTTATTTCCTCCTTGGTGCAAGGTAAACAATGGTGGGGCAATTGGCTTTGGACCAAAGATTTGGAATTGGTTACCATGTTTAAAGCCTGCAAAGCCATTCATATCGGAATCAATTGTAAATTGTATGCCGCCTGTTGTATTGGGATTAAAAATTACGCTTGCTGTATTCTCAAAAAATCTTTTTGCATGGTAAAGGAAGCCACCACTGGCAATATCATCTGATAGCTTTGTGGTATGTATATAATCGGTGTCATTCCAGTCTCTTGTACCAAAGCTATTACCCTTTTCTGCTAAATCATTAGAAAAAACTTCTAGAGATATGCCGGCATCAAATTCAAAGTCATTAATACTGGATAGACAATGTGAACTTAAAACCCTTTTAATTTCGCCTTCTATACTGCTTAAATTGGAATATCTTGTGAGCTCTGCAGCGACCTCTAACAACTCCATGTCTGTCATGTCTCTGAACTGTTCATTATTGCTTAAAAACTCACACAACATTTGTGCAACATATGTTGCGGCTAGATATCTGGGCTTAAAGATAGAGAAGCTATTGGCCACATCACTATTAAGGTTTTCACCATTATTAAACATTTTAATTTCATCAGAAAAAGAATTTAGCGTTATAACGATTTCCAGTCCATTTGCCAATCCGTTCTTTTTATCATACCGGCTGCAAAATACATTAATTGCACATTGTAGTTCAGGGCTGGAATCAGCGAACGCATCGAAATGTTCCTGTAGGTGGTTAAATGCAGGCACTTTGTTATTGCTTTTGCTAAACATGGTATTGGAAATGTTTTCAGCATCGATTTTTACAGGGCTGGTGCCAGGATTATTAACTGTAGGGTATGACCTGTCATATAATCTATTTAGAGTTTGATGAACTGGAACAGCATTATTACCTCTTTCGTTAATGGCAAAAGCTTGCTCTTCTATATCCCATGTTGGATTGCCGCCGTTAATAGTTGCTGCAGCATAAGTGCTTCTAGCGACGATTGTACCGAAATCATGATCGGGGCTACTTTGCATTAGCGCAAAAGATGTACGCTCAATAGCTAAAAAACCATCTTTTGTTTCATGAGCCGGACTAGCAAAGGCCGAAATTAAATCTGTCACTCGCTCTATTAGCTTTTCTGGTTGGCCATAAAACTCTCCAACAGCCCCTTGAAACAGCAATGCCACATCAGCCTGAAACTCTTCTGGGATATGCAAAAGATTAACAACCGTTTGAGGGAACTCTTTATACATGGTATTAAAGTCTTGCGTAGTATCAAGGTTATTCTGAACGAGCTTCCCTACCGCAATGTTTTCAATATTAGTTATATTGGAATTATATTCCCCAACTAACTTGTTGGTATTCTTATTGGCATCTCTATCTGTATTATGCGTACCTAAATAAGATGTCAAATATATATCATTATAATACTGTGCTTCACTTTCAGTCATCCCAGGGTCTAACTTATAATGATACGCTAAAGTTTGTTCTGAAAGCTGTTCTGCCATAAACTGTTGTGGATTAGCCTGCCCAATACTTTGCGCATAGATATCACTAACAATTGCGTTGGCATCTAAGGCTAGCACAGGGAAAGAGTTGTTATAATCTGTTTCTATATTGGCTCTTGATGCTTCAAACACATGGAGCAAAGATTCACCATTTTCTTTGGCAACATTAAGATTTGTCACTAAGTCAGCGGCATGTTTTTGAGCTATCTCTGGGGAGAAATTTAATCTTACGTATAAAGAGGAATGGATCAGAAAGTACGCCATCACCTCATTTGAATCGCGCCCTTCTATTTGACTTATTTCAATGAATGTTTCGAGATTGTCTTCTGTTACCAACCCAGATTGTAATATTTCCCATACACCAGACATAGTGTCATTTAGCTTGTCACTATCATCCCCATTATTAACAATTAAATCTAAAAGCCCAGTATGTAAAAGATTAATTTGCTCTGGGTCAGTGATATCGAGCTTACCTATAATATTATCATCTATGAATTGCTTAGCATTACTTTGAGCAAATTCAAAGTTTATATTGCTTCTATTTGATTGAAAAGCAGACAAGAGTGCTTCTGTTGACTTATCTGAAGAATTAATTTCTTGTAGTAAAGTAGTTTGGTGCGCTTTATTTTCTTCTTCTGAGAAGTTCTTGCTGGTATATTCAGGCGAGTGGAAGAAGAATCGCGTCATAACATCATTGATATCAGTGCCATCATTACTTTGCGTTACAACTATTTCTGCCAATTGGCTTAATGTTTCTATGTTATCTTCTGTGATTTCGCCATTAAAAATTAAGTTAAAAGCATTGGCCATTGACTCATTAAATTGCTCTGGCTTGTTAATATTATTGATGGCAATTTCTGTGACACCTACCCTGATGTAATTAAGTAAAACGGCATCATCTATAGATATATCTTTTGCGCCGTTGATTATTCTAACGTCAACAAATTTATCCACAAATGTTTTGATAGAGCTATCCAGCAACTCTGATATGGTTGAATTATTATCAGGGCTATTTAAGTTATTTAACCCATCTTCAAAAACCTTAGTCTGCCCTTCAATAAACTCATCGCCCAAGTTAGTTAATCGAACAAACCCAGAGTTTTCAAAAACTAACTTTATTGCATTAGAGGGATCCAAACCTTGTGTTTGCGCTTGGTCAATTAGTGTAGAGATATACTGAGACTGCGTCGCGCTATCTCCAGAGCCTGAAAGGTAATTGTATAGCCCAGATATAATGACTTGCCTGGCAGCAGGGTCATTCCAAGTGTCATTTAAAATAGGAAGATTGGTCACTTTAAGAAAATCTGCCATTTCAGAACCTAGATTAAGCTCATTTTCATTGATGTGCGACAATATGTTATTTTCCATAAAGCTTGCAACAAACACTTCGTCAAGAGTTTGTATTGTATCTTTTAAGACTTGTGATGATTCTTGGTCTGCCTCAGCGACATCTTCGTTGGATGTTGTATTACTTTGTTCAGACAATGCATCTTGCAAGGATTTTTCGAGTAGTGCCTGATGTTCTTGTGTTAACTCAGCATCAAATCCAAATAAAGAAAAAGCATATGAGCTGGTATATATTTTAACAAAATTTTCAACGCTGCTGGCATCATCTGTATTGAGCATACCCAGAAGCTTGTCTTCATCTCCATAAATCAGCCCGGAGGATGCAAATGCCAGCAATGTATTAATATCATGGTGTAGCTGATAACCCATTTCTTCATTTTCTGCTATTTGCTCTTTAATTAAAACTTGAACCAATTCAAAAGATAGATTCTCACTTAAATTAGCCGTATTTTCTTCTATGTTTTGTGCAAGAATGCCATAATGGTTTTTTAAAGTCGCATTCTTAATTTTATCGTATACTGTATCAGTATCAGAATAATCTATTTCGGCCAAGTCTTTGGCAAGCTGGTCATTGAACCCCTGATTTCCATCGTCTTTAAGGTTAATGCCATTGATATAAGTGGAGTTGGTTACCAGCTTGAATATAGAGCTGCTGGCATCAATGTCTTTTGCGCTCATTAAAACGGCTGCTTCAGCGAATAAAGTAATCGTTGCATCTATAGCAACACCTGTTTGAGCATAGTGAGTTAAAATTGCTAGCTGATTATGCGTCCTTTCTGCTTCTCTATAATTATAAGAGGATTCAAATAGTATTTTTGAGATAGCTAACATTTCTTGCTGATAGTCTTCATCTTCAATGCCCCACTCTTTAATTAAATCATCAGCAAATTCATCATCAAAAACTTGACCTTCCTTTGGCACACCGCTCAATGTTCTGGCTTTAAGATATATATCTTTTAGGTGAGCCTGTATATTAACCTTATATCTTTCTGCAAATTTATCATTTGCAGCCTGCAGGCCACTACTTAATAGCGCGTTAATAGTATATTCTTTAGGAAGGAGCATGCTGTCCAATCCTGAGCCACCAAGTGTTTCGTTGACCTTTGGCGCTACCCATTGTCTGTAAGCACCCTCGCCTAACCCTAAAAGAAACCCTTGCTTATTCATTTCATCAATATAATTTAAGCTTGCAAAGCGTGAGCTTTTACAATAATACCCTAATGTTGAAGCAGAATATTGTATAATTTTTGCGGCTGCCCGGTTATTAAATTGCGTAATCCAGCCTGAATAAGACAAAATATCAATAGCCTTGTTTGCAGCTGTATGGCATTTTCCTTCCGGCATTAAGCCATCATTTGCCAATCTTAATACTCGTTCCGTGTTATATAGAATGTCACCGCCAGTAAAGTGCTGAGTCGCAGCTTCAGCTGCAAACCAAAGGTACCCAGTAGCATAACCTGCCTCAATAGCCTTGAATGCAAAAGGTCCCCAATACATACCTTTAGAGGCCCAATAGTACCCGCTAGTACTCATTACATCATTTTTGTAATCTTGCTTCCAAGAGTATTGATATCCAGCAGCTACCCTATACGACATGTTTTTACGAATCGAAGGCGTATACATAACCAGAAGCCGTTCTATTTTATCTAGCTCGGCATTTGGTATTGTTTTCTCTTGTTCTAAAGCTTTCTTATTATTTCTAATGATATCTAGTGCCGTTTGCCCTACATCATTTTCTTTATTGCACCACTTTGCACGTTCATCATGGGTAAGTGGGTGTAGCAAGATATTAAGGTATGTATATGCCTGATATATTGCGCAAAAATGTACAAAGGTATTGCCTGAATATTTTTCGCCAGCATCTTTAGTTTTAGCTTTGGCCGTAGTTTTGGCTTTGATTTTGGTTTTGGCTTTGGCTTTGGTTTTAAAAGTATACTCTGTAATTAAATTTACTTTAGAATCACTATCATCGAATGAGGTGACACCATGTTTTGCTGCAATTCTTGCAACCTCATATTGGTCTTTAGCTACTTTCTCTGCCAATTCATTTGCTGGCAACTTATGCTTATTAGGGTTGGCTATGGCATTTAGTATAAACGCCTCTAAACCACTACTGTCTGCACCACACATTAATAGTGTTAACTCAGCAGCTTTATGCTGGTACTGTTTGGCAAGCATATATGGGGTTTCGCCGTTATTATTTTTGGCATTGATGTCAGACTGACCATTTATTAAAGCTAAGGTATATTTTTTACCGCGATAGAAATTGTTTTTTATAAAGTTAGAGTTTGACTGTATATCATTTCTGTGTTGGGTAATGGTATCTTTTTCATTCTGCAAAATTCGTAAGATTTCTTTAACTATTGCTACATGGCCATATTCGGCAGCATAATGTAATGGCGTATTACCTTCGTTATCAGATAATTGCAGTAAGTGCTTACCCTCCCCTAAAATCAAAGAGAATGCTTCAAGACTACCTCCCATAGCGGCTGCATGAATAGGCTCTCTACCTTGTGAGTCCTTGGTTCGGAAAATGGTATGTAGCTGTAGAAGTAAATATTCACTAGAAGATTTTAGATGTTTTAACAAACGAACATTCCCTTGCAAGGCAAATATTCCTACGGCATTGAATCCTTTCGAATTTTCTACACTAATATTTGATAAATACTTGATGCCTGGTACATCATGAATTTCTATATCGTTGAAGCTGATCATTTTATAAATAGCATAACTATTTTGAAGCTCTAATGCTAATGTAAAAGGTGCAAGTGAAGCAGGAAACTCTTTATCCAATTGCTGTAAAGCTGACTGTTTAAATTTAGGATTTGCGTTAACATTTACGCTTGCACCTATACTCAGTAGCCCTGAAATATTGTCGAAATTACTATTATAAGTAGCATAGTGTAATGCCGTAAAACCTAGACTGTCTTGCGCATCAATGATTTTGTAGCCCCTAATAAAGGGGTATAGTGTTGAGTTATTTCTTTTTATATAGTCCAACAGACACTGTAAGACTTCTTTTTCCCCGTGTTGAGCCGCAACGTGAAGAGCTGTGCGCCCTTGTTTATCTGTTCCGTTTAGGGAGGAACTAAAGTTTGTTGGATTTCTGTCTGTGCCTAATAAAGTTTGCATGACTAAGGCGTTTGAATGTTGTGCAGCTAAATGAACAGGTGTTTGTCCTTCGCTATTTTGCAAGTCAATATTTAAACCCTTGCCAAGTTCCTGATACCAGAATTTATTATCGTCTTCAGATAAGACTTTGGAATTCATAAGAAAAATCGCAGACTCCATGCCATAATAGCAAGCTAGATGCAGTGCTGTATTCCCATATTTGTTTATGTCATAGAAATCCACTCCAACCTGAAGTAGCTCTTTAACTTTAGCCTCATCTTTGTTTCGGATAGCTTTGTGTAAAACGGTATCGCCCTCAAGCCTTAACACACAAGGAACAACGCCATCCAAAATTTTCATCCATCTTTTTATTTCAAAGTTTCGCCCCATGAGGGATTCTGCTTTATGCAATATGGAAAGTGCTATGCCATATTTTTTAGGTTGTAATAAAAGTTTATTTCTAACATCAGGATGTAATGTTGCTGCTGTGGCTATTAAGAAAACATTATTTGATTCAAGTATATTTTTGATACCAAAGTTTAGTCTCCTGTGTTCTGAAGATGCTAGTGCTTTTGAAAAAAGTGTGTACTTCTCTTCACCATTTATAATTTTTTGCGCTATGTTACCAATATGCTTAGGCGCATTCTCTTTATTTAATATGTTGTTAGCATCATCAACCCCAATATCCGACAGGCCATGGAGTTGAGTGCGGCCATGCATCATTAAGTTATTATATATAGCTGCGTATTGATGGTTGTTTGTCATCAATGACCATATGCCGCCTCGCTCCATAACGGGAATGATAATATTACTTTGCTTTATATGAGCACCTAATAATTTTGGTATCTCTTGAGCCTTGAACATCGGCTCTACCAGCGGAATTAGGTTTTGATAGGCCTGCACATGCAACCCTAAATTCTGGCAGAGCCTTTCTAATGCTAATTTATGACTGTTATATTTTTTATCTTTAGAGATAGCTTGCAAATAATTCGATAAGGGGAAAAACCAAACAAATTGCCTGTCTTCTGGGTGCGATTGCTTTGCTAAAGCCTTGGCAAAATTATCCCACTGCCAATTTGGTTTGTCGTATACACGTTGAAAATAGTCTAATAAAATTTTAATGCCCTTTGATTGACTTATTGTATTCCACCTAGGGGTGGATAGCGCAACATCCAAATGGTAAGCGATGACTTGCATGTTAGGGTTGATATTAGATTGCGGCAGCCTTAATAACGACCAATGTCTCTCTCTTGCCTTTGCTTTTGGTGCAGCAGGTGTTTTTTTGCCAAGGTTGGGCTGAAATCTTACTTTAGATCTTGGTGCAATATTGAGCTGTGATGCGACAGATTGAAAAGCATTGTCTGAATATGCTTTACCTTCCACAATGTATTGTTTAACTTGAGTTTTAAATTTGTTTTGCAGTTCAGCTATTTGACCTGTTGGAGCACCCTCTCGGAGCAGGTCAAGGCTTAATTGATGGTAATTCTCAAATCTGGAATTTTCTAATGCTTGAGCAGAGCTCATATCCCAGTGCGTTTGTGTATTTTGTGCCAATATTTCCCAGTGGTCGCGGCTTGGGTTTTGCACCAAGACGGTAGCTAAAGGCTTTGTATTATCTGTAGATATAAGTGTAAAGTTTTTTTGTCTATTTAATCTTACAGGTCTAGATGTGTAGGCAAAGTCAAAACCAAAACTGTTGGATAACATCCCTAGTTGGGCTTCAGTGATAAAAGTTTGGTTCTCAGGCGCACATTGATAAGCAATATAATTATTATAAGCCTCATCCCACTTAGCGCTCCAATCTCTGGATAAGTCTTGCCCCATTAGCTGAGCAATGATGTCGATATTGGGTTTAAATAGCTCTTCATGCTCTTCTTCTTGGCTCCAGCGCAAGTTAGATAGACACTGTATTTTTCCATTCATCCCTCCTCGCTGCCTGATATTACGAGACTGGCTTAAATACTTTTCTTGGCAGCTTGCTATTAAGGTTTCAAACGATGGCTTAATATTCTCTTTGTGCTCATTGCTATCCAGCAATACTTTTTGCAGAGTTAATCGTAAAGCAGAACCAAGTAACACTTGCAAGTCACGAGGGTTGGCATGCTCTTTTAGCAAGGACAGCATGCATCTTTGAGTGTATCTTTGTTCATCCAAGCCGTAACATTCAGAAAAAGCTTCAAGCAAATACTGATAACCTTTTGATTGTCTAAAAGCCCTTCTTTGAGCCGTGGTTGATTTTACCTCGGCAAAAGAGAAATCGTTGGATTGGGTTATTTTGGGATCAATAAAACTACATACATAAGGGATGAGTGTATGGAGTGCACAATTATAAAACTGAATAGATGTTTTTAAAACTTTGGCTGGCTTAGCGGAATATCCCATACTTCTCTCTTTTTAAACTGCAAAAAGTGTAATGGCACGCATTGTATTGGCATGCAAAAAAATAATCATGCAGGGATTTCGATGGATTACAATGTGAGTTTGCAAACATTATCTTAGAGGATCCGGTCTCAGCAATGAGATCGGCTTACTCGACTATAAGTGAAATATAAGTAATATATTATGCTAAATACCTTGCTCTTTCTGCTTGAGTCTATATAATTCTCGGTTCCAACTATTAGTTATTTCGGAGACTAAACATGGCCCTATCAGGACCTGAGCAAATCAAAGCTATAGCAGCAAAATTCCCCAAAGAGCAACGTGACGCATATGCACCAATGGCTTTATTATTTTTTAAAGGGAAACGTGGTGATACCAATGCACAAAGAGAATTTACCGAGTTTAAGCAGGAGTTAATAGAGCAAGGAAAATTTCCTGAATTCCAAAACTACGTTAAAAATTGTTATATGCCTATTCAAAGAATCACGGCTGATCATGAGAGTAAAATTCAACAGGTTGATGAAGATATCGCGACCTTAAACAAAAGGGTTGGTACAATAAGCTATCAAAGCGATCTAGAGAAACAGCGCGCTCTTAAAGGGTACCAAAAAGGAATGAGCGATCCTGTCATTCCCAATTCTATATCTAGTGATAAGAAAAATTGTCTTGTTATGTAGTATTGCGTTGACTCAAGCCTAACTTGATAACTTCTATTTTGGTAGTCCATTGGGTTGGGTTGAGTTTTTTTGTGTTTATAAGATTGGAATTTTTGCGATTTAAACTTAATTGTGGTTGAGACTGCGTCATTTTGGTTTGATTGGCGAAGGGGGGGCAAAATCAAAGTTAAGGTCATCATCTTCTAATCCAAAGATAAGCTCTTCTTGGTTGAGTTTATTTTTATCATCTAAGCCAGATTCTTTCCGAGCTTCCTTCACCTGAACATGAACCCCAACAAGCTCTTTTTTATCTTCAATCTTAGACTTAACCTCTTCCTTTATTGCTTGTTTATTGTGTTTCTGTTTAGCAACTTTCTTTGCTGCCTTGGCTGTCTGATCATTATTTGTAATCAATGCTGCAACATCTCTACTTTCTCTGGGGATGGTAATATCATTGCTTTCTAGAACCCTATTAACTTTTTGTACCCTGTTTCTTTGTAGTTCTGTTATTTCTCTATCTAATGCTTTACATTGCGCAAACTCAGGGCTGGATTTCCAGGCATGGTGTTCTAGGGTACTAGCCCCCTCTCGTCTATTATCCGTATATTGACTTTTTAATTCCGCCTTTCTTATTTCTCGAATTTCAATTTGTGTATCTGTGTCAAAATGAACGTCAAATAACTCCTTTGTGATCTTGTTAACTTCATTTTTATTTTTACCTTCAAACAATCTGTGTCCATTGACTTCGATATCTTTCATGTTTTCTTGATAGGAATGAAGAGCATCTTGTGTAATATGTGCTATATTTTGATCGATGTTCTTTATTCTTTTGTTGAGTTCTTCAATCTCCTTGTTAATTTTCCTTATATTTTCTATATTATCAAGATAGAGCGACTTTAATATAGCCTCGCGTAATTCTTTGGCTTTATTTAGCATGTTAATAGTTTCTTGATTGAAAGCTCTAACTTGTGCTTCCTTTTCTTTATCTGTTTTTATTTCATCATTAACATCTTGAATATTTTTTTCTTGGTTTTGATTAATGCAAAATGTTATCATCCTGTCAAGCAGATCAATAAACAAATCAATTTGACTGTTTAATTCATTAAATGCAGAAAGTTCAATTTGTTTGTTTGTATTTATTTCATTTATTTCAGATTTTTCTCTTGTTGCTTCTTCCGGGTTATAAAGATCTATAGTTTGAATTAGTGATAATTGAATTGTGGCTATATTCAACAAAGGTCCATGTTTTTGAACTGACTCATCAATTTTTGGTATTCTGCTTCCAATGAGTTCTTTATTGCGCTCAAAGCTAGTGTTTCCTTGACGACGGTCTTGAATATTAAACTTTGTGCTCATAGCCTACTCATTTGTCTGTATATATTAAGTTATATAGACCAATCTGCTTAAAATAGGTTCAACTTTATCGCGTGCATGTAGTAGCAATTTAGAAATGTCCTGCAAAAACAGTCAGTTAGTTTTTTCATATACTAGTAGAGAAA
>CAZWHY010000058.1:0-6579 GCA_964633725.1 Uncultured Candidatus Berkiella sp.
TAACCCTTTGTTTACCAACCTAATTTATCCCTCAAATCGTGGGGAGCCCTCAGCCTATGTGTCGTAGGGAATCAGCCACAAAATGCGAATATACTTTTACACGCGGGTGCCGATTCTATGCTTCGAGATATTCAAGATATCGACCCTTTTGTTTCTGCATTATCAGAGGGAAGACTAGAGATTGCCAGAAGTATGTTAGAAAGTGGTTATTGTCTTAAGCCTGAATTGTCCGTACAAGGCTTGCAGCATTCATCATTAGACATTGTACAAAAATATAGTAAAGCTAAGAAAAAAATCCCGTTCTATAATTTATTGTTATTAGCCGGTGCTGGGTTAGATATCAAGAATATCCCAGAGGGTATTTTGAGAAAATATAACCCCTCAAATAAGCCTATGGGGCCATTTTTATTATTAGGCATCAAACAGTCTGCCGATATGGTCAAACCAAAATTAGTGGTAATCAGCAGCTTAGAATCTTTACAAATATGTTTGGAAAATCCAGATGTTAAAATTAACACAAAACAATTAGCACTAGCCATACTCTCATTTGAGAATGAAAACTTAGAGCATATTGAACTAATTAAAGCCCTATTGCCAGAAAACGAGTTGGCAGAAGCAAGCGACCTGTATTTTAAGATACAACAAAGGGAAAAAGAATGTGACTTAAAACAACTTGCTTTAAACAGCATAAGAAAAGATGAGCTTGAGCGTATTAAACAATTACCCAGAGATGACTGGAAAAAAGAGTATGTTGTCTCTAAAGTCAGATTAGACGGTATGTCAGAGGCTGCACAACAGTTATTGCTTGCTATACTATTTAAGTTAAAGCGATCAGACAAAACCATAAGGTTGAGTAATTTGGCAAATAGGCTTGTTATGACTGTGTTAAATGCCGTGGTGGAACATCTGCACTTGGCTAGAACGACAAAATCAAACTTTCGAGCACAAATATTCTATGATTGTCGCGAGGTTATAGATAGAACATATAGTGATATGCTTTTAATCTCTAATAATCTAGAAGATTTGCAGTGCTTTGATGAAAATGCGATTAACATGCAGGTTTTTGAGTCTTTTATTAAAGACATGTTTAGTCACTTCAGGATTATTTTGCGGGAACGACATGTGAATGAGCTTAATTCATTTATAGATGCGCGTGTCGGTTCTTTGTTATATGTGGCCAGAGCCTATATAAAGCAAGGGAAAATTGATGTTGCGCTGACGTTGGCTAACAAGGCTATGCGCGAGAATACCAGTTTGAAAGTCAATAATGAAGGATTGGAAGTAACGAGGAAACATAATGAGGCTCGTGCGAAAAAAGTATTTGTAGACATTTACCTATTACAAGGATGGAATCAAAAAGCAGCACATTTATTTTTAGATGTGATTGATTGTTATACGCCTTCTGCAATGCTGGACAATGGTCTTGTTGAAACGGCTAGAAATTTATTAAAAAAAGAGATAGGCGCAAGATTGCAGCTTAAAGTCTTGAACGCGCTAAAACAATATGATGATGTGATAAAGCATGACCCACTCATCAAAATGCAATTAAGAAAATATGCACTATTAAAAGGCCTAATGGCTGAGATAGTATCACCTATGATGAATGATGTGAACGTTACTATATTTAAACTGGATGCTAGCCTGGTTTCCAGAAAACTGGGCCGCCATGGTGATATTGTTGTAAATCCAGGTGATTTTAGCTTGGTTTTGACCGTGCTAAATTTTAAGAGTTTGCAAGAAACTATAGAACTTGCTGTTAGTGAAAAGTATAGTTTTTTAAAGGTCAGCATTCCTAACAAAACATTTACGCTTCATTTGAAAAACATAACGAAAGATCAAATTAAAACATGCTTAAATGAAGTTGAAAGTTTGCTTAGACCACCGGTAGAAATAGTAGAGCCTGTTGTCGCTCACGCTGCTGACATGCCTGTAGAGTTGTCTAAAAGATTATCTAAACTGTCAATTCATCAAGCGCCTATTGTTGTCGTTGACGATAATAAGATGTGGGGTGAAACATCCGACGAGCTCTCTAAAATGTTGCGTCGTGTACTTCCTGTTCAGAGTTCAGAACCTTCTCACCCCCCGAAGATAGGGGGAAAAATAAAAACCAGAGGGGTTCCAGGTGCTGAATATTTAGAATCAGAATGTGAAGATGAAATTCCTGTGTTGGAACCAAGTTATGGTTTTGAACCTATGAAGGGATATAGTTCTATTATTCCAATTGAAAGTGGTTATTTACCCCATAACACTCTGTTTCTCACCATTTTAGAAGATGAACGGTTTTTGCCATTTAAGAAATTATATGACAGCGGCGTTATCAGAAGTATTGCCTCTAAAGGACATAATGAACAAGGCGTTAAGCTAAGCACCATAACAGATGGCAATGAAAAAATCCCAGTGGCGAGACTTAAAATTTGCGGCAACGAGGGTAAAGGTGCTTTAAGAGCGAGTGGTGGTGTGATTCAGGTAATCGAAACCGAAGACGGCCTAAAAAAGCTGTATGCTATTAATGACGTGAGAAGCAAAAAACAAGAAGCGCGTTCAAGATAAAAGCTAAGTTATTACGTGCCCATTCCTAAGTACAATAAACTGACATACTACAATCTCTAGAAGAGTCAATGCATAAAAGCTTATAATGAAAATAAGCCTTTAATTATGATTGATAATGATATAGTGAATAGTAGTATGTCAAAAATAGCAAACCAACCTTCAGACCAGACAAGCAATGACTCTAAGCAGTTATTAGCCCAGATGTTACAAGATTTTATAAAATTAAGGCAGGCTGAGCACTCTGCTGTGGCCGCCAACCCCACAAAAAATACCCCTACAGTGATTGTTGTAGGCGCGGGCATTTCCGGGATTAAGGCTGCGTACGAGTTAAGTTTGAAAGGTATGCATGTCATTTTATTGGAAGCCAAAGATCGCATTGGTGGAAGAGTGCAAACACAAGTGTTCAATAATAATGTCGTAGAATTGGGCGCGCAATTTTTGCATGGCATCAAAGGCGGTAGCTTGTTTTCTGATATGGTGAAAAACAAAGTGGATATTCACCCGATGAGCCGAGAAAAATTTAATATTTATGATGAGTTTGGCGACAGTATTGACTTTGATAAACTGATGCCCATTGTGCAGAAAATAAAAGACAAAGTGGCGGGTTTGGAATTAAAACGCTTATCGGATGACGTTGATAGATTCGTTGCGAAAGAGCTTGAGGTGTTTGAGGCAGAAATCAAAGCAGCGACTAATCTTGATGATGCCCAGGCTCAAAAATTGATGCAAAAGATTAGCACGCATGAATTGCAACAAGAGTCATTTTTTGAATACAAAACCGGCATTGGCAAAACAGAAAGCGAAAGTAATTATTTGATTTGTTCTGGCTTTGGCTTTTATTTAGATAGGATTTTAGACTATGCCAAACGTAATGGCAGCGTAGATGTGCGCCTTAACGCGGAAGTACAAACAATCAAACATGAATCAGATTCTGTGAGTGTTACATTAACCTCTGGTGATGTTTTGAAGGCAGATGCCTTGATTTGTACGTTGCCCTTGGGCGTGTTGCAACAAGGGAATGTTCAATTTAAACCACAATTACCTGCTGCCAAAAGAGAATCGATTCAAAAATTACAAATGGCAGAGCATGAAAAAGTCATTTTTTTATTCAATAAAATATTCTGGCCTAATCGCTCTCATTTTGTTGTGCCTTATGAGCCTAAAAGTCAGACTTGGCTAGATATTGTTAATTTAAACTATTTTTCTGATTCTACAAACCCTGTTCTAGTCACATCTTTTCATAAAAAATTTGATTCTTCTGATGAAGAGATAATTGAAGAACTAAAAAATTATTTGAAAAAAATATTTGGCAAGGATTTTGTAGAACCTATAAAGAGTTGCGTAACACACTGGTGTGACGATCCATATGCCAAAGGCGCATACTGCTATCATCCCGATGGTGCATCTTTAGGGGATGATAGCGAAATCGCTCGCCCTGTTGGGCGATTATGCTTTGCGGGTGAGCATGCTTATAGAGGCCCTGCAAGTGTCAAAGGTGCATATGAGTCTGGGAAAGAGGCTGCCGAGCAAGTTGTGCAACAATTAGCACAAATTTTACAAGCTTCAAGCCCGAAGTAGGAATCCACCTGACATTGGGTGTTTTTGTGATAACCTACACCAAAATATACTGTATAAAATGTACTTTGCCTTGTGTTTGGGATAAGCTTTCAAGTCATATTACTTATTGATAAATTTTTCTAGAGAATGCATGCCTAACCAACCCCATCAACGAATACTCGGCGTTTTTACTCTGGCCATGATCAATGTTGCGGCTATTATTAGCCTGCGAAATTTGTCTTTTATGGTGGAATATGGTTTTTCAAGTGTTTTTTATTATTGTATTGCGGCAGTTATATTTTTCATTCCAACGGCATTGGTTTGTGCTGAGCTTGCAACCGGTTGGCCAGAAGCTGGGGGCTTGTATGCGTGGGTCAGTAAAGCATTTGGTAAAAGGATAGGTTTTTTTGCAGTATGGAGTGCCTGGATGCTCAGTATTTCATGGTTTCCAACAGTTTTAACCTTTACCAGCGGTACAATGGCTTATATATTTTATCCTGAGTTGATTAACAATAAATATTATATGGTTTGCTCGATGCTCATTGTTTTTTGGCTGGCGACAGGGATTAATTTCTTTGGTATGAAAATATCAAGTCGTGTTAGTACGGTGGGTGCGATTTTGGGAACGTTGATACCGGGGGTATTGATAATTGGAATGGGACTATATTGGTTCACAATAGGCAAGCCTATTAAAATCGAGATGAATATGAGTACTTTAATTCCCGAGTTCAAGCTAGATAATATGGTATTTTTTGCAGGCGTATTACTCGGCTTGGCTGGGATGGAAATGTCTGCTTTTCATGCAAAAGAGGCCAAAAATCCACAACACGCTTATCCTAGAGCCATATTAGTTTCACTGATAATTATTTTATCTATTTCTATATTAGGCTCATTGTCGATTGCTCTGGTGGTTGATCGAGCAGATATTAGCTTATTTGCTGGGTTGATGCAGGCTTTTAAATTATTTTTTACAGCTTTCCACCTAGATGCTTTTGTCCCTGTCATTGCTTTTTTAGCGGTTGTCGGTTCGCTGGCGGGTATTAACACTTGGATATTAGGGCCAGCCAAGGGTATTTTGACTTGTGCGCAAGATGGTTTTTTGCCGCCTGCTTTACAAAAAATCAATAAACATGGTGCACCAATAGGGACTCTGATTTTTCAGGCATCTGTTGGCTCACTTTTGACGTTAATATTTTTCTTTATGCCCAATATGAACAGTGCTTTTTGGATTGTGACAGCATTGACAGTTCAGTTTGCGATGCTGATGTATTGTTTGATTTTTGCGGCTGGGATTAAATTGCGATACTCCCATCCAGATGTGATACGACAATACAAAATACCGGGTGGAAAATTAGGCATGTGGATTGTGGCTGGCTCAGGAATCATGGCTGCGTTATTTGCGATGTTTATTTGCTTTATTCCTCCAGCGCAATTACACCTTGAGAATACGATGCTATATAAAAGCTATTTGGTTTTGGGGTTCATAGGTTTATCTTTACCGCCTGTTGTTTTCATCTGTCTGAGAAGGGCAAGCTGGGTGGGATTAAGAGCAGCAAACTAATGCTAGAATAAGTGCTTTATTTTTCAGTATTGTACAAGGAAGCTTATGCAATATTGGACATAAAGTCATTACCTTTTCTTGATTTTATAATATCATTTGTATGGGTATTCTGTTTTGACAGAGTTTTGATACCTATCCGTTAGTCATTTACCAATACTATTATCCCTAAAACAATACCGCTTGTAGATTAGAACATACAATATGTCATTTTAGACTTGTATTTTCATAGACAGCAGTTAGTAGAATAGCATAATATATACGGAGATTTACATTTAGTTTTCGGGGAGACTATATTATGAGAACACTTTCAACAGAAGCAATCAGACGTATTACGGGTTTACATGGGTTGAACGGCTCAAATAAAACGGGGCTTCAAACCGCAATATTTCTGGGGGATGAAGAGGCTGTATTTTATTTTGGTTCCAAAATGATCCAAGCACGTGAAGATACTCGTGAAGAAGTTGTGTCTGCACTAGAAACTCAGAATTTAGGACTTATTAGAGCACTTGTAAAAGATGCTAGAGTTGATGTTGTTGATATCATAGCAAATAGACAAAATGGAGATAGTTTATTTCATGTGGCTGCCAGAATAACTGCCCAAATATCATCTCGGGATGTTCGTCAAAGCATGCTTATGCTTTTTGCAGAAAGAGGGTGCAACACTAGAAAAACTAATAACTTAGGTGAAACGCCTAGAGGGCTTGGTGGGCTTGGTAGGCTTGGATCCAGTAATTTGGTTGTAGAGACAGCAGATGATGCTAGAAGACGCTTAGGCCTAGGCCTTTATGCAAGCAGCACAAGTCGTTCAAGCCAAGCAGGCAGCTCAAGCATCAATAGACAAGTCAATAGACAAATAAGAATAGCTCAATTTGCTCCAGTAACAAGGGCCGCCCGATCAACACAAACAAGAA
>CAZWHY010000058.1:6679-16139 GCA_964633725.1 Uncultured Candidatus Berkiella sp.
AGAATAGCTCAATTTGCTCCAGTAACAAGGGCCGCCCGATCAACACAAACAAGAATCGAACAGCCGGATGAAAATTTAAGAGCGTTAGCATTAGCAAGGGCTCAATTTGCTCCAGTAACAAGGGCCGCCCGATCAACACAAACAAGAAACAGCCGGATGAAAATTTAAGAGCGTTAGCATTAGCGCCTGAAGGGTCAATGCGAGCACTGAGCGAGAAAGAACAAGATATATTTCGCCATGTAAAATCTCACTATAAAAATCTATTTAATCAAAAAGGTTCTGAGGCTATACGACAAAGCTTAAGAGTTCATCTTGAAACTGAGTATGCAAAACATCCAGCAAAAGGTGAAAGAGGCCAAGTATTGCCTCTATATTTTGCCTCAACATTTACTGCCAATGAGCTAAAATCATATTATAAGCATGAAGTTCATACGGCATGGCGATATCTATTTCAAAAGCCTAATCCATGGATGTCTCCAAATGCATCTTATGTCAATCGATCAAATCACCAACGCTCTGGAAGTGCAGAAATTTATCCCGAAGATAAAGAAAATATACTGTATTTGTGGTTAGCTGCTTCAGACTCAAAAATTGAGCGAGTAGGTAATGTTAGTTTTGAAGAGATGAAAAACTTTTTTGTAAGTTCTTTAGCTTTAACAGGAAGAGCTCATAACTGGGATGATGATTATGATGATATGAAAGGCGACAAGCCATCTTGTATTTGGGGAGTCAGGAAGCGTTTAGCCCAATCTGTAATAGGCAACCCTATTACTCAAAATACTACAGAAAGTACCTTGACTGAAAATATTATTATGCAAGTATTCAGAGAGCAGGTAATCTTTGATAATCAAGATGTTGGGAGTACAGAACAGACAATCTATAGTAATTTACAAGCTCTAAATTATGATGCTTTAGAGGCGTTGGAAGAGGCCATGGAAGACAAGTTTATTATGTTTGCAGGAGATGATTTAACAAGCGACCAGCTTGAGCTTCTTGAATGCTTGACGATGCGCCCAGAGTCTATTCATAGTGTTATTAGATTTGCCAAAGAAAGATATGGTCAGCATAAAGTGCAAGATGAAAGTAGATTGACTTTTCAAGGTGTTCGTTTTAGAAATTACAGAGATTTATTGTTACACATGGGGCAAAATATTGGCAGTATATTTTATGATCAAGTATCAAATATAATAAGAGTGCTTAAAGCAGAGAAAGCACCAGCTTCCACCTCCGCCGAAGATACATTGAATAATGAACAAAATATTATGAGCATGCAATATGAACTATCGGTATCTAAGAGAGAAGTAATCAAAGATGATAATCCATTTGCTTCAGATACGACTAAAGAAAAAATATATGATAAGTGCACTGTGGACTCTCCTTTTCATCGATGGATGCAGACAGCCTCCCCAGAGGTTATTGATGTACTTTTGAGAATGAAAAATACTTTTTTTAGATTATTGACAAAGTCCAGTAACCCCGATGGTATTTTTGGTCAGGATATTAATGGTAAGCATAAACCTGGCTTGATTGATTTACCACCTAGAGGATTGGGAGCTTTTTTTGCCAGCAAGGCCTTTTTGAATGAGAATGTTCAAAAATTACAAATGTAGTAACTCTTAAAGTCTTTCTAGCAAGCAGCAGCTTGCTAGTGGGGTATTTATAGTTTGCAACCTACCATTGGAATATTTTCTCATAGCTCTATTTCCCCTATCAGGTTAAAATATGTCTCCAGTATTTTAAGCTTTAGGGATAGCCGCTGTGACAAACTGTGTAAATTTCTTTACTGCACTCCAAAAGGAATCACCTTTACAAATCGTTGGGGTCATTAATGCGCTGACAGCTAAGTTGGCTCTCAAAAATGGCTTTCAATCTATTTACCTATCAGGCGCCGGTGTGGCCAACACGCGAGGATTGCCTGATTTAGGTCTCACTTCTTTGAATGACGTGCTTTATGATATAGAACAAATCACCGATGCTTGCCCCTTGCCATTATTGGTAGATGTGGATACAGGGTGGGGGAGTAGCCTCAATATAGAGAGAACCTTTAGGCTGGTCAGTAAAGCAGGGGCGATGGGGGCTCACATAGAAGATCAAAAAAGCTTCAAACGTTGCGGCCATCGGGATGGCAAACAAATTATTTCTACGAGTGCTATGTGCGAACGTATCGACTCAGCGAAACAAGGCTTAAGTAACAGCCCTGATTTTATGTTAATGGCACGCACCGATGCATTAAGTGCAGAATCAGAAGCACAAACGATTGAACGTGTTATCGCTTATGAACAAGCCGGTGCCAATGCTTTATTTTTAGAAGCGGTAAAAGATATTGCGCAATATCAGCGTTTTAGCAAAGTATTATCTATTCCTATTTTGGCCAATATTACAGAATTTGGCAAAACGCCACTATATACCGTAGAAGAATTAAAATCCAATGGGGTTCAAATTATATTATACCCATTGAGTGCTTTTAGAGCGATGAATCAAGCGGCTGATTTGGTCTTTTCGGCGATTAGACAAAATGGCACTCAAAATACTGTAATAAATAAAATGCAAACACGAGACGAATTATATAATATTTTAAATTATCATGAATATGAAAATAAGCTTAATCGTTTTTTAGATAGCAAGGAGAATCAAAATGACGGATAAATCAGCAGGCTTAAAAGGCATCGTCGCAGGTAAAACAGCCATCTGTACAGTGGGAGAGGCAGGGGATAATTTACATTATCGCGGGTACTCTATTTTTGATTTGACCGCGAAAGCAAGCTTTGAAGAAGTGGCGTATTTATTAATACATGGGAACTTACCCAGTAAAGTACAGTTATCTTATTATCGCAATAAATTACAATCTCTACGTGGTTTACCACCGGCTATTATGCAATGTTTGGAATCTATTCCGGCGTCAGCGCATCCTATGGATGTCATGCGAACCACAGTCTCCATGTTGGGAACAATAGAGCCTGAATGTGAGGGGCGAGATCAAAAAGATATCGCCGATAGATTATTGGCTATATTTCCATCCGCATTATTATATTGGCATCATTACCATTTAAATGGCCATCGTATTGACGTGAATATCGCAGCAGAAACCACTGCCGCTCATTTTTTGTCTTTATTGCACGGCCCTAGACTTAGAGAAAACCCAGCGTTAGCTGAGTGCATGGAAAAAACCGTTGATATTTCTTTGATTTTATATGCCGAACATGAATTTAATGCATCCACTTTTGCATCACGTGTTTGTACCGCGACTTTATCTGATTTTTACTCTGCGGTGACTGCGGCCATTGGTACACTAAGAGGCCCATTGCATGGTGGTGCTAATGAAATGGCAATGCATTTAATCTCACAATTTTCAGATACAGATGCTGCCGAAACCAAAGTGCGCGAGATGTTAGCGAAAAAAGAACTCATTATGGGGTTTGGACATCGAGTCTATAAAAAAAGCGATCCTCGTTCTAATGTGATCAAAAAACAAGCGCAGATGTTAAGCGAAATGCTGGGTGATAAAATACTGTATCCAGTGAGCGAAAAAATAGAATCTTTATTATGGGAAGAAAAGGGAATGTTTCCTAATTTAGATTTTTATAGCGCGAGTGCTTATCATTTTTGCGGTATTCCTACGGGGTTATTCACACCCATATTTGTGATGTCGCGTATTACGGGGTGGGCGGCGCATATTATTGAGCAGAGAGCCAATAATAAACTCATTCGTCCAACCGCAGAGTATATTGGGCCTACAGCAAGAATATTGCCAGATATATCAGCAAGGTAATATTAATTTAACCTCATTCGTGCCAAATTAAGGAAAATTATGGAAAATCAAAGACCAGAGCCTGATCAAGTTATTCAAAAAATAGCCGATTATGTCATGGATGCTAAAATAGACAGCGAGCTTGCATTCGATACGGCAAAGCACTGTCTGATGGACAGCTTGGGCTGTGCTATTTTGGCTTTACATTATCCTGCGTGTACAAAATTATTAGGTCCTTGGGTCAAAGGGGCGGATTTGAAAAAAGGCGCTAGAGTGATTGGAACTAGCTTTTCGCTTGACCCAATGAAAGCAGCATTTGATATGGGTACATTGATTCGCTGGCTGGATTTTAATGATACATGGCTAGCCAAAGAATGGGGACATCCATCAGATAATTTTGGTGCATTATTATCTATAATGGATTACGTTGGACGCAATGCGGAATGGGATATACAATACACAGTCAAAGATTTACTTGAAGCTGCGATTAAAGCCTATGAAATTCAAGGCGTATTAGCGCTAGATAATAGCTTTAATCAAGTGGGCATGGATCATGTCATCCTAGTGAAAGTTGCGAGTACGGCGGTTGTCACGAAACTGATGGGCGGAACCAAGGCACAAGTGATTGATGCGATTACCCAAGCTTGGGTGGATGGTCAAAGCTTAAGAACCTATAGACATTCGCCGAATACGGGTAGCCGAAAGTCTTGGGCGGCAGGGGATGCTACCAGTCGAGCCATTCGCTTAGCGATGTTAACGTTGCAGGGTGAAAATGGTTGCCCTAGTGTATTAACCGCTGAAAAGTGGGGCTTTGAGCAGAGCAGCTTTAGAGGGGAGTCTATTACTTTATCTCAAGAATTATCCAGTTACGTGATGGAAAATATATTATTTAAAATATCGTACCCAGCAGAGTTTCATGCGCAAACGGCGGTAAAAGCGGCATTGATTTTACATCCTGAGATCAAATTCAAGTTAGATGATATAGAACAAGTGACGATTTATACTCAAGAAGCGGGTAAACGGATTATTGATAAAAAAGGACCATTGTATAATCCAGCGGATAGAGATCATTGTATTCAGTATATGGTGGCTGTTGCCTTGATCAAGGGGGATTTAACCGCTGACTCTTATGAAGATAGCTTTGCGGAAAATCCAAAAATTGATGAACTAAGAGCCAAAATGGTGGTAAAAGAAGATCCAAAATATACGCAAGCTTATTTTGACCCGGAAAAACGCGCTATCCCTAACCGAATAGAAATCACGATGAAAAATGACGCGCATGTACATTCACATGAAAGTGATTTCCCTATAGGACATCGTAAGAATCGTGAGCAGGGTATACCACTACTCTATGAAAAATTCCAAAATAATATCGAGAAAGTTTATCCGAAAAAAGTTCAAGTTTGGTTGAAATTATTTGAGGATAAAGACGTTCTATTTAATATGTCCGTGAATCAATTTATGGACAAATGGGAGGTGTAAAAGAAAAATTATTTTTGATCATATAAATTAAGTTTGTTGGCCAAGATGGTAAATTGCATTTGATAGTTAGCGATGCTACTATCGGCCAACACTTAATTGAGAGCAGTTACTACGATGATTGAAATGAGCATTCCAGATATTTTAGGGGATTGTCTACAGCAAAAAGCTATTGCAGATGAGATGCTAAATAGTATTGTGTTTAATACAACTAAATTTTGTGATGAAAATAAGCTAGATAGTATTTATAGTTTAGCTAATAATAGTGAGAGTGAATTATTAACTCGTCTTATTTCACAAGTCAAAATATACGATAGCTGTCGCAAACCTTTGATTGCCATCGTTGCCCAATACGAAACAATGATTATCCCTGGCTTAGAAAAAATACAATGTAGACTACCTGTTATGTCTATTAGCCTTGAGCATATTCAAAGTATAGAAGAACATGCTGAGCAGTATATTGCAGCTAGAACAAAAAAGAAAATATTTAACAGCTCAGGGAACAACGATGCGGCCGAGCAAGAAAATTGCAAGATGAATCAGATCCAAAAAATATATCTTGATAAACCGGCTGGCGATCTGGATTTTATTTTATATCAAAAAAAGATTTTATTACTTGAAAGAATGATTATTGCTGAGAAAGGTGAGGCGGGTTGCGTTGCATTATCTGAGTTGGGAAAAAAATTAGAAAATTTAGACTTTTCTGTTAGCCTGGTATCATCAAGTTCAAGTCAACTGGAAGTATTTGATAGCGATTTTGAGGGCTCAGAGACAACTTTATGCCTAAAAACCCTTGAACAGCAAGATGTTTATAATAGTGATGATGATCCTTTCGAAAATTTTTCTGATGATAATAGTGATGATGATTCTAGTCTTGAACAGAAGTTTTCTGATTTGTCCATTTCGTCGCCTGTTTTTACGCCTGGTTATAATGATGGGTTGGACTTAGCTAGTATGGTACAAAGTACACCACACAAAGCCGAGCCTATACAAAAAAAATCTCGTTCTATGACGTTATAAAGTTTAAAAGTTCTACTAGTTCAAATTTCATTATTTTCATTTCGCTGATGTTTTTAAGTATTAGACAGCTGCCGTTGACTTTTATTTCGCATGGCTTTAGTATTTCCGCAGAAAAAATAACAATAAATACTAATACATTATAAGGGGTTTCCATGGCAGGTGGGTTAAATAGGGCTGGAGATAAAATTGGTAAAGGTGCCACTAAGGTTGGAGAGTTAACAAAATACTTTGAGGAAACATTCACTACAGAAATTGTCAATCAATTTTCCGGCTCCGCAAAGCAGCTTGAAACAACACTCAAGGATGTTGATACTTATGGTTTAGTAAAGGCCTTATCGGGTTTTTGTGACAGAATGGACAAAGATACCATAGACAATTTAAATGACTCTAGTAAAGCATTGCTTAAGGCTTTAAATAATGCAGAAGAACAACAAACAATAAAAGAACTTACAAAAACACTCAAAACTTTAAACTCTCTGTCTGATTGGTTCTCTGAGAATGAAAAATTAATGAAGTTAGCAAAATACGGGCTTTATGCAGGCGTTGCCTACGCAATACTTTCTCCTATTATCGGTGCTTTACAGGGCGCTCAGCAGGCTAGAAGCGCTGCCGCGTTTAGAGAACAAGTTCTAGAAAAGTTAAATATATTAACCGCAAATACTTTGCAACAATCTCGCTTGCAAGCTGGTATGGTATTACAATTGCATGCTTTGCTAGAGGGTAGAGATTTAGGAGAGCAACAGGCACAATTTGAAGCGTTATCCGAAGAAGCCAAAAATGTCCTTCTACACACACCCACCATAGATGCGAGTATTTTGCGTGAGCTAACAAATCGCTTTATTAATACATTTTATATTGATGCAGGGATGAATCTACTGGATGGTGCGACCCCTGTGTGTCCTTCTCCTACTGCTTTAAATGCGGTTATTTTTAATAGAATGCCGTTTTGGCCAGCCCATGATGCAACAAAATTGACCTATGCTTTGATATTACAAAATTTTGCAGCAGATAGAGCGGATATCAATGAGTTGATGAAAGAGATCTCAGCGCTATTTGCTGACAATGGTGGTGATAATTTTTACTATAACAAGCTCGTTTATGAACATGGTTTCAGAGAAAAAGTTTTTGCTAAGCTCATTCAAGATTTGATAGCATATCGACAGGGACAAAACGATATAGTGCTTGATGACTATGGACAAAGAATGTTAGGGGTTTGGCAATTGGCTGAAGGTAGAATAAAAGAGATATTTGAAAATCCTTCAGCAGATATCATTGCGACGATCATTAATAGAGCGCTTTTAGAATACTGTAAAGATACGGCTATATATTTTCGTGCTGGATATAATACAAAGGCAGAAGTACAGAGCGGCATTTTGAATGGTCTCAGTAATTTACTGCACCCCGTGGAGACATTGACATCTGCTATGCAAGGTTTGGGCATTTCAGGAACTGCTGAGGAGCAAAGAGCAACACAAGCCAGGATGATTGAACATGTACAAGGACATCCTACTGGCGTGACAACGGAAGTCGTGGTTAGCGCAGCGCCGTTTGTGGCAACGGCAGGGTTTTTGGGATGGTATTATGGTACCTTTACTGCAGCCACTGCTGCAGCCACTGCAGTAAAAGCAGCTGTTGTAGGAGCAGGAGGAGCCGCGGCTATGGTTGCTGTCGCTGGAGAGGAACCTGCCATGGCACCCCGGCTGTCGTAATTAAAGTTTAAAATTTCTTTGATTTATACCCAAGCAATATTTTCTTTTGCTTGGGTATATAACCTCTAACTAATCTTCCGCTCTATCGCAGAAATCACCATCATTTTCGCTGCAAGCTCCTCGATAGAAATTAAGTGCGGAATGTTCTGGTATTCAACTCAGGCGCTATTGCTTCTAACATCTCGATGTCTTCGTTTTCTGCCACTTTTTTACCTGCATAAAATGCAGTGTAATTAACATAGTCATTTGTATTAAAAATAGACGCGAGTTGATCTGTCCAAGATGATTGTGCATTAACACCATCTGTGAATGCTTTTTTTGCACGACTATCAATAAAATCATTTTGTTGATCCGAGGTTTTATATTGTCTTAAAAATTTGTCCGCAATGTTGGAGGTTACTTTGTTGAATAAATTTGAAACACCATATAAAAATGTTGTTCCTAGAATTCCAGCATAAATACTTATTTCTGCTGCAAATAGTAATGGCAATGATTCACAAAGACTTATAGCAGCAAATGCAGCTAGACAACAGGTCAAAAATGTTGGTGCAATGCTTAATATGCAGGCAGATAAATATTTTATTATATCCAACATTAGCTGCAGCATTATCTGTGACATAGTTTGGTGTGTGCTTTGTTCACGTAGTACATGGGGGGTATGGTTATCTTCTATATTATTAAATTTAGCATTTCTTATTTGCCACGCAAGATCTCCATGTGGGAATAAAGGATTTTTTAGGGGCCAGATGCCCCTAGGTGGGCCATAGGTATATATGGCTACGCCCGACGCGAGGAACCCGGCATCTTGATCTGGGTAAAGAGCATTATGCTGAGTTTTAAATTCATCATTTCCATTTTCAAGTTCAAGGATATGGCGCATCATCATCGCGCCCATTTTATAACTACATCCAATACCCTTTGCAACTTGATAAGGCTTTAAACCTTGGAACAGACGCACCGAACCGTTAACAGTTCTTCCATCAGGATATAGCAAAAGGTTTGGGTGTAGTTCTAACAGTATCTCTGCAGCATCTGCGTTTAGTAAAAGACTTGGGTTTAATCGTAGCAGTCTTTCTACTCCCTCTATATCATCTCCCATCATTTTGGACAATAGTTGCGATACTTCACCAATGTTTCGGCGATGTTCTGTCCATGTTTTTGCCTCTTTGCAAGTTTCGGATAAATTGACGATATCAGCTGGTGATAGATTCTCGAACATGCCATCAATAAATACGTCTCGTAGTCCACCGCCACTATACTCAAATGGATTTTCGGCACTAGCACTATTAGATGTTTCGTTGTTATCAGCGTTCTGGGGCTCTTCTGTAGGGCTTCTATTTGTAGTCAAACCAATATTCCAAACTTGTGTAATAAATTAGCCAGAATATTAACATATTATTGTGGTGGGGGGGGGGGGGTAAAAGTGAGTATTAAGATAAGTTTATATAAAATTTGTTGGAATTATCAGAAATAGTATGAAAATCACGCTTAAGGTATCCGGCTA
>CAZWHY010000059.1:0-15725 GCA_964633725.1 Uncultured Candidatus Berkiella sp.
CATGTTTGGCAAGAGCCCACTAAACAGCCGACACCAACAAGTTCCCCTTCTTTAAAATTATTAACATTCTCGCCTACTTGTAGAATGCGACCGACAATTTCATGCCCAGGCACGATGGGATATTCTGACCAACCCCAATCATTGCGAACCATATGAATGTCACTGTGGCAGACGCCACAATATTTTATATCGATTTGAATATCATCGGAACCAACTTTTCGGCGGTTAAACTCAAACGGTGTGAGCTGTTCTGTAGTACTTTGGGCTGCATAGGCTTTTGTATTCATTACGATAATTTCCCTTAAATTGCATGAGATTACTACGAGTATATTATAATTAAAAAAATTAAAAAGGACACCCTAAAAAGTTGATTAACATAGAAGTTCAAAGCTAGAATTATAATCAGTTATTTTGGAGTAATTAGTTATGACCTCAGCTCGTTCTGAACAAATCAATTTAGACGCTACACCGTACTATCATGTGATGAACCGCTGTGTTCGCCGCAGTTGGCTTTGTGGTTATGATGAACTAACGCAAACAGACTACTCTCATCGTAAACAATGGATTGTGGATCGATTAAAATACTTATCTAATATTTTTGCTATAAAAGTGTGTTCTTACGCCATTATGAGCAATCACTATCATATTGTGTTCCATGTAGATGAACAAATAAGTCATGAATGGTCTGATGATGAGATTGTTCGTCGCTGGTCATTAATCTTTAAGGCGAATGCAGAAGAGAATAAAAATAATAAAAATAAAATCACGCAATGGCGAGAAAGGCTTTCAAGTATTAGCTGGTTTATGCGCTGTTTAAATGAAAAAATAGCTCGCAACGTCAATGAAGAAGATGATTGTACAGGGCGGTTTTGGGAAGGTCGTTTTAAGTCACAAGCCCTGTTAGATGATGCGGCATTACTAAGTGCAATGGTATATGTTGATTTAAACCCCATTAGAGCAGGCATTGCCCAAACACCTGAATCTTCTGAGTTCACTTCAATTTATGAGCGTATTCAATATATTAAAAAACAAAAAAAATGTAAGGCAAACAAGTATGATGCTCTTAAACAACCTAAATCTTTGGTCTCATTTAATAACGGTTTAGAAAATAAAAAACATTGCATAGATTTTTGCCTGTCTGATTATTTAGCACTGGTGGACTACACTGGGCGCACAATTCGAGATGACAAAAAATCAGGCTCTATTCCGTCTCATCTTGTTTCAATTTTATCAAGATTACAATTTGAACCTAATCGTTGGGTTTCATTTGTTGAAAACCTAGAATCAAAATTTGCATATGCCGTCGGTAGTGAGATTTTATTACTTAATTTTTCTAAAAAAAGGAGCGGGGGCTTAAAAGGTATTTTGCATGCGAAAAAAGTGTATCCCAAGCCTCTAGCCGCTTAACCTAAATTAAATTCTTCTTAAATATTGTCTATGCGCAAGGCTATCGCCTGTCTTAAATCTGCGTGATAGGTCAAAAAACCAAAATATTTACCATATTTATTTTTTCCGTGTATAAGCTCAATAAATTATCTTGGGTATGCCGTTCATTTTCAAATATTAGCCTGTCCTTTTATATTTTAGGGTGTCTAAACTTTTAATTATTTAAAATTAATAAAAAAAATCAGTAAAATCAAACTTATAAAGTAAGTTGGCCGTATAGCAAATATGCTATGATTGCAAGAAGAACATTAAAATATTGCGTGTATTATGGCTTCAGAATTACTACAAAACTATAAAGATGCGTTTGGAACACTATGGGATGGTGTAAAAAGGTTAGGCAAAGCAGATCCAAAAGGGATGTCCCAACTCCTTAAGGGCGGAGGGGAGATAATCCTAGCTGGCTGGGGGGCTGTAAAAGAAAGAGTACAAAAAGAGAAAGATGAAGACTATGGCACAATAAAAAATATAATAATGACTTCGGCAATGTTGCTTGCAGTAGTCATTAGTGTTGTCGCTGGGGTGGCTGTTGTTGCTGGTTTGTCGACAATCGCGCCTCCTTTGGTTTTTGCCTCTAGTTGTGCTGGCGTTGTAAGCGCAACAGTCGAGTATTTTAAAGACAGTGTATTATTTAAAAAGCTCAATAAAGAACTGGTTACAGAAAGTGAAATCTTAGAAAAAATAGCAAGATGTAAAGGGCTTGAAGTAGAAGAAAAGCAGGCAATCATAGGTGGATATATACAAAAACCTAGAATTATTTACGATCAACTATACCGGTTGAGAAAAGAAATATTAATGGATGAATCCATTTCAACAGAAGATAAAAATAAAGCGCTTGTTCAAATAACAAAAGGAATAGAGGATTTTTATAAAGGGAATACTAAAGCCCTAGAGCTAAATCTAGGTGGAAAATATAAAGAAAGAGCAAAACAAATAAACGAAAATATTGTTATTTGTGGAGTTGCAAAAGAACAGTTTAATAAATTAGTATCAGAAAAAAAATTACCAAGGTCGCTTTTCCTTAGTGTTGAAAAATTCAAAAAAACAAGAGAAAATATTCATGCACAAGATTTACCTCAAGGCACAAAGAAACAACTGAATGATTTATTAGATAGTAAAAACTTCAAGAAAGATAATATCAAGTTAGTTTATGCACAAATGGCCAACCAATTTCTCAATCAGTCTGCCCCACAGCAAGTTAAAGTCAAAGACCAAGAACTATTAGTATATTGCCGTTCCAAAAGACCAGACTTGTCAGAAGAAGATCACAAAACGATTGAACATTATTTAAATCTACCTAGAGAGATTTTGGATACAATTGATGAGATAAAGCGACAATTACCAGAGTCAGTAAAAGAAGACTTTTTAAAGAATATCGAAAATCCTGTCAAAATGTATACACATGAAAATATAGAGCATATTAATTACGAAAGAGTGATAGAAAATTTAGATAAATATAGTCAATACGATTCTAAAGCGTCCCAAAAATTGCTTCGGCAATTATTGGATTTTAGAGAGCTTCGTGGGACGCCTGCAAAGTATGGAGAATTTGAAGAGCTTATTACACGAGCAAAACCTGGGAAAATCAATGCTATTTTACCATTAGAAACAGATGATAAAAATGAAAGTAAAACAAATGCGTTGCTGCAATCAGCATTGGATCAATACCAAAGACAATCAGCGGTTTGGCATAATAGCCAAAAAGGCATTGTGATCCCCAGCCCCAATATTGATATACGAGAGGATAAAGATGAAAAAGGCATTATGTCAAAGGTGTCTAGCAAAATATTTTCTGCTTTCAGACATTCTAAAGATGAGATAGCCCAAGAGGCTGAAGAAGGCATGGATGCTCAAGCTTTTGGTAAAGCGGCAGCCAAAGATATGAAAAAAGACCTTAAAAATGACAAAAAGGGATTAGAGGAAGGTTTTGATGCTGCATATCATAATGGAACCGCTGTTTTGGAAAAAGCAACAAAAAGGAATTATTTAAGAAAATCCAAACCTAGACGGTTACTCAATATTGCCGCAAGAGTTGGGATAGCCATAATTAGTGGTATTAGTACGGCTCTTTTGCCTTTGGCTGCTGCACCGGGTGGCATTGCCGCTAATGTTGTTTTAGGCGTGGTCTCAACCGTATTAACAGGGGGAGCAATAGCGAATAGTATTGACCTCTATAGAAAGGAAAGGAAAGCAGATAAAAAAGTGAGCGATCCTAATAAACAAGCCCAAAAAGGCGTTTCCCCAGATTTTATGGATGCACACAAAAAATCTTTTAAGGCGCAACAAAAAAGAGATAAAAAACACGAAAAAGAAAATAAATCTCAAGCCTCTTTGTCTTCCGGGTATCATACCGATTGGCAATCTGGACAAATGCCTGCTGTTGGAAAGCAGGAAGAGGAGCAGCCTCTTCTTGAAAGAAACAATAAATTAGAGGGAGATGTATCTCAAACAAATAATAAGCTAGAAGATGGCGACCCATCAGTGATTCCGAAAGGGAAGGGTAAGTCACGAATGCGGTAATAAGTTTATCGTTTAACCTATGAAAACATTTTGCGACAACACTATTATTTAAATAGATATAGATGTCGCAAAACAAATGTTTTTTAACTACTGACTGGCCATTCTCGTGCCACAATTTTTTTCTTGCGATAACGAAACCAGATGAGAGTGACGCATACGGTAAGCATTTATTTCTTCTTTTTCTGCAGAGCTTAAATCCATAAATAACCACATAGGCCATATAAATAATCCGCCTATACCCAAAGCAACATTTTTACCTGTTTTATCTGCTTGTGGAACCAAGTTTTGGATATTCATTTCAATTGAGCTGATTTCTCGTTTGAGCATCTGGCAAGATTTATGGTTGTCACTCATTTGGTGTACAGCCACGGGGTTGGCTGCTCGCCCTGCACAGCCGGTTAGTATCATTGAAATACATATAAGAGAGATTGTTTTATAAAACATTATTTGGCCTTAGGATTAAATAGTAAGAAAACACACATGTGTGCGATGGATGAATATATCACGGGGAGGGAAATTGTCAATATTAACGAGCATTTCAGTTGTTTTAACTGGTGTATATACTGCACTTTGATCTGGGTAGATCAAAGTTTTGCTTTAAAACGCCTTTTATAAAAGGTTAATAATTAACCCTTAATAATCCACCTCCACCTCGTCTTCTGGGGTGGCGTTGGGGGTAGTTTGACACTCAATGCCTGATTTGCGCAATAAAAGAGAACACGTCTTTAATCCCAATATCGCTAATATATTTAACAAGAAAGCTGTGACTAATAATACTGAGAAAATATCATCAGAATAAAAACCAGAAGCCAAGCCTAAAGAGGCTAAGATAAATGCCATTTCCGCTCGACCACACATGCCAACTCCCACGGTAAGTGCTTCTATCCAAGAAAGCCCTAATAATTTTGCCATACCACCAGCGCTAATGATTTGACCAAAAAAGCATAAAGAGGTTAGTGCGAATATTAGAGATAAGTTGACACCTTTGAATACATTCACATCCAAATGAAACCCTAGTGATATAAAAAAGATAGGACCTAAGAACGAGTAGGAGAAAGCAAATACTCTGTCTTTGACGCGACGGAATAATTTAGGATCGGCGACTTTTTCCTCAAAAAACAAACCTGCAATATAGGCGCCTAAAATAATATGTAATCCTAATAATTCTGCAAATAACCCAGCGGCTAAGCTGATGGCCAGAATGAAAGTGAAGCCCTTACCATTGCGGTTTCTAAAGGGGTAGGTAAATTTTGGATAAAGATAATAACCGACAAAAAAAGATACCGCAAAAAAAACCATGACTTTTCCGAGCATAATGCCTAAATCTAAAACCTCAAGGTTTTCACCATTGATCGCAGCCGATACAAATGACAGTAAAAATAAAGACACGAAGCTGTCTATCATACTAGAGGCCACAATGATTTGGGCCATAGTTGTGTTTTGTAAGTTTAATTCTCTTAGGGTTTTAATCGTGACAACAACAGCAGTGGCTGTTAATACTAAACCAATGAACAGGGCAGTTTGCCATGGTAAGCCAAAATACAAAGCACAACTTGTACTAACAGAGAAGGGTACAACGGCGCCTAAGAACGCAACGCCCCACGATCGCTTTAGTGCAGGGAAAAAATCTCTGGGTCTGGTGTCTATACCGGTATGTAGCATTAAAAAGAATATACCCATTTGGGCTAAGGTATCTATTACTTCGTTAGGTTCTACGAGTCCTAGTAGAGCGGGTCCTAAGACGATGCCGATAACGAGTTCACCCATAATCGTGGGTAATCCCACTTTACTTAAGAGCACCGCAACACTCCAAACGACGATCATTAGGATTAAGAGTTGGTGGAAAATGCTCTGAGAGATAACTTCCATCTGAATAAAAATACAGCCGTCTTGGGTTATGGATCTATATAATAAGTGTAATAAATATAGGATTGTTTTGTTAAATAAATAACATTAGTTGTAAGTTAAATATGGGTGTCCTTTCTAAATGTTCTAAATACTGTTTTTTTACTGGATAATCATCTATTGTAGATATTACTAGTATATATTTTTGGAGTAATGTAAATGTCAAAGTCAGGCCCTTCTATTACGTTAACTGATCCAACAGAGGTTATGCCTAGTGAGGCTATGTCGTATATTAAATTAATGGCAGGCAAAGAAATTGCTCTGTTAAGTATTGAGTACAAAACTATGGGGATGAATGAGCTAGTCTCATTGACAAAATTTATCACTGATGGCGCAAAGATTAAAAACTTGAATATAAAGTTAACAGAGCATCTTGGCGAGCAAGATTTTGCTCTAAATATTCGCAAGTTAGCTGGGTCTATTTTAGACTCTAACTCCATTTCTGAATGTAGTCTATATGTTGACGCGTTTGCGTTTTATTTGGACTGTGAAAATAAGGCTGCTTTGACTTCAGATTTTGCATTGTTGCCAAATGAAAAGCGTTTAGAGGAATTTTCTCAATCTGAAGGGGCAGAACTATGCCCTGCTGTTGTTGATGATGAGTTATCAGATGAAAACTCAGAGTTGCTTGCAATGGTGGAAGATGTGGCTAATGCTGCTTTAGCATTGCCAGGGCAAGTTCAAAGTGGCATGTTGAATATGTATCAAAGATTGAGTGCGTTAACGCTTGCTGATACTGTGGGTGCTTTACCTTGTGTGGGTATACCATGTGTTGGCGCTGAAGAAGATCAAGTAAAAGATCCAAGTAAAAAGATAAAACTTCAGTAGTTCGCATAGGGGCGGCTCAATTCTGCCCCCATAGAGAACTAGAGTAATATACCTGCTTCTTGTAAGGCAGAGGTGATGCCTAATGTTTTCATCTCTGTCATTTTATCTGGAAATAGTTCGCCATGTGTATGGTCTATTTCATGCTGGATAATACGAGCTTCAAATCCTGTGACTTTTTTGTTAATCAGTTGACCATCGTGTCCTAAGCCTTGAATTTCAATCCAATCGTGCCTGGGCACCAGGCCTCGAACCGTTGGTAAGCTTAAGCAGCCTTCATAGCTATTAATAATAGTGTCACTTCTTTTCACTATTTCAGGATTTAACAGAACCGTTTTGGGGACTGGACCTTCATTAGGATATCTAGGATTGTGATCAAAGCCGTATACAATCACGCGAAGTGGCACATTAATTTGAATAGCCGCTAATCCAACACCATTGGTTTGTTCCATTGTTTGGAATAATAAGTCAATTAAATCAGAAAGCATTGTTGTGTGAAAATCGGTTGATTTCACGCGTTTAGATGGGGTTCTTAAGTCTGGGTTACCAGCGAGCAATATTTTGGGTTGGTTCATGAGCTAAACTCAGATTGATTATTTGTGCCCATCACTTTACCATGGTTAAAAACCAGAGGTAAATTGAGATAATATGATTGATTTTCAAGATTTCGAATTGCCGACTAGCCCCAATAGTTATTATGTGGCACCGGCTAAATTCTCTCAGGCAAAGCCAGACAGCATTAGTCCAGTGTATGACATAAATATTGATGCCTTACATAAGTTTTGGGGGATGATGATTGCTGAGCAGGCCAGAGTCAAACTAGTGGCAAAGTCGCAATACCAGTTTTCGTACGTACAACGTACTAAATGGCTCAGGTTCCCGGATTATGTGGAGGTAAAGTTAATATCTGTTTCTACCCAGCAATCTACTATTGCTATTTTTAGTCGTTCCAAATATGGTTATTCTGATTTTGGCACCAATAAAAAACGAGTGAATCAGTGGCTAGGATTACTGGATGATAAAATAAACGCACAAAAATAAAATATTTTTTGCATTTTAATATTTAAAATTATTATGGTTTGGGTTTAAGTTATGAGTATATTTGGAAGTTATACAACAAATGTTGTTGTAAACTATATTGGGATAATGGTAGCAGCGGTTGTAGGGATTGTCAGTTTAGGATTCTGTGCCTATTATTTTGCCGAAGAGTTTGAGCGGCAGTTAGAGCGTATGGAAAAACAGGCTGTGAGAGACGAGCCATCATCTGCAGAAGAAGATGCTATGAGGGGCGAGCCATCATCTACAGAAGATGATGCTTTTGTTTTAGATGGTAGGTATAAGCTTTTCATAAACAGAAGCCGAGTGACTGTTAGAGAGCTGGGGAGTCTGGATGATGATGAATTTGACACCAATATTTTTACTTCTCCATCCCAAAATCCAGAAAAAAAACGCTCGCTCAGCATGTGAGCAACATTAGCCCCCATTAACAGACCAATTGTATCTGATATTAGCTCTTACTTCGGTGTTTTTAAATTCGGGTCTATATTGAGTGATAAATGCTTCAATGCCGCCCGATTTTTCAAAATCTTCTTCGAACCATTTGAATATTTTAGAGACTCTGATTCGTGCATGTCCCATGTTAAGCCCCTTGTATGGGTCACTTAGAAACTGCAATGTCTGCTCTTGTAGCTGTTGATTGAGTTTTGAGGCTGTATAAGGCTCTGTTCGAAGATTTGGGCAGCTAATAGAGGCACAGTTAATAGCAAAGTGTACTCGGGGCTCACCCATAGTACGTATTATTTTGTGTTCTAAGTATTCTAAAGAAACAGATTTTCCATTTATAGTGCCAGCTGGGAGTTTCCAGACAGACTGGAATAATGAGCCCACATTTTTGATGCTTTTAAGTGGCCAGTGATCAATCACCATTTTCATCGCCAAAATATTATAGGCATTGATATAAAATGCCAATCTTTCAGATTTTGAGTTTAAATTTTTAGTGGGGTAATTTTCGATTGTTTTTACAACGGTTTGAAGTAAGGCATCATTTTTTATTTTGCTATATTGTACCCAATTCAGCGTACCTTTTTGATAGGAGGTAGATATCACATATTTATCTAAAAGCTTGGCGTAAGGCTGCCAGTTGGGTTCTTGTGCCCATGCTTGGGTGTTGAGTAATATCATAGATATTAAAATTATGGATTTGACAGGACTATTCATAATATAGTGAACCAACATATGAGGAAATAAATCATTAATTTATATTAATCCAGGCTGCCCTCATATGAAAGTGCAATTTGGCTTGAAAAACTTTGTTTTACCCCAATGGTTTATGTATAGTGGAGCGAGTAAAGTAGGAATATTATGAATAAAATCAAGAAAAAAGCGCTAGAGCAGATAGAAAAAGAGTTGGGCAACTCTATTCGCCTGGATATCCCTAAACTCAGAAAAACATTAGAAAAAGCAAAAATGTCTGGTGTCGAGGTGTTTGAACAAGTTAGCGAACCAGCCGAAGATTCTATATTACATAACCTCGTTTTATTGGCATTGCCCAGTCCCTCACAAAAAATCCATTAAAATCCATCTAAAATGCTATTTTTAATCAGAAAACAAGGTGCGAAACCAAAAGTTGACGTGCTTGTGAATACTGGTAATATCATTAGCGGTTAGATTTGAGTTTTGTTGGAAAAATTAATAATAAAGAAGGAAGTTTTACTATGCCTGAATTTTCAAATGCCACATTGGCTGTTAGTACGTTTGTTAATGAACTCGCGCCAAATTTTGCGCAATCAGCAGCTGGAACAGCGCCAGCAGTTGTTAAAGAAATCGTGCAGGAGGGGGCAAATGTCACCGGTTCTTTATTGGAAAGCTTGCAGAGTTATATGCCAGATACTTCTGCTCTAGTAGAGACTGCGCAAGATTATATGCCAGCTCCTTCTGCTATGCTAAATACTGCAAGAGATTATGTACCAGATAGCGCTACAGCTCTTGAAGCAGCTTCTGATTATTGGCATCCAGTTGCGGTGGCTGTAGGTATAATTGGTGCCTGTGCTGCATTTGGTTTAATCGCAAAACGTTATATGGATAAAGGAAATAGCCTAAAAGAACAAGAAGAGCGCCTTGGTAAAGTAGATGATTCTTCTGAAGCTGAACATGTTGCTTCTTCAGTAGCAGGCTCACCAGGAATAGAAGATGCTTATCGAGCTGATAACACAATGGCAATCTATTCTTCTGGAGATGAGGAAAAACTAGTATATCAACCTGAAGATGAAAAAGTATATGATTCTGAAGATGAAAAGAGAGATGATGATTTAGATCGTTCTCGCTCACCTAGTCCTACTAGAAGAGGTTAGGTTTTCGCTTATAAACATGCAATGGTGGAGGCTGTTGCATGTTTATACTAAATGAAATATTTAATTAGGAAAATCCGGCAAATCCTCTAAAAACAACTCCGTAATTAATAATGGGAGTTGCTTTATCCAAAAGCATGAGCGTCTAGCCCATAGTGTGTTATTGATGTCAGAAAATGGCATAAAAGATTGCAATTCTTGCATCATATTCATACTTGGCGTCATATAAGCAAATTCGAACTCATCTCTTTTTATCCCGTCTCTATTGTAAATTAAGTATTCCCCGATAAAATTATCACCAACAGATTCTATTTCTGCCTGAAGAGCCGCATAGGTTTGTGGGGGTATGATAGTGCGAGCAAAAACATAAGAATTTTGTCCTGATTGGAGAAATATTTTTCGTACGAGAGTTTGTTTTTTAGGTGAGAGATTTAAGCGAGATGCCTCATCTGGGAAAATGATATCAGATTCTTGTGACATAAGCTCAAGGCTTAGGTCGGGAGATGATTTTCGTAATGCATGGCTGAGTACATAAGGCTTAGTCAGCCAATCTAGCGTGTTGCTATCTGGAGATTGTGCTAAGCTTTTAGGATTGTGTGTCCAAGTTGTTTTATGCTGTGTTTGAGTTTCTGAGGATTTAATCATTTATTGAATTCTTTTATATTCAGTAGGGCATCTAATAGTAATGTTTTGCTTTGCGTGGATACGTGCGCAACGTTTATTTCTGCCATCATCATTTCATTTAATTGCTTTTTATTTTCTGCTTTAAGCTCAGGTATGGCGAGCTTTATCTCTTGTAAAATTTCAATGGTTAAAAGTTTTATTTGGGGGCGCAGTGTTTTATCTAAATCTTGTATCTCAGGTTTAATATTTGACTGTGTTTCCCAAGTTTTCATTAAATTCTCTTGTAGCTTGACAGAGGTTTGCATTAACAAAGCAATAAAATTTGCGGTGGCTTTGTCATCTAGCTGAAGAATTATAGTTTGAGATTTAAGCTCGACGAGTATTCTTTGCTCAATTTCTGGTACATATATGGGCAACTTATGATGATATTTATAGGCTGCAACCTGTTCCGCTAAAACAAAGCGTTGTTGGATTTTCGTGAATAGTTTATAGCTATGTTTTAGATTCATGTTGTGTCTCATTATTTACAAATAGCTTGGGAATGGACACGAAATAACTTACCCTTTTTGCATTTCCTTAAGCAAGCCATCTTTGCACGATCCTCAATCGAAAAAACCCTCGATAGTTCTGTTATGCTCGCATTTTGTCTCAATCAATTCGTATAAGTCTAGCCGCTTGCTGAACGTTAAAACGGTAAGTTATTTCGTACCCATTCCTTAGAGTTTTACAATGTATAATGACATGTTTTTTATTATCTCAGCGATTTTAGGTGTCAAGATATTGTACCGCGAAAAATCATCTTCATATATTTCTTTAAGCTTGTTTGAATCAGCTTGTAGACGCTCAACACCACAACTTCCAAAAAACATTCAATACGATCGCTATTTAGCATGGGTTGGATAGTAGAAACAACACTGGGTGAAGGCGAGGGCAATGGGCTTGCTTGAACTGTCAAACTGAATAATAAGGCGGAAGAACTACAAGTTAGTTTGCATTTTTTTAGTAAACTTGTCTTATTCATTGTTTTAACTTATTATTAAGCAAGTGAAATAGTGTAGCAAAAATCAATTTAAAAGTAACTTAATTGTGTGAAGCGTAAATTACTTTAATGAAACTTTTCTAGGAAACATAGTATTCTATACGCTAACCATAGCGGGATCGAAATATCGTTGGTCAGCCTGCTTGCTATTTTGCGCCTACACCTCCTATATAAGTTGGGACAGTAGCGCCGTTGTTAGAAGTCTAGCTCTATGATGGTCATGTGAGCTAAAGTATAAGAATTAACTTTAAAAGTCGAGGTTTTTCATATGGCTATATCTGGCGTAAAGCAAGATGGGTTATTATCGGTACGACAAATTAATAATTTTATAAAGTTCTGTTTATTTGAGGTAGATTTTAGCAGGAAGGGTATTCTTCGAGAAGAGGGTCTACTTGAAATTAAAAAGTACTTAAAGAATAAAATTTTACCAGAATTAAACAAAGTTAATTTTACTGTTGAAGGTTTTTCTAAAATACCGAAAGAGGGAAACACTACGGACTTGTATCATGCTTTAGAAAAATTAGCTCAGTTAGGAACCGAAGGTAGTGAAAAGCATGAAAAAACAGATGCTTATCATATAACATTGATTTCTATGCTTAAAGAAATCACAAAGAAAAACAGTCATTTTTCAGAGTGTGACGCAGGTAAAAAACTGCAAGCACAGGCTTTAACAAAAATATCCTATTTTAAAGGTAAATTTAAGTATAAGAAACCTGAGGCTGGAAAATATCTTGAGCAAGAGATAAAGAACCCAGAGGAATTTAATAGAAGGGCGCATGAGTTTTTTGTTGGCGGCATTAGTCTGTTATTAGAAAAAAAACGGCCTAATTTAGCTGAAATATTACATAATACGCTATATATTGGAAGTTTGGTTACAAAAAAAATTGTAGAAATGGATAATAGTCAACAGAAAATGAGTTTGACTGAGATATCAAAAAAGACCGCACGGATGCTGGCATACTCAGGGTTTCTAGTTCCTTTTGGGTTGAGCGGGCAAATCATTCCCGACGATACAAAGCATGAAGTCTTCTTAGCTGAAGAGATGATTTCTGTTTGCTTGCGGTCTGAAACTTTTGCAGTGCCATTTTCTCCAATGTTAAAATGTTATAGCTCCATCGAACCTGTTAGAAAGCATGATTATTTGATGCAGTCATTTTTGAAGCCATTTAAAAAAAATAAAGAAAATAAAGAAAATAAAGAAAATAAAGAAAATAAAGAAGTAGCTTCTATAAATTACATGTTTGCTCTTGATTCAGAACAGAGAGATGCGCGTCGTGTTAGCCAACCAAACAACCTGTTGTTGCCTTTGTTCAGTGGGGGGATGTTCTCATCTACAAATAGTTATCCATCTTACCGTGCATTGCAAAGCCCTTTAAGAGAACACAACTCTGGTATGAATCTAAGTTTTTTTTGCGATGACGCAAAGATAATAGAAACAGCAAGTGAGCCAAGGCAGCTTATTTTTAGTCGATCTATTATGGCCTATCCTTTAGAGGAGGATTCTGAAAAAAAGAAAGAAAAACAAAAAGAAAACAAGAAAGAAGAATTAGTTGAAATAAAACGTTGCTTAAGCGCTCCATCAATGTCTTTGCTCAATAACGAAGGGTTTCCGGCAGAAGGCAGCAACCTACTTTTTCCTTGTTCTCTAGATAAAGGCCTACAGAGCGATCCCCCTACAAAAAGACAAGAAAGGCAAGTGAGATTTTTTGTTGAAAAAAATTGTACAAAAGAAAGTAATCCGAGATGTCTTATTGTGAATCGAGATACCACTGGACTTAATTCTTTTTCTTCAGCACAAGATTTTAATGATGATATGGGGGGGCTTAATCTTAATCGCAAGTCTTGCCACGAGCTTAGGCTTAGTAGGATACCCGAGCGGCTAGCGCCAGGAATAATAAGACCAAGAGTAGTACATTCATCATCTAACAGTGAAATACCATCGGCAGCACCTACAATGCTAAAATCAAAGAAGAATATAGGAAAACCATAAATAGTTATGGGTTATTTGACATGGATATTCTACACATATCTTAACCAAATAACTTATTGTCAAGTAGTTTTAACTTGAGATATGGGATAGCTCGCTTTGCGGTGGGCTTGGCGTTAAAATATCGACACTAATGATTATGGATTATTAAGTTGGGTGTTTAAATGGATTTAGAGCAAAAATTAATTGAATTGCAAGAAATACAAAGAAATAAAGAAAGTCAGATTGCTCTGGAAGGTTTAGAAAAGACAGTTGATTCTTTTCAAATCGCGCAACAAGAAGATATTGCGACACTACTGAACCTAGACATAGTCTCTTCTAATGTTGAAATAGCAGATCAGTCTGAGATAGTCAGTGACACGGTATTGAGTGAGCATGTTGGCACCGTTACAAGAATTGATTTATCGGGTATTGGCATCGCACAAGTCAATAGCATTGCGCGTGATTTGTATATTTTTGCACCCGCACCCAAACCCGTTGAATCGGCGGCTGTAGATTTTACCTTAAGCTTTGAGCCTATATCAGCGCCGCTTAATTTACCGCCTGTGATTATCGATGCGCTGCCAGATATTAAAGCCATTGATAACCAATATTATCTTAAAAAAATCGGCTATAAAACAATTCATGAGATAAATAATCAAGTTGATTTTGATATCGTTCCAGAAGGGACAATAATTGATGCCAATAATCGGCTGTTCAACAGTTTAGATATTGATGTGATTAATCTTGGCGTGGGGCCTGATGTTGCCACATTGATTGATTCTAATAATATACAAAGTGGTGAGCAAAATCTCCAGGCACCTTGGCATAGAGGGAATATTCAAAATGAAGATAGCGGTAATATTCTGATTATAGCGGCCAATTCTATTGATCAGAATCAAGATAACCTGATTGATGCACCATTGCCAGAAAATGCCAATCCAAGTGGTAAAATTACGTTAAACTTTGATATGCCGGTGTATGAATTTGGTTGGGATATTTTTAACTTAGAATATGGGCCAGAAGTGCAGTATAGCGATGTGGTTTTTTATGATCAACATGGTCGTAATACCACCGTGCCTTTTGAGTCATTTATTGATCCACAATCACCTTTTTATGATGCCTCTATTAGTTTGGGCTCGCATTCTGCCAATCGTATTAACCCTGTCAAAGTAGAAGATTTGGCTTTATCAGAAATTATTAAAGTAGAGATGGTTTTAGCAGATGGCGTGGCCGTGTCTCATTTTAACTGGGTAGAGCAACAAACTGAGCTCAAACCCAATCAAATACGCGCTAACATTTTGGATAATGATGAGCTGCATGGACAATCGGTTACGATTGAAAACATTCGCTTTTTTTTTGATACCGCACAAGATGCTGCTCAGTATATCTTAGATAATCCTGCTCTACATACGTCTGCACATGGCAATGAAGTTTGGATCCACGCTTTGAATCAAACGATTGTGACGCCAATGGGCGGAGCGCTTGATATACAGAGCAATGGAAATTTTTTGTATACGGTATCAGATAATTACACATCCGGCCTTCAAGTAGAAAAATTCACTTATGAAATTAAGGCTGCAAATGGCATAACATCCAGCGCAGAGGTCGTTATCAATCTGCAAGATAATGTGCCACTGGCGAATGATTTAGATAATTTTGCACAGAGCAATAATGCAGCACACAACTATAATCTGATGTTAATATTGGATGTGTCGGGTAGCATGGGGGCTGATGTATACAGCCACACTCGTCTGGAAATGGCGCAAGATGCGTTGGTTCAGCTTATTGATAAATATGATTTAATTTCTGATAATCTGAATATTACCATAGTACCTTTTGCTTCTGGCGAAGGCATAGACGGCGCATTTGGGTATCATGCAACTAGCCCGGAAGATGCCAAAGATTTTATAATGCGCGAAAACACCCATCAATTAGATGGTATACAAATCCAAATGATAAACCCAGAGACAGGTGAAGCGTTAGATCGCTCCACACATTATGATACAGCGCTGTATCATGCCAGGCAGAATTTAGAACAAGATGTTGTTAATCC
>CAZWHY010000060.1:0-15014 GCA_964633725.1 Uncultured Candidatus Berkiella sp.
AGCAACAGCAACAGCAACAGCAACAGCAACAGCAACAGCAACAGCAACAGCAACAACCTAGCAAGCCTAAACAGAAAAGTTTAAAACACAAAATAGAACACTATTTGAACCAACCTTTTCCTAAATCTAGATTGCTTCTGAAAATAGCCTGTGCCGCTATTTTTGCGTGTCCTATTTTAGCCATTATGGCTATTACCAGCCCCAGTTTCTTAAGCTTGCCATTTGTCATGGGTGCTATAGCAACAACCGCAAGTGCTACTTTAGGTTTTTGGGGAGCCAATATGCTTAACCGAGTACTATGGGGGTCTGTCGAATTTGAAACAAAATTAAACGATAATAAACACCCGCATCTTAGTGAAATTGCTTTTTCTGGCTCTAATATTCTTCCTGTCAAAAAATCTGTATCTGAGCTAAAAACAAAGCTAGAAAAATTATATGAAACTAATGATATAGATAAAACATCGAAAGAAATAAGTGGGCTTGCTAACGAGGCAGTTCGAAAACGAGCTTTCCTATTTTACCCTAGAGATGTAGACGCTGCGAAAAATGCACTTTCTGAGCAAAATCAAACAGAAGATTCTCAGAAAAACACCCCAAAGCAAGCGCTTTAACCTCACCCGGCGTTTCACGCCCACCCTCTCCTGAAATCAGGAGAGGGATAATATTCGCTCTGCTCATTAGATAAAACTACTCTTACAATAATGACTCTCACCAGGAACGCATTAGGTTGATACAGAAGTTAACCTAATTTTGATTGACCCGAGAGCCTACATAGGATATTTTTGCCTGTACTCGAGCATTTAAAGTATAAGTCTCTCTTGTGACAACCAAAAAGACAACTAAAACCACTAAAGCAATTCCAAACTTCGAAGCTTCGTTAGAGCAGCTTGAATCTATTGTCGACAAAATGGAAAATCAAGAATTAAGTTTAGAACAAGCACTCAGTCAATTCGAAGAAGGCATTGGACTAACAAAGCAATGCCAAAAAGCATTAACTCAAGCCAAACAGAAAGTTGAAAAACTCATTGATGAGAAACATAACGGCTAAATCTTAAAATTTAAAGCCCAAGCCAGCAGCACACGAAGTACTTTTAACTATGTTTTTAGAAAAACTCCAAACCGTCCAAAATCATATTTCTGACATACTGCCCTCGTACCTACCTGAGCCAAAACACCCGCTGCATCAAGCCCTACACTATGCTTGTTTAAACGGTGGCAAGCGCATCAGACCCTTTCTGGTTTACGCAACAGGTGAACTGTACGCTATTGATAAGTCCCAACTAGACGCATTGGCAGTCGCTGTAGAGCTTATCCACTGCTATTCTCTCGTCCATGATGACTTACCTAGTATGGATGATGATGCATTACGTAGGGGCAAGCCAACCTGCCATATTGCTTTTGATGAAGCTACCGCTATTTTGGTAGGGGATGCATTACAAGCTCTTGCTTTTGAAATTATCGCTAGTGACCCAAATTTTATCGCCACTAATAAGCAAAGACTTAAAATCATCCAACTGCTCGCCCGAGCCATTGGGCCACTTGGTATGGTATTAGGGCAAGCAAAAGATATGGCTGCCACAAATAAGTCGATTAACAAACAAGATATTTTTTCACTTCATCACGCAAAAACTGGGGCATTGATCCAAGCTTGTGTACAATGTAGCGCTATCGCTTGTGGCGAGACGCAAGAAGAAATGCTGGGTAACTTTCAAAGTTATGGCCAATCCATAGGCTTAGCATTTCAAATTCAAGATGATTTATTGGACGCAACAGGGGAGTCTGAGTTGTTAGGAAAACATACTGGCATGGATCACAATAAACACAAAAATACCTTTGTGTCTTTGTTTGGCCTAGAGCAAACACGTATATTTGCACAAGAACAATTTCAATCTGCCCAAGCGGCATTAGGCCAGCTCCCGCACGCCACCCATACGCTGAATCAAGTCGCCCAATATATTATCAATAGGGTCGCCTAATGAGTATAACCATTGAGCAAATTCAAAGCCCTAAAGATCTCAAAAATCTAACCCCCGACGAATTGGTCACACTCGCCCAAAGTTTAAGAACCTTTATGTGCGAGACTTTGAACCATACTGGTGGCCATTTTGGGGCAGGCTTAGGTGTGGTGGAATTAACCATCGCCCTACACTATTTATATGATACACCCGAAGATAAAATTATCTGGGATGTAGGGCATCAAGCGTATCCACACAAAATTCTAACCGAAAGACTCAAATTATTTCATACGATTAGACAAAAAGAGGGTTTAGCGCCCTTTCCATGTCGGGCAGAAAGCCCATATGATGCTTTTGGGGTTGGACACTCTAGTACCTCCATTAGTGCGGCTTGCGGCATGGCTATCGCAATGGAAAAAGCCGGTAAAAAAAATCACGCTGTCGCGGTGATTGGCGATGGCGCCATGACAGCAGGTATGGCTTTTGAAGCATTGAATCATGCCGGTGATTTAAAAACCAACATGCTAGTCATACTCAATGACAATGACATGTCTATCTCCGGAAATGTCGGTGCATTATCTAATTATTTTGCCCGTATACTTTCTAGTAAGTTATATTCTTCTGTTAAAACAAATTCTAAACGTGTCTTAGGCCGTATCCCCCCTGTATGGGAGTTTGCACGTAAAACAGAATCGCACCTAAAAGGTATGATTGCACCCGGCACATTATTTGAAGAATTAGGCTGGAACTATATTGGCCCGGTCGATGGGCATAATTTACCAAGTTTAATCAAAACATTACAAAATATTAAAAACTTGTCTGGTCCACAGCTATTACATGTGAGCACCCAAAAAGGCAAAGGTTATGCGCCTGCAGAGGCCGACCCGATAAAATATCATGCGGTTAAAAAAGGATTTTATCAAAAATCTGAAACAAAACGAGAAGTAGAAAAAATAAAACCAGAATCATCTAGTCACGTAAGCATGCCCACTTATTCACAAGTATTTGGGGACTGGCTATGTGAAATGGCGGCACAAGATGACCGTATTGTCGGTATTACACCAGCCATGTGTGAAGGCTCTGGTATGGTGGCATTTAGAGAAAAATTTCCAGACAGATATTTTGATGTGGCTATTGCAGAACAACATAGTGTCACGCTTGCCGCTGGCATGGCTTGTGAGAATTTAAAACCCGTTGTGGCGATTTATTCTTCTTTTTTACAACGCGCTTATGACCAACTGGTACATGATGTTGCTTTGCAAAATTTACCGGTTCTATTTGCTTTAGACCGGGCTGGATTAGTCGGCGATGGCCCCACACACTCAGGCAATTTTGACTTTAGCTTTTTACGCTGTATTCCAAATATGATCATTATGGCACCAGCGGATGCCAATGAATGTCGCAATATGCTTTATACAGGTATTCAATGCAACGCACCCGCAGCGGTACGCTATCCTCGGGGCTCAGGGCCAATAGTGGCTATCTCTGATAAGATGGAATTACTGCCTTTGGGCAAAGGTGAAATCAAACGCCAAAGCAAGTCTCAACAACACTCGGTTGCTATTCTGAGCTTCGGTTCTTTCTTACCAACCGCTATGGCTGTGGGTGAAACACTTGATGCCACCGTGGCCAATATGCGTTTTGTTAAGCCTCTGGATGAAGCCTTAATTTTGAAATTAGCGAAGCAACACGATACTATTGTGACGTTAGAAGAAAATGTGGTGAAAGGCGGAGCCGGATCTGGTGTGAATGAATATCTGGCACAAATAGGTTTTACCAATCAAATCATTAACTTAGGGCTTCCAGACTATTTCTTGAGCCATGGCGATCCAGAAGTATTGTTAGCAGGTTGCCAGTTAGATGAAGCGGGTATATACCGCACAATATTGGAACGCATAAAAAAACGCACCCATTTACAAACAAATAATACCATCGAATTAGAGGTTTAGATTGAATAGTAGCAACGTTGAAGATGTACAAAGTTGGCCGGACAATCGAAATATATCCGTAGACAGGGTTGGTATTCGTGGTATAAAACATCCTATACGCTTTGAAGATTTGAGCCCTACTCAAATACTCAACAGCCAACATTTAGTCGCGACAATAGATATGATGGTCAATTTGCCTAAAGATGTCAAAGGCACGCACATGTCAAGATTTGTTGAGATTCTGAATGCTCAAGAAGTTGTGCTCAGTGTTGCCAATATGTCTTACTGGCTAGATACTCTGATTACAAAACTTGAAGCGCAACATTGCTTTTTTAAAGCAGACTTTCAATATTTTTTAAATAAAACAGCGCCTATTTCTAAAATTAAGAGCTTGATGGATTATGAAGTTTCTTTACACGGCATGTTTTATCAAAACAAATCTCAGGTGATTGTGACCGTGATTGTCCCTGTTACAACTCTGTGTCCTTGCTCTAAAAAAATATCTAAATATGGCGCCCATAATCAACGCTCTCATATTACACTCACGCTTCAGGCTGAGCCTAAATTTTCATTAGAGCAGGTTATTCAATTAGTAGAAAGCAAAGCATCTTGTGAACTTTATGGCATAATCAAACGCAATGATGAAAAGCATGTCACTGAAAAAGCATATGAAAATCCTAAATTTGTAGAAGACTTAGTTCGTGATGTCGCAACAGCTCTAGAGCAGTCTGAGCACGTTTCTGGGTTTAAAGTCGCCTCTGAAAATTTTGAGTCTATACATAACCATTCTGCGTATGCAGAAATTGATCGCCTGACCTTACCCACCGAGCTACGTTAAAATCTATTTCGCACCCCGGCTTTCATGTACTTTTAAAATGAAAAGTCGGGGGCTTCTCCATAAAACTAACATCTAAGCTAGGTATCTATGCCAGCAACAATATCAACTCATTATAATCTTCCCTCTCTACGAGATAATATATTTCAAGTACAGTTAGCGACCATGGCTTCTGCAGGTATTATCAGCCTACTGGCGACCGCTATTTCTCCTTTGTTAACAACCTGTATCTTATGGTTTTTAGGCACACAACTTTTACTATCTGTGGAAAATTGGCATCGTTGGGCAAATATTGACCAACCACAAGCAGATATCAGATTAGATCACTCTATTAAGATTTTACTGGGTGCTGTCGCCTTATTATCAGCAACTTTTATTGTACAATTGCACGTTATCTCTCAAATGGTTTTATTAACGACTGCAGCAGTATCGCTTAGCGCTTATTTTATTTACCCTTGTATGCAGCGCACACAAAAATCTTTACATACAGCACTTCATCAAGTCGTAAAAGATTTAGAATACGATACAATAGATGAATTACTAAAACGTGGAGCCGATCCTTATTTACCCGATGCCATGGGCAATAACGCATTTCATTTGGCTGTACAAAATAGCGAAGTGGCTGTTGCAATACTCACGTTGCTCAAAAACAAGCCTAGCCCCCCTGCTTTTGCACAAATCGGTGATACTGCAAAATCTTTATTAGATAATGAAGTAAAATTACAATGGCAAGCGGTTTGGACTAAATTCCAAATCTGGCTGGAAGAGCGCAGTAAAAGTAATTTTCATCCTATTTTGCAAGAATATAAAAACCTTTGGGGCTTATATGAGCCTAGGCTAACCACCCTATTTAATACATTTGTTGGTTTTTTGCGCGGGGAAATGAGTGTGCCGAATAATCTACATTATAAAAACAATGCCGGTAGCACCCCACAAGATTTAATTACTTTAAATATACCAGACGAAGCACTCACGCACACACTACAGAGTTTTTTCTCACCTGAAGGTTACCAAGAAATACCGACTCAACCTATTGTTCCACAATCCGCTCAAACAACATCAGAAAATATCGCTGTAGAATCTGATGAGCACAGCGAATCTTTCTCCTCTACCAATTCTGGGAGAAGATGGCAGAAGGCCAGGTGAGGGTTAGGAACAGGCAGGAGATTGTACATACACAGCCCCCCCACGACCAAAGGCAGAAGTGCCCAGCTCAATAACCTCTGATAAATATAGAATTATTGATAAAATAGTACTCAATACATTGCAATCATCATAAATTGCCAGGAGTGCTCATGTCTAAAGATTCTGCTAAAAAAAATTATTCTCTCGAAGTGAAAAAATATTTTGTGAAGGGTAGTGATAATGTTTCTCCACAATATGTGGAACAGTTTCTGCATGCCTTAAGAACCGATAAAACAGAAGACGTTGTATCTTTGTTGAAATCTTTCCCGCAGCTAGCGACTCTATCAGGCGATTTTTTTCAAGCACCATTAATTGTTGCTGGCATGCATCATAATACATTTATTATGAATCATCTTTTAGAACTGGGTGCTTGCCCAAAAATGGCTCGCAAAAAAGCAGAATTTAAGAAATTACCCGTAAAAAGCAGAACCTATCTTGAATTGATTTGTAATTTCAAAGCACGAGTATTAGAGCAAATTCATACGATGCATTGATTTTTAACCCTCACCAGGTTTGGTAGGCCAAACCGTCCTCTCCCAAAATTGGGCGAGGAATTGATTCGCTTTGCTCATCGGGAAATTAAGCGCTCTGCTTGACCTGCATTTGCTCAGCACGAAATTGCTTTGCTAGCTTATCCAGTACGCCATTAATGTATTTATACCCGTCCACTGCGCCAAATTTTTTCGCCAAAATAATGGCTTCATTTAGAACCACTTTATGCGGAATGGATTGATTAAATTTTAATTCGTACAACGCAAGTCTTAAGATAGACAACTCAACCGGATTGATTTGGCTGATGTGACGATCTAAATATCGATCGATCTCATTGTCTAGCGTTTTCGCATGTTTGGCAACATTGTGCGTGAGCTCATTGAAGTAGACTTCATCATATGCTGGTATTTTTTCAAATAATGCTGGGCTATCAGAGAGCATCTGTTCTTTGACCTTCTCTATTTCATAGCCAGAAATTTTCCAAGCATATAATGCTTGCATAGCAAGGACACGTGCTTCGTGGCGTAATACAAGTTTGTTTGATTTAGCCACAAATCTTCTCCAGGACGTTCATTGTTTCCAATATGGTTAATGCTGCTTCACTGCCTTTGTTGCCAGCTTTGCTGCCCGCACGCTCTACGGCCTGTTCAATGCTATCGGTTGTCAAAACACCAAATGCGATGGGACACTTGGTTTTGAGTTGTGCTTGCATAATGCCATTCGCACAAGGACCCGATACATATTCAAAATGTGCTGTACTACCTCGAATAATTGCGCCCAAAGCAATCACGCCTTGAAACCGGCCATTTTCCGCTGCCATTTGACAAGCTAAAGGTATTTCAAATGCCCCAGGTACACGAATAATTTCAATTTTGTCTGCATCTAGTCCTTGACGGATTAATGTATCTACAGCACCCGACACGAGGCGTTCAACAATAATCTCGTTAAAACGCGCAGCAACAATTGCAATGCGTCCGCCTTGTGAAACAAAATTCCCTTCGTGAGTGGTAATTTGATGGGGCATAATATTCCTCTTCAGCGTTAAATTTTTATTTGGGTTCCCAAGGCTGAAAGCCTGTCACCTCTAACCCAAATCCAGACAGACCATAATACCGCTTTTCACTCCCTAAAACACGCATTTTTCCGAACCCAAGAGAAGATAGTACTTGTGAACCCACACCGATTAGACGTAAATCTGGACTATTTTGTGATTCCAAGCATTTTTTTTCTTTATTATTGGAAAAATGACTGAGGATTCCAAGATGTTCTAAGCTTTTGGCGGGTTGGATGGGTTGGCTCAATAGTACTAATGCCCCCTCTCCAAATACATTAATCGCTTGCAAGCTTTGTTCTATCCCCCACTTGCCCGTGGTTAAGTTTGTCATCACTGATAAATCTAACAATGGATCGTGCATATGCACCCTAATTAATGCCTCTTGCTCTCTATGGGGGGTACCCTTAATAAAAGCGTAATGATGCAACTTTGAAATATGATCCACAAAAACCTGCAACTCAAACACACCATGTGCGGTGGGTACATTCATCGCGTGTATGCACTCAACCGTAGGCTCATGCTTCATTCTATAGGCGATTAAGTCTTCTATTGTGCCCATTTTCAATTGATGTTCGTTACAAAAATTTGTCAAATCTTGACCTTGCGCCATTGTGCCATCTTCATTCATGATTTCACAAATCACACTGGCCGGCTCTGCACCAGCCAAGCGCATCATATCTGTACTGGCTTCTGTATGACCCGCTCTCTCTAAGACACCACCCGGTTGTGCGATAATCGGAAAAATATGACCCGGTTGCACAATATCACCAGGCTGTGCATCAGGTGACACCGCGGCCAAAATCGTTTTGGCTCTATCTTGCGCCGAAATCCCTGTTGTCACGCCCTTGGCTGCTTCAATCGATAACGTGAAATTGGTACCAAATTTCGCACCGTTCCCATTGTTAGGTACCATCAGTGGCAAATTTAATTTTTCACACCGCTCTCGCGTTAAACACAAACAAACTAATCCTCTGGCATGTTTGACTAAAAAATTAATGTTCTCTGGGGTAACATTATGCGCAGGCAAAATCACATCACCTTCATTTTCTCTATTTTCGTCATCCACCATAACAATAGGACGACCTTTTTTTAACTCATCTATCAAGACTTCAATAGGATGGAACTTCATTATGATTCCTTAAATGTTTGTTGCTTCTGTTTTTAGCATTTCTTTAGCATAATCGCTCACCAAGACCTGAGCTTGTATATCTCGCCCTAAAGACTGCACTTGATGAAACTCACCCATTATTTTATCGCTGAGTTGGTCGATTTTAATATTTTGCATTGCCAATGTCTTTGCACCCAATAAATCAGGGGCAATATGTAAAATTAATTCATCGACAAGATGATTATCCAGTAAATAACTTAAAAATCTCGGCCCCGCTTCTATCAAGACATCATTAATTTGTGTTTCTGCTAGATACTGCAATACAGCATCCATATCTATGTGATTTGAATTGTGGACATCTTGTGGAAAAGAAACGCATTTTATATTTTTAGCAAAGGCTCGTGATAACCAGTTTCTTTGTAAATCACAAGAAACATTGGCGCCAACCGCAACAATCACTTCACCCTCTGTATTACCCATTGTATTATCAGAATCATTATGAGAACCACGCCTCATCATTTTAGACTCAGGGGACAGCATTAAGTCACTATCTATCACCATACGTTTGGGCTGCAAAAAATCTATGCCTTTAGGCATCTGAGCCAAAATAGATTTATCTCTGACATTTAACAAACAATCATCCGCCAACACCGTCTGACGGGTTGTTAATATCAAGCCACTTTGCGCGCGCCATTTTTGCACAGCGCTTCTCGCATCAGGGCTTGTGATCCATTGGCTCTCACCAGAAGCCATTGCAATTTTACCATCTAACGACATACCCATTTTGGCCCTAACATACGGCCGTTGCCTGGTAAATCTTGATATAAACCCAATATTTTGTTGCCGAGCTTCTTGCTCTAAAATACCCACTTCAACCAAAACACCAGCGGCACGCAACTTTTGAATACCCTTACCGGCCACCAATGGATTGGGATCTCTGCTTGCCACCACAACACGGCCAATATTATGTTTGAGAATCAAGTCGACACAAGGCGGCGTACGACCTTGATGGCCGCATGGCTCCAAAGTCACATATAAAGTCGCATCTTGTAGATTATAAGGCAAACCTTGTAGGGCATGGACTTCTGCATGGGGCGTACCCGCTTGTTGATGCCAACCTGATGGCCAATTCGGGTTCAACGCTTGCCCATCTTTTACCACTATCGCCCCAACCATTGGGTTAGGGCGTGCGGTATAAATGCCTTTTTGCGCTAAATCAATTGCTTTTTGCATCCATAGACAGTCAGTGTTTTTCATTAATTAAGCCGAAACTTCTTTATCTTCCGTTAAGCGCTTAATTTCTTCTTCAAATGCATGAACATCTTGAAAACTACGATATACGGAAGCAAAACGCACATAGGCCACATCGTCTAGTTTTCTTAATTCATCCATCATCCAATCACCCAATACCTCTGATGAAACCTCTCGCTCTCCTAAAGCACGCAAGCGACGCTTAATACGAGACAAGGCGGCTTCTACGGCATCAAAGCTCACGGGTCTTTTTTCCAAGGCGGTCAACATGCCTTGTTTTAGCTTATTTTCATCAAATGCTTCACGTGCACTATCATTACGCTTCACAACACGTGGAAATGACAATTCTGCCACCTCGTACGTTGTATAACGTTCTTTGCAGGCCAAACATTCCCGACGACGGCGAATTTGCTCACCGTCATTAGAGTCACGTGAATCAATCACTTTAGTTTCTAACCCATGACAAAAGGGACAACGCATAAAAACTCCTTCTGATTAAGACTTATTTGTTGGGTGGACCATAAACTGGAAATTGCTTACATAACTGCAAGACTTCTTTTTTAACCCGATCTTGTATGGATATATTATTCACATCATCCAATATATCCGCCATCCAGTTTGCTAAAACATGCATTTGATCTTCTTTGAATCCACGTGTCGTGGCCGCAGGTGTGCCAACACGTAAACCACTGGTCACAAATGGCGAACGGGGATCGTTCGGCACCGCATTTTTGTTCACGGTAATATTGGCATTGCCTAATGCCGCATCTGCTTCTTTACCTGTCATGCCGGTTTTGATTAAATCAATCAAAATCAAATGGTTCTCAGTACCACCTGAAACCACTTTATATCCACGGTTTTGCAAACCTTTGGCCAAAGCTTTTGCATTTTTAATCACTTGTTTTTGGTAAGTGATAAATTCTGGTTGCATGGCTTCTTTTAATGCGACTGCTTTAGCAGCAATCACATGCATTAACGGCCCACCTTGTGTACCCGGGAACACTAAAGAATTTAGTTTTTTCTCAATCTCTGGATTGGCTTTGGCTAAAATCAATCCGCCCCGTGGACCTCTTAATGTTTTATGCGTGGTGGTCGTCGTGACATCTGCAATATTCACAGGTGATGGGTAAACGCCTGCCGCAACAAGCCCTGCAACATGCGCCATATCGACTAATAAATAAGCGCCGACACTATCCGCGATTTCTCTGAATTTTGTCCAATCGAGTATCCCAGAATAAGCAGAAAAACCAGCAACGACTAATTTTGGTTTATGCTCTGTGGCCAAAGCCTGGATGGCATCATAATCGATGACACCATTTTCATCTATGCCATATAACACAGAGTTATAAATTTTCCCGGAAAAGCTCACTTTAGCACCATGGGTCAAATGCCCACCATGTGCCAAACTCATACCCAAAATCGTATCGCCTGGCTGAATCAATGCCATATACGCGGCCAAATTAGCGTTAGAACCAGAGTGTGGCTGCACATTCGCATAATCTGCATTGAACAATGCTTTGGCTCGGTCTATGGCTAATTGCTCAGCGACATCCACATTCTCACATCCGCCATAATAGCGTTTGCCTGGATAGCCTTCTGCATATTTATTCGTCAAGTCCGTGCCTTGGGCTTCCATTACCCGAGGACTGGCATAGTTTTCAGAGGCAATCAGCTCAATGTGCTCCAGTTGGCGCTTGGTTTCATTCTTAAGCGCATCTGCTAGCTCATCGTCAAATCCCTTTATTCGCATATCTTGGCTAAACATTGGTCACCTCGTTTCACTTTTTTAGATTATGAGTGGTCAAATTCGATCAAATTGATACTAATTCTATATGAGTCGCATAACATTTACCAACTTCGTTGCAATATGGGCTTATTTGAGTTAGCGTGAACGCCAATTCTGTTAAATTTTAAAGGGCGAACCAATGAGCAATAAGACTATTTTTTCCATGTTAGAAGTGGGCAAAATCGTCCCTCCGAAAAAAGAGATTATTAAAGATATCTCTTTGTCCTTCTTTTATGGCGCTAAAATCGGTGTTTTGGGTCTCAATGGTTCCGGTAAGTCCACGCTATTACGCATTATTGCTGGTGAAGATAAAGACTATGTTGGCGAAATAACATCTAAAAAAGGATTGACATTTGGTTACCTGCCTCAAGAACCTAGATTAGATCCAAATAAAGATGTTCGTGGCAACGTTGAAGAAGGCGTCAAAGAAATCAAAGACATGCTGACTCGCTTTGACGAGGTCAACAATGCTTTTGCTGAGCCAATGGACGACGACCAAATGCAAGCCTTGCTGGATGAACAGGCTAAGCTACAAGACAAAATTGAAGCTTGTAATGCTTGGGACTTAGACCGAAAATTAGACATTGCAGCGGATGCCCTGCGCCTCCCCGCTTGGGACGCTAAAGTGGACACCTTATCCGGTGGTGAACAACGTCGTGTTGCTTTATGCAAATTACTGCTCTCTGCACCAGACGTTTTGCTTTTAGATGAACCCACCAACCATTTAGATGCAGAAAGTGTTGCTTGGCTTGAAAGATACTTACAAGATTTCCCAGGTACTGTCATCGCCGTCACCCATGATCGCTATTTCTTAGACAACGTCGCAGGCTGGATTTTGGAATTAGATCGCGGATACGGTATCCCATTTGAAGGCAACTACAGCCAATGGCTCAAATGGAAAGATGAAAGACTCAGACAAGAAAAACGCCAAGAAAGCTCTCATCAAAGAACCATGGCTGCCGAATTAGAATGGGTTCAACAAAACCCCAAAGGTCGCCGTAAGAAAAATAAAGCCAGAATCAGCAATTTTGAAGAACTTAGCTCAAAAGAATTTCAAAAACGTCATGAAACAGATGCCTTGTATATTCCACCTGGCGAGCGCTTAGGTACAAATGTTATTAATCTAAAGCATCTCTCTAAATCATTAGGCGATAAACTACTTTATACCGATTTAGACTTTAAAGTCCCGCGCGGCTCTATTGTGGGCATCATTGGCCCCAATGGCGCAGGTAAAACATCTCTATTTAGACTCATCGCACAAGATTTACAGCCTGACTCCGGTGAAGTTGAAATCGGTGAAACCGTACAATTAGCTTATGTCAATCAATCTAGAGACCACTTAGACGACAAAAAAACCGTCTGGGAAGAAGTGTCTGATGGCTTAGATTATATTACAGTCGGCCAGTTCTCTGTTTCCTCTCGCGCTTATGTGGGACGCTTTAATTTCAAAGGCACCGACCAACAAAAACAAATTGGTAATTTGTCTGGTGGTGAACGCAACCGTGTACACTTAGCCAAATTATTAAAAACCGGCGGCAATGTCTTATTGCTCGATGAACCAACCAATGATTTAGATGTAGAAACACTCAGAGCGCTAGAAGAAGCTATTTTAGGCTTCCCAGGCTGTGTGTTGGTCATATCGCATGATCGCTGGTTCCTAGACAGAATTGCCACTCATATCTTAGCATTTGAAGGCAACAGTGAAGTACGATTGTTTGAAGGCGGCTATACAGAATATGAAAAAGACTACACCGCTCGTGTAGGCTCTGATGCCAAACAACCGCATCGTATTAAATACAGGAAACTGGAAGAGGTATAAAGCTTAACAGAAATGAGAGTGTTTACAATGAGATGGACACTCTCTCCCACATACTCTTCTAGCTAATGACGCAACTTAGAACTTTTGAAACTTCATCAAGGTTTATTAGTTGATGCTCACACACATTACGCTCTAGGTGTTTTTGGTTTTTTGGGTTCGATGTGAGGCTGCTTAGATTCTTTTTTGGTGCTGCTATCTGTTCCTTTTGAAGGTTTTGAGTGCTCTTTAAAACTTGGCATGAAATTTCCAACTGGGGGTTTTTCTGGTACTTTTGCTGGGGCTTGTCCACTTGCTGTATCTTTGATTTTTTGTTGTAAATCTTTTATAGAGTTCTTTATGTCACCTACATCTGTTCCTCTAACTGCCGCATCAAATTTTGTTGATGGTGATTGAGATGTATGTTTCCGTGCGTTAGTTTGGGCTGACTCTAAATAGCTTGTTAGATACCCTTCTAAAATCAATACGCCATCTTCTTTATTAGCTTGACCTTTATCCCGATTAATTTTTTGTATTTCCTGTAAGGCTATCATTTGAGAAGCGATAGACGTCAAGTTAGGAATACAGGGGATACCCTTTTCGGCTAAATCTTTACATAGCTTACAATGTTTCGGAGGTTTTAAAATATCAGAAAATGCTTGATCATCACGATCAAGTGCTTCTCCAAATGCTTTTTTGTCTGGACTGTTGGGCATTTTGAGGTGAGAGGCTCGAACCGCTTGCCTTAGCATTGTAGCAGAATCAAAGTCATTTTCCGCAACACACTGCTTGGCAACTTTGTTATAAAACATAGCTCTTTCTATAATACTCTGAGGCCCATCTTGATCTGCTATATCCTTGAGGGCAGCAAGCATTATTCGTTCACTCATGTCTCTCACCTCCAAAGAGGCTTTATACCCCGGGTGTTCTGGATCCTTAAAAAACTTCAGTTTGTCAGTAACAGTTAGATCTAATTTGTTGATAAGTTCAACTTGTATACTTCTTAGGGCAGAGACATGCTGTTGAACTTCTATTCGACCCAATTCTTTATCAATTCCTTTAACTATTGTTTTTCGTGTTCTTGATGGATAAAGGCTAATAATTTGCTTTGTAAGCGCTGCAACGTCCTCTGGAGATGCGCCACCATCTTTTTTCTTTTGTATCATTTGAACGCCAGCATTGTGTAAGTTGACGACTTCATTGTCTTTTCTTAAATCCTGTAGCGTACTTACAAGGTCTGTGGCAACTTCCCTGAGTTCGCTTTTTTGATGTGCAGGAAGTACTTTTTTTTCTGCTTCGTTAAGAAGTTTATCTTCCAGAAGCCGATCTTTTAAGACTGGAACAGAGCCTACTTTAATCCTGAATTTTTCTATAAACGTAAGATCATTATCTAAATTTTTTTCTCCAATTTTTTCGTTTAACACTGTTCTTGATGCTCGAGGGTTTGTTTTGAGTAAAGCTTTTATACCTTTGAAAAGACTAGTCATAAAATCACCGAATTAACCGAATTAACCGAATTAACATAAAAACTTAGACTAAATAGGTTTTCAAAAGTTCAATTAATTTTCATTAATGTAGCAGCAATTTAGAAATGTCCGGTTGACCCAGTTAGAAATGTCCTGCAA
>CAZWHY010000061.1:0-14841 GCA_964633725.1 Uncultured Candidatus Berkiella sp.
GTGCTTTCGCTTCTTCGGCCTTTTCTTTGGCTTCTTCTGCTTTTGCCTCAGCTTCTGCTTTCGCTTTCGCTTCTTCCGCTTTTGCCTCAGCTTCCGCTTTCGCTTTCGCTTCTTCGACCTTTATTTTGGCTTCTTCCGCTTTTGCTTCTTCGGCCTTTACTATGGCTTCTTCCGCTTTTGCCTCTTCGGCCTTTACTTTGGCTTCTTCCGCTTTTGCCTCTACTTCTGCTTCTTCGGCCTTTATTTTGGCTTGTTCTGCTTGTTCTGCTTGTTCTGCTTGTTCTGCTTGTTCTGCGGCTTCCACTCTAGCTTGCTCGTTATCAATGAGCCCATTAACTGTTTCAGAAACACCACTGTTTATATTCTCTACTAAAAGAGCAGTAAATTCATCGTACCCTTCTAAGTCTACTTCTACTAATGCCTCTAAAAACATAAAGCCGAAATCTTGACATATCTCTACTAATTCACCTGATATATCCGCTGTTTGCAAAATAGTTTCTATTTCACCCACTCCAGGAAGCTGCTCTGACAACTCACTTGTAAGGCTATCAGTAGCACTTTCAAGCAATACCGATTCAAGTGCCTGTTTTATAGACGTTTCTATCTTCTCTGATATTGCTTGCTTCCCAGCCTGAATATCATCATGATTGTCTCTATTTTCTGTTATCTTATTGCTGACTAAGTCTTGAACAAGAATGTTTTCGTATTTTTCTATAACCTTTTCAAATTCATCTGAAGCTATAATATCACTTCCCATGATGCTATCAACAATATTGTTTATTAAGTCTGTAAACACCTCAGATTGAGCAAATAAATGTGCGCGACTAGCATAATTTTCAATTTGAAGCTCTTCCTGAACAATAGCCTCTAATCTTACTTGTTCATCTAAATCTGCTTGTAGCTGAACTTCTAACGCTGCTTGTATATCATGGTTTGCAGTATTCAACGCCGCAAGCAAATCCTGAGGCATATCCGGATGACGCGCAGACGCTTGAAAATATGTATCTACATCTACATTATTAATAGAATGCATTAAAGTCAAACGTGCTAGTAAATCGACTTGGTTTAGACCAGAAATATTATTCATTCCGCCTGCAATATTAACCGCATTACCACCAACCATACCTGGGAAAACAGGGCCATTATTAACGGGGGCAACATTGATAGGCGCAGCATTGATAGGCGCAGCATTGCCAATGACATAATGAGTCACAGGTACTGACGCTGTAGCAGCGGTTACAGTATTAATATTATTAACAGGGTTTGCAGAAGAATCATCATTGCTATTATTTGTGTCGCTTTCTGTATTATATGTATTAGTATTTGTATAAGTTTGGCTGTTCTCTGATTTTAAAAGACCAGGTTTTTTTTCTGCCATACGCAAATATGATTCTATTTCCACATTACCAGGCATGCTTACATTTTTAGGTAAGCTAAAACCTTGTCTTTCATTTGCAATTAATTTTTGTGGTTTTAATAGTTCTGGGTAGTCAGAATAATCCATTTGACCAGAAGTACCCGCTGGATCTAAAAGCTCTAATGCTAAAATCGACTCGGCTTCACTCCCATCTTTATTATGCACAGCCATCTCTTTAGAATCTTCTAATATGCCAAGCTTATTTCTCAAAACATCAACAAATGTTCCCATTTCTGACTCTTGTGAAAACTGATGCTCTACGTTTACTGGTTCTAATTTATTTGACATAATATCCCTCAGACAAAAATGTATTAACTTAACTTAACTTATATGAATATGTTATCTACTTTACACAATTAGTTAAGCCATCTCCAGGAACATAGTAAGCTTAAAGACTAACGGGCAGCTTGTTCTGATAAACGGTCAAAAAACAACAAAGACATTGAATTTATTAGGGTTTTTTTGGATGAATCATAATGGGTTATCAAGGGAAACTGAGTGCTTTTTCATCCATGAGGGATATGCACGCGTTAACAAAACAAGTAAAAATCACTGGTCGGGTGGGACCTCTGCCAGCCCTGAATTTCCTGAGAAGATGCCTAAATAAAATCCCCCTGCCGCTTTTGCCATTGCCTTACAGGCGGGCAAAAAATGCGGCTTCCCCCTTTGATTCCAAAGGGGGAGAGTGCGCTTTGCGCTGCAATAAAGCGACTTTTATTCTAACAAACTTAGGATTGCTAGTTTACGCCAAAACTATCTATGAACTATCTAGAGCAGGCGCATGGCGCCTTTTTGCCCCCTTTGGAATCAAAGGGGGAAGCTGCGTAGCCTGAAGGGTAATGCAGCAGGGGGATTAATTATCTAAAATTTAAAGAGGATAAGCAACATATGCTCTCAGAAACAACCTATACATCGCACTGCTTTATTTATTTTTCATGCGTTTTTCATGCTCTTTTCTGCTAGCTAATCTATCTTCAACCCCCCCCACCTTATCTCTTAGTTCCTCATTTTCATTTATGTTTAAAGATGTATAAATAGTCTGAATGTGATCTTCTAGTGCTAGAACCTTTTGCTCCTCAAGTACCTCAATTTTCTCTTTAGCAATATTTAGCTCACTTCTTAATTGACACCTATCCCTATTAGCAGATTCTAATTGAAAACGTGAAGCTTTCAGTTGAACTGAGTTACCACGATTGATCTTTAAATCATGAATATATTCTTTCCTGAGAATAAATAGTCTCTTCAGCACCTGCTAACTGCCTTGACAACGCTCCAATTTGTCCTCTCGCCATTTGTAACTGTTGTCTTAGGGCACCTTCTTGTTGCCCAGCTCTCATTGCCGTTATTTCTGCCGTATTAAACACAGCCATATAGATATTTTGAAACCACTCAATCATAGATTTTAAAAAATTATTCATACTTCTCCCCATCGATAAAAAAGCATTTAATATTAATAACAAGCTAAGAACCTTAACACAAATCTACAATATAGGAAATATGCGAAGAATAACTTTGTATGTTAGAATGATTCGTTATTTTTAACTGATGTCGCCCAATGATTAAAATCCAAAATTTATCAAAATCCTACAAAGTTGGCAAGCAAACTTTTGAGGCAGTTGCAGATATTAACCTTGATATTAAACAAGGTGAGATCTTTGGTGTTATCGGGCAAAGTGGTGCAGGCAAAAGCACTCTGATTAAGTGTGTGAACCTGTTGAGCCCCCCATCCTCTGGTGATGTGATTATTGCAGGCCAATCCACAGCCAACCTAACAGAGAAACAATTACGGCCTTTGCGCCAGAACATGGGCAAGATTTTTCAACATTTTAATTTATTGCGCTCTAGAACCGCGGCTGAAAATATCGCATTACCACTAGAAATTATTGGCACCCCCAAAAATGCGATTAGACTTAAAGTTGCAGAACTTTTATCGTTAGTCAACTTAAGCGAACACAAAGATAAATATCCAAGTCAACTCAGTGGCGGGCAAAAACAACGTGTTGCCATTGCCAGAGCACTGGCAAGCGAGCCTAAAATCATACTGTCTGATGAGGCAACCAGCGCACTGGATCCAAGCTCAACAGAAGATATTTTAAATTTGCTGAAAAACATTAATCAGAAACTCGGCATCACTATATTTTTAATTACACATGAAATGGATGTCGTAAAATCCATTTGCCATAATGTTGCAGTGATGCATGATGGCAGGGTTGTAGAACAAGGCTCTGTGGTTAACCTATTCACAGAGCCTAAACACGAAACCACTAAACAGTTGGTGAAAAAAACCGCCATGTTAGAAGTGCCGCACCATATTAAAAGCATGCTGCAAAAATATGCACAGCCAGGTGCCTCCAGAATTTTACGTCTAGCCTACAAAGGCGAGAAAGCCTCACAACCTATTATCAGCTATCTGATTCAGCAGTATCGGGTTATTATTAATATTCTACAAGGCTATATAGAAACCATACAAAATCAACCTGTTGGGGTCATGATTGTAGAAATTCGTGGTGATGAAGAAAACTTAGACAACAGCATTGAATTTTTTGAAAGAAATGGCGTACATGTGGAGATCCTGGGTTATGTCAATCCAAATAGTTAATGCCACACTAGAAACTTTAGAGATGGTTTTTGTGTCTGGCTTTGTGGCTCTGATTGGCGGATTACCATTAGGTGTATTGCTATGGCTCTGTGCGCCTAACAACCTATGGGCAAAGCCTAAGCTCTACTTTATATTAAGTACTATTGTCAATGCTGCGCGTTCTATTCCTTTTATTATATTAATGATCGCGATTATCCCATTGACACGCCTGCTCGTTGGCACCTCTATTGGGGTGCATGCTGTTTTGGTGCCGCTCAGTTTGGCGGCTATTCCATTTTTTGCCCGCACAGTCGAAATGGCAATACAAGAAGTGCCCGCAGGGCTAATCGATGCCGCTCGATCGATGGGTGCATCTCACTATCAAATTATTCGCAAAGTTTTGATTCCTGAAAGTTTACCGGGCATCATCAGTGGCTTAACACTCACGTTGGTTAGCTTAGTTGGATATTCGGCCATGGCCGGATTCAATGGCAGCGGTGGATTGGGAACACTCGCGATTAATCATGGCTATCAACGATATGATACTCAGGTTATTCTAATTACCGTCTTTATTTTAATTATTTTAGTACAATTTATACAAAGCACCGGAGATTACCTTGCTAAGAAACTGCTTACGCATTAGCTTTATTAGCTTTTTCCTAATATTTATTTTAGGTTGCCAACAAAAGCCTCGTGAAGATAATGAAATTTTCATTGGCACAATGAGCGGTCCTGAAACAGAACTGATGGAAGTTGCCAAGCAAGTCGCGAAACAAAAATTCGATTTGAATATTACTATTTTTGAGTTTGAAGATTATGCAATTCCTAATATTGCATTAGCGGAAGGCTCAATCGATGCCAACATGATTCAGCATCAACCCTATTTAGATATAGTGAATGAGCAAAGAAATTTTAATTTGGTTACGATTGGTAAGATGTTTGTTTATCCTATGGCTATATATTCTAAAAAATATAAGAATTTAGATGACTTGCCTCAAAATGCCATTATAGGCATCCCCAACGATCCCAGCAATGAAGCACGCGCTTTATTATTAATGCAAAAAGCCAAGCTCTTGACTCTGGGAGAATCTGATCCACTTTCAATGACACCTGACAAAATAGCCCAAAATCCTAAAAATTTCACATTCAAAGAATTGATGGCCGCTCAATTACCTCGCGTATTAGAAGACGTAGATGCGGCTTGTATTAATACAAACTATGCTATTGCCGCTGGTTTATCACCGACTGAAGACAGTTTGTTCCATGAATCTAGAGACTCCCCATACGTTAATATTGTGGTTGTCAGAAATGCAGAGAAAAATCACACTAAATTCCATCAACTCATGGAAATTTTGCATTCAAAAGCTGTTTTGGAAAAAGCCGAACAACTATTTGGCCAAGAAGCAATTCGCGGCTGGAAATCATAAATAAGAAACGGGCATTAGGAACATCATGTTAGATAACAAAAAAAACATGAACCCCCAGTGGCTGGGGTGGTTTTTCTGGGGGATCGCAGCACTATTTTATGCTTATGAATTTTTTCATCGGGTTGCCCCCAGCGTTTTGACAAGCCAGTTGCGTGAATTTTTTGTAATTGATAATAAGCAGCTTGGCACTATCGGCGCCATGTATCTATATGCCTATGCTGCCTTTCAGTTGCCTGCTGGTTTGTTAGTTGACAGATATGGCCCCAAAAAATTATTAATCTCAGCATCTTTGATGGTTACTTTCGGCAGTTTTTTGTTTGCTTTTGCCCCACATATCTATATAGCTTATTTTAGTCGATTTTTGATAGGTGCTGGCTCTGCTTTTGCATTTGTAGGTTGCCTAAAAATAGGCTCGATTTGGCTAGCCGCAAGCTCTTTCCCGTTAATTGTTGGTTTAACCAATTTTTGCGGGACACTAGGCGCCCTATCTGGCGGTATGCCTTTCTCTTTGTTAATCAATCGATTTGGCTGGCAAGAAGCATTGCTATTTGTTAGCTTCATAGGCTTGTTTATCACTTTATTACTACTTTGCTTAAAGCCCCTCCCTAAGAATAATTTTCCTTTACAACAAAGTGTGGTCACAGCGAGCCTGTTCAAAGTATTAAAGCAAATTATGACCTCGACTCAAACCTGGATCATTGCGCTTTATGGCACATTATTAGTCATGCCCATTGCGGCTATCCCTGAGATGTGGGGTCCAGAGTATTTAAGTTTTGTACACGCACTCCCCAAAGAACAAGCCTCAAACATTACCCATACGATTTTTGTGGGCACTGCCCTGGGTGGCCCCATTATCGGCTGGATAGCCACACGAGTTTCTGATTATCGTTATATTATGTTCCCAGCCACGACATGTGCCCTAATATTATTATTTTATTTTTTATATGGCAGCTATACGAATATTTCACTTTTGTACCCTGTCTTATTTTTTTACGGGCTTTGCACTTCCAATATGTTGCTTTGTTTTACGCTCATTAAAAACCAACAACCCATTTGGGCACAAGGAGCCGCTATTGGGTTTATAAATATGATTATTATGTTTTTTGGTGGAATAACTCAATACGGGATCGGCTGGATATTAGATTTCTTACGCAAGTCTCACGGTGGTATGTATACGATCTCAGATTACCACACCGCGATGAGTGTCCTACCATTTTGCTTAATTGTTGCTATAAGCTTGACTCTCTTGATAAAAGACAGGCATAAACGTATATAGTAATGATCCAAATATTTTCTCAGTTTTACAACTTCTTAAGGAAAACCTAGTGAGTTCTCAAAAAAATATTTTCAATCGATTTTTTACAGTTCTCCTACTAACTTTTCTCACACTGTTTACCCCCTCTTTATACGCTAGCGGATGTGATGTTTATACGCTAGAAAAAACGAGTTCGATGCTAGGTATCGCAACGTTGGTCATTTTTGTTATCGCTTATATTCTTGTGATGACAGAAGAATTTTTGCATCTTCGCAAATCTAAGCCCGTTATTTTAGCCTCTGGTATTATCTGGGTCATTGTCGCTATTCTCGCTAAAAATGAAGGACCAGATGCTGTTGCCCATATGCACAGTGCGATAAACCATAATATTTTAGAATACGCTGGGCTACTCTTGTTCTTACTAGTTGCTATGACTTATGTTAACGCGATGGAAGAGCGCGGGGTATTTGAAGCTTTGCGAGGCTGGTTGGTCAAAAAACAATTTAGCTACAAATCATTATTTTGGATTACCGGTATTTTAGCATTTTTCATCTCGCCTGTAGCTGATAACTTAACAACCGCTTTGCTCATGTGTGCTGTTGTTATGGCGGTTGGTGCTGATAATCCACGATTTGTATCTCTGAGTTGTATTAATATCGTTGTAGCCGCAAACTCAGGGGGTGCATTTAGTCCGTTTGGTGATATTACAACTCTAATGGTTTGGCAAAAGGGCATACTTCCTTTTCAGAGCTTTTTCCAAATATTTGTGCCATCTGTTGTGAGCTTTTTAGTGCCTGCCGCTATTATGAGCTTTGCCATACCCAAAGCAACGCCCAAAGCCATTGATGAGCATATTTCTATGTCATATGGCGCTATAACAATTATATTTTTATTTATCTTGACGATTATTACAGCGGTGAGCTTCCATAATTTCTTACACCTTCCACCCACTGTCGGTATGATGACCGGCTTATCTTACTTATTCTTCTATGGCTTTTATTTGAAAAAATTCAAGCATCAAACCTTGTCTCAATCACATACCGCTGAAACCATCCCCTTTGATATATTCAGCAAAGTACAACGCGCCGAGTGGGATACGCTGTTATTTTTCTACGGGATTGTTATGTGTGTAGGTGGTTTAGCCACGATTGGTTACTTAGGTGTCGCTTCTGACATATTCTATAATCAATGGGGCGCAGGTCTAAGTGAGATACATAAACAAACCCCGGCGAATGTCGTTGTTGGTTTATTATCAGCCATTATCGATAATATCCCTGTGATGTTTGCTGTGTTAACAATGAGTCCAGCCATGAGCGAAGGGCAATGGCTGTTAGTCACCCTAACCGCTGGCATAGGGGGCAGCTTACTCTCTATCGGCTCAGCAGCAGGCGTCGCCTTAATGGGACAATCTCGCGGTTATTATACGTTCTTCGGCCATATGAAATGGACTTGGGCTATTGGCTTAGGTTATGTTGCCGCTATTTATACTCATATATGGATCAATAAAGATTTGTTCCAAGGTATCGCGAATGGAGCGGGTGGGTAACAAAACCCCATTTTTACTAGGGCGTTGTATTGCATAGGCAAATACCAATACGCCCTAGACTATAATTCTAGTCTATAAATTTCTATAAATTCGGATAATTTTTATAACCCACAAACTGATTATCCCAAGCATATTTGAAAATATCGTGTCGGTTGTCCAAGCTTAATTTTTGCTTAATGCGGTTAACATAGGTATCAATCGTTTTGGGGCTAACATTCAGCGATTCACTCATCTTAATAGAACTTTGAAACTTTAACATCGAAATAAAAGTCTGACACTCTCTTTTGGACAAACCCTGAGCTTGCAATCGCTTGGTAATATACTGCTCTTTTTGTAAGATTGGGTCATGTTTTTGAACATTAGAAACCTGTATTTCTGCCGAGCGGCTTAAACGTTGTGGTACAACCAATGCTTGCTTGCGACCATGCTCAATTAGAGTACTCAAGCGCAATTTTAAATCCATGCAATTAAATAACAAATTATCTAAATTATTCAAATAATAACTCGTAAAAGCCTGCACAGGTTCTTTAAAAGCAACCGTATAAATAGATCTGACCGCCCCATCATTTATCACAATATTAATCGGATGGTAATAACCATAAGCAGCGGCTAAGGCAACAAGCTCACTATCAAGTGTCTCCGACCATGGATATACCCCTTTCGTTAGAAAGGTTCCACCAAAAGCAGCATTCATATCACAACGTTTTTGAAAAAATTCGGTATTAGAATAAAATACATAACCTTTGTGGTTTTCCAGAACCTCACCAAAAAATAAAATAACCAGCCCCATACTATCAAATACATCTTGGGTGTGTTTATTAAATATTTCATTTGAATTATGACAGACATGATCTTTTGGATATATCATAATTGAGCCCCCACTACAGTCTAAATATTTTTTAACTTTAATTATTGTTTAATTATTTTTGTTTTAATGTAAATATCATACCATAAGGCGACAAAAGCAACACAACCATAAGTCTATATAAATCAACCGCTTATCTATACATTCTGCTTTTAAAACGATAAAACCGATGAACGTAAGTTAAATCCCTACAAACGGTGACTTACTTTAGGGACTCTTGTTCTATTTTCCGCCATACTGGATCAGCATTAATAGCTTTGGCTAATTTTGTAACAAGCACTTGATGGTCTGCCAGTTCAGCAGCATTAGGTGAAATGATGGCAAGCTGAGAAAATTGCGGTGACTTTGACATTTGTGATGCATCAGATATATTTTGCTGTATTGTTTTCAGCGTGGCGGCAGCCTCTAAATTAAGCGTTGACTGCCCTCCTGTCATCGCCAAATAAACTTCTGCTAAAATTTCCGCATCTAATAACGCCCCATGTTTTTCACGATGCGCATTATTAATCTGATAGCGCTTACATAATGCATCTAGATTATTTTTCTTACCAGGATGTTTTTTCCGAGCCATCTTTAATGTATCAGTAATTTCACAATGCTTCGATAAACTATACCAGCTTTTTTCTTTGGCTAATTTGAATTCATTTTCTAAAAATCCCACATCAAAAGGCGCATTATGAATTACCAGCTCAGCGCCTTTTATAAAAGCAATCAGCTCTGAAATACAATCAGCAAAATATGGCTTATCTTCTAAAAAATCGTCCGTAATACCATGAACCGCAACCGCGCCCGCATCGACTTCTCTATCGGGATTAATATACACATGATAACTTTTCCCTGTGAGCCTGCGATTTTGCATCTCTACACAACCAATCTCAATAATACGATGGCCTTGCTTGGGTGATAATCCAGTTGTCTCTGTGTCTAGTATGACTTGTCTCATTGATAATCTACTTTATTTCTAATAACATAATAGCGCTATTGGTCAATCGCATCTCTGGCTAATTGATCGACCCGGTCATTTTCAGGATGTCCACTATGGCCTTTTACCCAATGCCAATTGACATTATGCAAAACGGCTTGCTCATCCAGAAGCTCCCACAAGTCTTTGTTTTTAACCGGCTGCTTTTTTGCATTACGCCAGTTATTCGCTTTCCATTTGGGCATCCACTCCGTAATCCCTTTGCGCACATATTCTGAATCGGTATACAATTCTACTGAACAGCTAGACTTCAAAGCCTTGAGTGCTTCGATAGCAGCGCGCAGCTCCATGCGATTATTGGTCGTATTATCTTCTCGGCCTGATAATGTTTTTTCATTGTCTTTATATTGCAATAAGACGCCCCAGCCTCCAGGGCCTGGATTTCCCAAACAAGAACCATCGGTATAACAAATAACGGGGGTTACGGGTGTATTATCCTTCATTCATTTCCTCTTTAAGAATCACTTTAGGGGCAGGCTTTGCCATACCTTCTTCTATCCACACTTTTTGTTTTGCCTTCCATTTTGCTTTCATTGGCGTCAATGGTATAACCCTTTTGACGGCAACGACTGTGTAGCCACCACCTAAAAAAGGCCATATTTTACTGCCTATTTTTTCTAGGCGATCTAACTTTTTTAATACCTGCAGGTTCAAAATCGGCGGTTTATAATAAAACAGGCTGCCGCCGTTCACTTGTAAGTTTAATAATTTCAACCAATCTCTCAAACGCCTGAGCCCCAGCAAATGGCCTGAGCTTGGAATTTTTCCAATTAACTTTTTCCAACTATACCAACCACCCCAACAACTAATCGGATTAATGCCCGTAATCACCAAATGCCCCTCAGGAATTAAAATCCGCTCCGCTTCTCTTAAGATCTCATGCGGATTACGCTCTCGCTCCAAAGTATGCAACAAGACGACTACGTCAACGCTTTCAGATTTAAATGGCAAGCCATCAAAATCGGCCTTCACTTTGGAACATAAGCTTTGGTGGGTTATTTGCGGATGAACCAATACCCTGTGTTTAATCAAAGTTTCTGAACTAAAAGTGCTTAAACCCGAGTCACTTAGCTGTACCAAGTGATATCCATGTAATGTGGGCAATAGCGCATCTAGTTGCTCTTTTTCAGCTTCAGCGAGCCTAACACCCGCACCATGGCTATACCATGCATTTTTATAAGTTTTTTCTGTTACCATAAGGGTGTGTTTTCAACCAGACGATTTAGTTTTATGAATAATATCATCCCAATTTCTGCCTTCTCTGACAACTATATTTGGGGCATACATAGTACAGGTACAAATAATACAACAAGCTCAATGCTTACTGTAGTCGATCCAGGCGATGCCGTACCCGTTCTGGATTATTTACGAAGTCATGAGCTTACTTTAAATGCCATTATTATCACCCATCACCACTGGGATCATACAGGTGGGTTACCTAAGCTACTTGAGCACTTCCCCGATGTTACCATCTATGGGCCAGAAACCATTAGTGGCATTAATTATCCCGTCAAAGAAGGTTCAAAAATATATTTGAAGCCCCAGGATCTAAGTCTAGAGATTATTGCCATCCCAGGACATACTTTAGATCATATTGCCTATGTTGGTAAAGGTCTTGTATTTTGTGGTGATACACTATTTTCAGCAGGCTGTGGTCGCTTATTTGAGGGAACAGCAGAACAAATGCACCATTCTCTTAGCAAATTACGACAGCTACCAAATGAAACCAAAGTCTACTGCGCTCATGAGTATACCTTGGCTAACTTAAAGTTTGCCCAGCACATAGAACCTGAAAATATCGATGTTAAACAGCAAATATTCGATGTGAATACACTATTAGAACAAAAAAAAACCAGCTTACCCAGCACCATAAAAATCGAAAAACAAATTAATCCTTTTTTACGCGTAACAGAAGAATCTGTCATTCGCTCCGTAGCAGAAAAATCAGGAGCAACCAGCCAGTCAACTACTGGTGTATTTGCCTCGCTGCGTAAATTAAAAGATCAATTTTAATCGCTATTTTAGCTGTATAAACCTAAAAATAGTTGCTGACTCTGCCCAATTAAACTAATATGGCATAAAGAGTATGTTAGCCAATATGCTTTTGATTATAGTGGCATAGACTAAGAATTTTAGCAGAAGTAGAAAGTAGAAATTACAAAATATGATGAATAAAATAATCAAAGTCTATTTAGCCACATGCCTTTTTCTGGTTATATCTGTTTTTAGCATACAAACAGCCGTAGCCGATCCTATTAGCCTGTCTCCTCAACACATGAGCAAGACGCTATTTAAGCCCTTCCAAAAAAGCTTAACAGCTCCAGCCACAGTGGATGACCTAACCCACAAGCCTGTCGTCTTGTGGACTCGAATGCGAAATCAATTTAGTTTAGTTATCGATGAAAGCGATCCCAGAGTCCAGCATTATATTAAGCAATTTACGCATTCTCAGTATCATTTTACCGAGCTGGTGAATAACGCCAGACCTTATCTACATTATATTTTAGAAGCGGTCGATAGCTATAATATGCCCGCTGAAATTGCGCTACTCCCTATGGTAGAAAGCAATTACGATCCATTTGCCAAAAGCGCGCCGGGCGCAAGAGGTTTATGGCAAATTATGCCGCAAACAGGAAAATATTACGGCCTCTCTAGAGATGCTTGGTTTGATGGCTGTCAGGATGTTGTGCTCTCAACTAATGCTGCCTTACGCCATTTAGATTACCTACAAAAGCGTTTTAAAGGGGATTGGCTGCATGCGCTTGCTGCGTATAACTCTGGTGATGGTCGGGTTGCACGCTCTATTCGTCAAAATGAAAAGGCGAATAAACCCACTGACTTTTGGTCTCTTAAGTTGCCTAAGCAAACCAAAGACTATGTGCCCAAGTTAATGGCTCTAGCCACTATTATCAAGAACCCAGCCAAATATAATATTATCTTACCGAATGTAATGAACCAGACTCATTTTACCCAGGTTGATTTGGGCAAAGCGGTTGATCTTAAAAAAGCGGCTAAGTTGGCTAATATCCCCGAAAAACAACTCACCCGGTTAAATCCTGGATACCATACTCACAAAATGCACCCAGAAGGTCCATTTCATATTTGTGTTCCTGTACAAATGGCGCACACTTTTTCTGATAAAGTGGCGTCTTTAGAAGCCGTCACTTTCCAACATATCGCTCGTTATAAAATCACCAAAGGGGATTCTTTGATTCGCATTGCGAAAAAGTTTAAAACCACCCCTAGCGAAATTCGCAATCTGAATAACCTTAAAACCGATATTATTGTCGTAGGAAAGTATTTGCAAATTCCATCTCAAAATAATAGCAACTTGCAGCGTGTGCATATTGTACAGTCCGGTGATTCTTTGTGGACGATTAGCAAAAAATATAAAGTCAATATTCAACAAATCACAGCGAATAATCAAATCAAAAAAGAGGCGGTTTTAAAACCGGGGCAAATGCTTGTGATTGAATTTGCCTAATAATATTCGGCTCTATATTACTTGATAAGCGAAGCGAATCATTTCCTCGCCCAATTCTGGGAGAGGACGGCTGAGTAGGCCTGGTGAGGGTTAAACTTGCAGGTTAAATCAACAATATAATACTCAAATCATCCCTTTATTTTTAAAATTCTTCTCTGCACCATAAAGGTGCCTCTTTCTTTTACAAAGAAAGATATTTTTTCGCTTCGCTCATCAGAAATGATCAGATAAAAATACAAAATAATTTATGCTTTCATTGCATAACGATTCTTGATAACCTCTTCAACTTCTTCAATCCCAAAACCACGTTCTTTATGCTTTAGCCATAATTTCAGTTGTGGCATCAAGTGTCTGGTATCATACTCTGACTCGTCATTTAACCAAACTCTATGAGCCAATCTTTCTGCAGTAACCTTAGCGGGGTTTAATTTATATGTTGTAAACAAAGATAAAGCTCTATCAGGATTATTCTTATAACCAATACAATCATTCACATCTAACAAGCAAGAACCCCGTGCCGCTCTACTATCTGATAGTTTTGTATTAAATATATTACACTGTTTAAAGCTAGCCTCACTTAATCCAACGACAGACAAATTAGTCCCTGCACAGTTACACCCTATAAAATAGCACTGATCCAAGTCTGTCTCATGACTTGTTTGTACGCCTCTCAGCTCACAATCCTCAAAACGGCCATAAGCAAAACACACCTTGGAAAAATCTGCATTTTGAAAGTTAACATCAATAAATGTAAGGTCTGTTAAAGAAAGGCCATTCGCATTCAGGCTTGATAAATCAAACCCTGCCAGCATAGGCTTTTGGCATTGACCGAGGCGCTCATACGTATATCCTTTGGCATAATCTGTATTGCTTATATTAAGAAAACATGCAAAGTTTTTCCACGCTTGAATGTATAAATCTAGAATCTCTCTTTTTTGATTGCCATCCCATGCTTGGCTCTCAAGTAAATTTTTGGTGTGGAGATATAGCTCCTTGGATGATACCTGCCGCTCTTTTGACCAATCCCTACTCTTTTTTTTGGTATGCGCCTCAAATAATGAAAATGTTTCTCGCACTTCTTCTGGTATTAAAAATTTACTTCCAATCATACTTACCTCAGGTTAATCCATTAATTGGCGGATATTATCATAGCTATTCTGATAATAAAACTTTGCTACTGGAATTAGTTTTGGTTCTTCGATAAGCGGAGCGAATCATTTCCTCGCCCAATTTTGCTGAGGGATCCCCACGAATTTCACAGAGATTCGTAGCATAAGGCATCCTCCA
>CAZWHY010000062.1:0-13194 GCA_964633725.1 Uncultured Candidatus Berkiella sp.
GTTTAAACAATTACTCATGATGTCGGGTTTTGATAAATATTATCAAGTGGTTCGCTGTTTTAGAGATGAGGATTTGCGCGCCGATAGGCAGCCAGAATTCACCCAGCTTGATGTTGAAATGTCCTTTATGGATGAAGATCAAATTATGGGCTTAATGGAAACAATGATTGCAGGGGTATTCAAAAAAATATTAAACATTACATTACCCCAGCCATTTAAACGCCTGCCCTATGCGGAGGCAATACAGCGCTATGGTTCAGACAAGCCTGATTTACGCTTTGGACTAGAGTTAATCGATATCGCGGATTTGGTCAAAGATTCAGAATTTAAAGTCTTCAGTCAGCCTGCAACGGATCCCAAAGGTCGGGTTGTGGTGATAAAATTAACAGACGGTGCAAAATTAAGCCGTAAAGAGATTGACGGTTATACCAAGTTTGTTGGTATTTATGGGGCAAAAGGTTTGGCTTATATCAAGGTGAACGAAGTGGCCAAAGGCAGTGAAGGTTGCCAGTCTCCGATTGTTAAATTCTTGGGCGATGATGTGATTAACACCTTGTTGAAAGATTTGGATGTTCAAGATGGTGATATGCTGTTCTTTGGAGCAGGTGCTGCCAACATGGTCTCAGAATCTATGGGCGCATTGCGGGTAAAATTAGCCGAAGACTTAAAATTAATGCAATCAGATTGGGAGCCATTATGGGTTGTTGACTTCCCTATGTTTTCTTATGATGAAAAAACGAATCGTTATGATGCTTTACATCATCCATTTACGGCACCTAACGAAACTGATATAGACAAAATAAAATCCGATCCGGCTAATTTGTTATCACGTGCCTATGATATGGTATTAAATGGCTCAGAAATTGGCGGCGGCTCTATTCGTATCAATAATTCTAAAATGCAACAATGTATTTTTGAATTATTAGGCATAGAGGCAGAAGAAGCCCAAGAAAAATTTGGTTTCTTGTTAGAAGCTTTAGAATATGGTTGTCCACCACATGGTGGGGTTGCCTTTGGGTTGGATAGATTGGTTATGCTAATGACAGGCTCTTCCTCTATTCGGGATGTCATTGCGTTTCCTAAGACTCAAACCGCTAGTTGTGTATTAACCAGTGCCCCTAGTACCGTCGATGAGACACAGCTTAAAGAGTTAGGAATTAAGCTAAGAGCTTTAAAGCAAGCCGCTGAAAAGAGCGAATGACGGATTACAAACATCCTGAATCGGTTTTAGTCGTCATCGCGACAAAATACCCGCAGCAAGCAGAGAATATTCTTTGTCTGTTGCGGGCTGATGATCCTAGTTTTTGGCAATCGGTTACTGGCAGTTTACAACCGGGGGAGTCGCCCGAAGCGGCAGCAAAGCGAGAGCTTTTTGAAGAAACAGGCTTACATTCTACACAAGGCAAGTTGCTAAACTGTCAACATACGACTCTATTTGATATTTATCCGCAATTCTTGCATCGTTATGCACCTGGTATCACGCAAAATTTAGAGCATACTTTTTGTTTCTGGCTCGATAATAAAATAGATATTACTCTGAGTGGCGAGCATACAAAATATTGCTGGCTGTCTTTGGCTGAGACGATTAAAATAATGAAATCTCCGTCCAATATCTGGGCGATTAATGAATTTATAGTATAGGGAGCGCGTCTATGGCAGGTCATAGTAAATGGGCTAACATCAAGCATAAAAAAGGTGCTGCAGATGCTAAGCGTGGAAAGTTATTTACCAAGTTAATACGTGAAATCACGATTGCCGCCAAATTAGGCGGTGGAGATGTGCCCTCTAATCCGCGCTTAAGAGCGGCAGTGGATAAAGCTTTAAACAATAATATGACACGAGATACCATTGGCCGAGCGGTGAAACGTGGCGCAGGTGGCTTAGAAGGTGGTGATTTAGAGGAAATCCGTTACGAAGGCTACGGACCCCATGGCTTAGCCATGATCGTTGATTGCTTAACAGACAATAAGAATCGAACCGTCGCAGAAGTTCGGCATGTTTTTTCAAAAATGGGTGGCAACTTAGGCACCACAGGCTCTGTGGCTTTTAATTTTGAAAGACTGGGTCAATTAATTTTTGATGATAGTCAAAATGAAGAACAGCTAATGGAAGCCGCGATAGACGCGGGTGCGGAAGATGTATTGCCGCAAGAAGATGGTAGCTTTATCGTTAATACATTACCTGAAAACTTGACGCCTGTGATAGAGGCCATGGTGGCGGCAGGCTACCAACCGAGTGAGTCAGAAATTACCATGGTGCCAGGTCAAACGGTATCCCTTGGACTAGACGCGGCACAAAAATTTTTAAAAATGATTGATTTATTAGAAGATTTGGATGATGTGCAGTCTGTATATTCTAATGCGGATATTCCTGAGGCCGTGGGTAAACAGCTATAGCTATCATACAGGTAATATAAGGTAATAATCTTAAGATTATGTTAACAAGACGGATTTTAGGTATTGATCCAGGCTCGCGTATAACGGGATTTGGATTGATTCAATCTAGCTCGCCCCAAAAGGCACCCACCTGTATTATGAGTGGGTGTTGGCGCTTAAAACAAGATGATATGAGCGCACGTTTGAGTGAATTATATTTTTCAGTTAGAAACTTCATTGAAGAATATCAACCAACAGAAATCGCCATTGAGCGAGTTTTTGTCAGCAAAAATGCATTAAGTGCCTTAAAACTAGGTCAAGCCCGTGGCGTGGCGATGGCAGCAGCAGTCGCCGACCATTTGCCATTGTATGAATATGCGGCGACACAAATTAAAAAAGCAGTTGTGGGTACGGGGCGAGGCGACAAAGAACAAGTGCAACATATGGTTCGATTTTTACTGCGCTTGCCCAAAGCGCCACAAGCGGATGAAGCCGATGCATTAGGTGTGGCTATTTGTCATTTGCATAGTCACAATCCGAGTTTACAATTATTTAAGGCGCAAGGTATAAAATGATAGGAAGAATACGCGGTATTTTGCTTGAAAAAGCCCCCCCTAGAATTTTGGTGGATGTAATGGGCATTGGCTATGAGCTACAAGCACCGATGAATACTTTTTATCATATGGGGGCGGTGGGAGAAGAGATTAGTTTATGCACGCATATGATAGTCAGAGAAGATGCACAATTATTATATGGCTTTAGCGCTAAACAAGAGTGTGATTTGTTCAAAGAAGTCATCAAAATTAGCGGTATTGGTGCTAAAGCGGCTTTGGCTTTACTATCTGGCTTATCGGTAGAAGAATTAAAACGCGCGATTATAATGGAAGAAGTCGGCTTATTAAAAAAAATCCCAGGCATAGGACCTAAAACCGCACAACGTATCATTGTAGAACTACAAGACAAAGCCAAAAAATGGGGTTCCACCAACCCATTATTTAGTACGAATAGTACACAGATAAGCCATCAGGATAATCAACCGATAAACCAAGCCATACAAGCGCTTGTGTCTTTAGGCTATAAAAATAAAGATGCGGAAAAAGCAGTGGACAAATTGGAAGATAAGTCTTTGGCTTGTGAAGAGATTATTAAATATGCCTTACAAGGATTGGCCAGAGCATGAGTTCAGATTTTTTGCTAGATGAAGCTTTTGATGATGAACGCATGATAACCCCCAGTGCCTTAGAATCAGAAGTGGAACAATCCACCGCGGTACAATTACGTCCTAGAAAGCTAGCCGAGTACATTGGCCAAGAGAGCGTATGTGAGCAATTAAAAATATTTATTGATGCGACCCAAATGAGACAAGATGCTCTAGATCATGTGCTCATATTTGGTCCGCCTGGCTTAGGCAAAACCACATTAGCGACTGTGATTGCAAATGAACTAGGTGTACAGATTAAGCATACATCAGGTCCTATCATCGATAAAGCTGGTGATTTAGCAGCCTTGTTAACGAATTTGCAACCCAATGATGTATTGTTTATTGATGAAATTCATCGTTTGAGCCCTAACGTAGAAGAAATTTTATACCCCGCAATGGAAGATAGACAAATCGATATTATGATTGGCGAAGGTCCCGCAGCACGTTCGATTAAGCTTGATTTGCCGCCCTTCACGTTAATCGGCGCGACGACTCGGGCTGGCATGTTAACGTCTCCTTTGCGCGATCGATTTGGTATTGTTTTACGGTTAGAATTTTATAACAACGAGGATTTAACCACCATTGTGCTTCGCAGTGCCAATTTGCTCAAAACCCCTATCGATCCCAAAGGGGCAGCGGAAATTGCCAAGCGTTCTAGAGGAACGCCCAGAATAGCGAATAGATTATTGCGTCGTGTGCGCGATTTTGCTCAGGTCAAAGCGCAAGGAGATATTACAGAGCCTGTTGCAAAACAAGCATTGGATTTATTGGATGTTGATGATCAAGGCTTTGATGTTTTAGATAGGAAGTTATTGCGTTGTGCGATTGATTTATTTGATGGTGGACCTGTTGGTCTAGACAGTTTGGCCGCAGCCATTGGCGAAGCCAAAGACACAATAGAAGATGTGATTGAGCCATATTTGATCCAAAAAGGTTATTTAATTAGAACCCCCCGAGGACGAAAAGTCACTGACCAAACATATAGACATTTTGGTTTGGATGAGAGTAAACAGAAGTGAAAAACCAAAACCCCCATTTATATAATATTATGGTTTTCTATGAGGATACGGATGCCGCTGGAATTGTTTATCATGCTAACTATATAAAGTATTTAGAACGTGCGCGAACCACATTTATGAATGAGTTAGGTTTGCCCTTATCTAAGGTGCTAGAACTGTATAAAGTTCAGTTTTTGGTGTGTAATATTAATATTTCATATGAAAAGCCGGCTAAATTAGAACAAACCTTGACGGTTGCCTCAAAAATTAATAACTTGGGAAGAGCGAGTGTGACATTTGAGCAAAATGTATATTTGGATGAGGGCTTAGAGCAAAGAGCTTGTCGAGCTGAAGTGGCACTTGTGTGTACAAATTTAAATTATAAACCCGTAGCGATCCCTCAAGAGATCTTACAGGAGCTAAAGCGTGAAAGCTGACTTATCATTGATTGCATTATTCTCAGAAGCTAGTCTATTAGTACAACTAGTTATGATGGTTTTATTATTATTCTCCGTATTATCTTGGAGCATTATTATTCAAAGAGGCTTGGCTTTATTTAAAGCGAGAAAATGGCTCAATGAATTTGAAGAAAGATTTCATCGTGGGTACGATTTGAATCAGCTATATGATTATTTGACGGCAAAACGTCATTTACTGTCAGGCATAGAGACTATTTTCAAATCAGGCTTACGAGAATTTTTGAAGTTATATAATCAATCCGTACCAGCGCCTGCGGTGATGGAAGGCACAGAAAAAGTGATGCGGGTTGCCATGTCCAGAGAAGAACAGAAATTAGAATCTAATTTATCGTTTTTGTCTATAGTGGGCTCTATCAGTGTATATATCGGCTTGTTCGGTACCGTTTGGGGCATTATGACAGCATTTAGAGCGTTAGGCCAAGTGCAACAAGCAACCTTAGCAATGGTTGCACCGGGTATATCAGAGGCTTTGGTGGCAACGGCTTTGGGTTTATTTGCCGCGATACCGGCTGTGTATGCGTACAATCGGTACACTTTTCATGTAGAAGGCTTAATGCGTCGCTACGATGATTTAGCAGAAGAGTTTACCGGGATTTTACACCGTCGCTTGCATAGTGATAATGCGTCAGGCGATAAAGGCACTAGAGCATCCGCACCTGAAAATAGCCCTCTGGCTTAGGAGGCAATATGCGCAAAAAACGATTTAAGCGTAAAATTTCTGCTGAAATTAATATTGTGCCCTATATTGATGTAATGTTGGTGCTGCTGATTATCTTTATGGTGACAGCGCCTTTATTGCAACAAGGGGTTTCTGTTGATTTACCTCAAGCTTCTGCACAAGCACTACCCAGTAACGAAAAAGAACCCATTGTTGTGAGTGTGGATAAAAATGGCACGTATTTTCTGAATATTGCCGATAATCCATCTATGCCGATTGCATCTCAAGCACTAGTGTTACGTATTGCTGCTGATTTAAAAAGAAACCCAGAACGCAAAGTGTTAGTGAAAGGCGATCAAGGTGTGCAATATGGCAAAGTGATTGATGTAATGGTGTTGGTACAAAAAGCAGGCGTCAAAGGCGTTGGGTTAATTACGCGCGATCAAGAATCACAAGAGCTTGAATCAAATGATTATCATCAAGGATGAGCTGGCACGAACAAACCAGGAATAATAATTAAGGGTCATAGTGGCTAATAAATCCCAAATTTTTTTCGTCGGAGCATCATGTGCGCTACATATCGCATTGGGGGTCTTATTGTTTGCCAACTTTGAAACAACAATCAAAATTCAACCTATTGCAACTATTGCGCCTAAAACCCCTATTATTGATGCGGTGGCGATTACGGAAGCTGATTTAGATAAAGAAGTGGCACGTTTAGATGCCCTAGAAGATGAGAAAAAAGCAAAAGAACAAGCCAGGCAACAAGTACTAAAGCAAAAACAAGTGGCCTTAGAGCGTAAGCGCAAGCAAGAACAAGCCCGGGTTGCAAAATTAAAAAGAGAAAGAGCGCTTTTAAAGAAGGAAGAGCAAGTTCGTGATAGAGCGCATAAAGAAAAGCTCGCAAAAGAAAAAGCCACATTAGCAAAAATCCAAAAAGAGAAAGAAGACTTGCTCCAAGAAAAACAACGTATAGAGCAGGAGACAAAGCAAGCAGAACTCGCAGAGCAAAAACGCAAAGTCGCGGAGCAAAAAGAGGCTGAGAAAAAACGCATAGCCAAAGCAGAGGCTGAGGCAAAAGTAAAAGCGGAGCAAGAACGCTTAGCCAAGAAAAAAATCGAAGCAGAAGAAAAAGAAAAGCAGCGCCAGTTGGCGCTAGAAACACAGCGCATTGTGAATCAACAAATTCAACATTTTTCAGTTATTATTAAACATAAGATCAATCAAAACTGGCGTCAGCCTTTAGGTTTAGATTTGCAAGGTTTTAAATGCAAACTATCAGTACGATTATCTAAAAACGGCGATGTATTAAGTGCCACCGTGGTTAGCTCTAGTGGCAATCTAGAATTTGATCGCTCATCAGAGTTGGCGGTCAGAAAGTCATCACCATTACCTTTGCCAGAACAAAAAGGTGCAAGAGCAGAATTTATGAAATTTACATTTACATTTTATCCAGGGGGAATGGCATGAAAATCAGGCATACTGTAGGTGTTTTTTTAGCCGCCTTGTTTTGTGTAGCCGCGCCACTACAGGCTGAGCTGAATATTGAAATTACGCAAGGCACAGTCGGGGCGGTTCCCATTGCCGTGATATCAGAAGCTACGGTTGATGCGGCATCTAGTGGCTCAGAGGTTTCTTTTGACCAATTGGCTAAAATTGTGCGCAATGATTTGCGTGCGAGTGGTCGTTTTCAGCCATTAAGACGAAATCAGCTTCCTAAAAACCTATCTACCAAAGAGATTGATCATTTGGTCTGGCAAGATATGGGGGTGGAAAATTTAATTATTGGCAGTGTAGAGCCTAGAGGCTTAGATCGTTATACGGTTAGTTTTAAATTGCTAGATATTTTTAACGCAAAAAATTCATCTGCCTCGACGGTAAGCCATAAATTGAGTCAGCAGGGTGATGTTGTATTACAGACAGGCCAAGACTTGGATATATTAGCGGCTAAATCGTATCACGGGATTACACCAGATCGATTCAGAGCCTTAGCCCATCATATCAGTGATGTGATCTATGAGCGTTTAACCGGCGTACGAGGTGCATTTTCTACGCAAATAGCCTATGTGGTTGTGACAGAAGTTCGCGGACGGCCACACTATAGATTAGAAGTGGCGGATATGGATGGTTATAACCCGAAGACCTTGGTTCAATCTAAAGAGCCTATCATGTCGCCAAGTTGGTCACCTGATGGTAGAAGTTTAGCTTTTGTTTCTTTTGAGCGTAATCGAGCAGAAATTTATACCATGGATGTACGAACGGGGCAGCGTAAGCGCTTGACGAATTTTAAAGGTATCAATGGTGCACCTAGCTGGTCGCCAGATGGCCGGAAAATGGCAGTTGTTTTATCTAAAGATGGCAGCCCTAAGGTTTATGTTTTAGATTTGGCCTCTCATAAATTAGAACAAATGACCCGAGGGTATTCTATTGATACAGAGCCTACATGGACGCAAGACGGGCGGAGTATTTATTTTACGTCCAATCGTGGTGGTAAGCCGCAAATTTACAAAGTCGATACGCGCAGTAAAAGAGTGTCTCGTGTGACTTTTCATGGTGAATATAACGCCAGACCTAAATTGACACCAGATGGTAGATATTTAGTGATGATTCATCGCTCTAAGCCAGGTGTATTTCATATTGCATCGCAGAACCTTATTAATGGAGAGGTTAAGATCTTAACCGATGCGAAATTAGATGAATCACCTAGTTTGTCTCCTAACGGAGCCATGGTACTGTATGGTACTAAACAGAATCAGCGCAGAGTATTGGGTTTGGTCACAATAGATGGCCGAGGACACTTGCGTCTTCCTGCACGGGAGGGTAGTGTTCAGGAACCAGCGTGGTCGCCATTTTTATCTTAATTCTAAGTTAGCAAGGAGTCAAAAATGAAGAATAGTCGTGTACGGTATGGGGTTCTTGCAGTCATAGCAACTGTTGCTCTGGCCGGTTGTGCGAATAAATCAGGTAGTGGCGGATATGGAAGCGGTAGTAGCGATAGCGACGGCGCTTATTCTGCTAGCACGTATGGCACAGGAGAAAGAGATGCTTTTGATGGTCGTCATATGTCCAGAGCACAAAAACAACTAATCGCCAAAAGAACCTATAGATTTGGTTTCGACCGCTATGAAGTTCTGTCACAAGATTATGATAACTTGAACGCTCATGCCCAATATCTTAACGGCAATGGCAATCATATTGCCAGAATTGAAGGCCACACAGATGAGCAAGGCAGTCGTGAGTATAATGTCGGCTTAGGCGAACGTAGAGGCAATGCGGTGAGTAATTATTTGATTTCTCAAGGCGTATCCCCTAGTCAGTTGCAAGTGGTAAGTTATGGGGAAGAAAAACCAGAATCCTTTGGTTCTGATGAAACAGCATACAGCCAAAACCGTCGTTCAATCATTGTGTACGAACAATAAGAGATATTTCAGAATAAGGCTCAAGTTATGAATTTAAAGCGTTCGTTCGGAATTATTTGTGTGGCTTGCATTGGCGTAAGCACACCGCTTGTGGCTCAACTACCAGAAGTTGAATCTCTAAGCAAAGTGCCCGCCTGGGTTGGTGCAGACGACCATCCTAATAGTTATGCGAACACAAACGGCAATCCCAACGCTAATATGGATAATGCTGAGCAACGCTTTGAGCCATCTTATCAATCTGACAATAATTTGCAGGATTACAATTCTTCAGCCGGATATTCAGATACATACTCCTCACCAGAGGCAAGGTTGCAGCTAGGTAACACATTAGAATTTGAATCTAATGCTGGCGTGACGCCTATTCATTCAAACTCTAATCTTAATGGGGCATCTGATTTTAATTATGGCGCTTTTACAAGTTCAGCGCCTGATGTGAGTGATAATGCAGATTCGTTTGATTCATATCAATCAGCTGAAACGGGTCGTGGGCGTCTAAGCTCTCAGGATCCAGGGTATTCAGAACAGCAATCGCTAGATCCCTCAAATCCAATGTTAAGTGTATTTAAAAAAATGGATACCTTAATGCAAGAGGTGCAAGAGTTAAGAGGCAAGCTTGAAGAGCAAAATTTTGCCATTCAAAACCTTCAGCAAAGCCAGAAAGCGTTATATTCAGATGTGGATAAACATGTTAACGAAGTGGATCCCGCGAAAATAGGGGCACTGCTGGCGCCTATTCTCACTCAAGAGCAACCCAATGCTATCCCCAGCGCTATATCAGCATTTGATTTTTCTGATGCACAAGCCGTTGTACCACAGGCCGAGCAGCACCAAGAGCAAGAAATGTATCAGCAAGCTTATCAGTTTATCCAAAGCAAAGATTATGACTCTGCTTTAATGGGATTTAAATCGTTGGTGAAAACATACCCGCGAGGCCAACATGCCCCAAATGCCAATTATTGGATGGGGGAGATTTATTTAGTACAGGGCGAGCTTGATTTGGCCGCGCATGCTTTTGATGAGGTGTATCAAGAGTTTCCCCAGCATCCCAAAGCATCTGATGCACTATTAAAACTAGGGTACGTAGAGTACGCCAAAGGGCAATGGATCCGTTCCAGAAACCTACTCACACAAGTGAAAAGCCAATTTCCCAGCTCTACATCTGCGCGTTTAGCCGATACGCGTCTACAAAGAATGCACCAAGAAGGTCGTATTTAAATAATATAGATTTAGAATTTATATTTATAATTATTTCCTCTCCCAATGCTGGGAGAGGACGTGCAAAGCCTGGTGAGGGTTACATTGAGCAGATTTAAGCCTCAACCTAGAATATCCAATCTTATTAAACTCATATTAACCAGTTGAAAAATAACGAAAAATCAAAGTAACCTTGCTTAGTCAAGCTCTGCATGATATAGTTCGCCACCTTACCAATCATTAGTTTTATTGGAGATATTTATGGCAGCATTAGGCTCTTCTACAGAAAACGAACCCGTTCGCCCATTACCCAAGCGTCATACACCCAATCCACCACTCATGCCAGCCTTAGTATTGATGAAATCAGGTCTTTCATTTATGGGTCGGTGTTTGTCTGTGGGAATAGGAATGGCTGCGGTATTATGTTTTGCCGGTGCGATTGGCGGCATTTTTTATGGTACTTTTTTTGCTTCGTTGCTGTCTGGGGCGTTATATCAGCCCATGGTTGCATGGGTTGCGAGTAAATTGCCGACATTGTTAACGCCGCTGGCGCCATTTTTTCCTTTATTTCCTTTAAGCTTAGCTTTTGCACAATATTCATACCAACGACTTGTGAGCACAAGGTTGGGTGGCAATAGAGAAGCTCATCAGGGCTTAGGTGGGTTTTCTGTGCCTTGGGTTGGGCTTTTGGGGCTTGCGTCGGTTCTTGTGCCTGGTGGCTTATTCATTAGTGGCCTGACTCAAGGCGTGAGTTTAGGCGCTAGTTTGTATTCACTAGCTATCACCGCTGGCGCTTTTGGTGTCGCATTAGGTTTGGGACGGGAGTATACGCAGTACAATGCGCAACAAAAAGCAAAAAAAGTGGCTGAAAAGCGCGAACAAGAAGCGTATCTAGCACAGCAACGAGAACTCGCGGCAGGACAATCTGAACGTCTATCTAATAAAACTAAAAATGTTGCAGACGATGCTTTAGATGCCTCTCACCCTACATTGACATTCGCTCAGCAGATGCAAGCAAGAGATGAACGCAAAGCAAGGCAAGAAGAAGTTGAAGAACAAACTAATGATATAGGCCACGACATAGGAAGCCCATCAAGTCCTAAAATCACCCAATAAAAATAAATGTATATTTAGTAAACATTTAGGCTTGTTTTTTACCGGTATTCCGGTATCATTCCCCTCTCTGGTTGGGGCCGTTAGCTCAGTTGGTAGAGCAGTGGACTTTTAATCCATTGGTCGAAGGTTCAAGTCCTTCACGGCCCACCATTAATCACTATTACCTTTCTATTTCGTTCTTTTCTTTATCTTTCAGTATTTAAATATTCCAAAAACATTTAAAAACCCTGCGAAAAAAGCTTAAATTTTTTTTCAATACAGTGTACATTCTCCAATATTATGCTAATCTATCTTTGATTGTTCAGGAATCGATGTTTTATCTTGCTTACTTTGTTCGGGTGGGATTGAAGTAGTTGTAAAGAATCTACACTACAAAAGTAAGCATACGGGTGAGGCGTAATAATTTGATTATTGCTTCTCATAAAATCCACCCTTTGGTTTATTTAGTTCTAGAAAAAATAGGAAGGAACGTTATTTATGAAAACAGCAATCAAATTAACATTTGGAACGATGCTTGTTGTCGCAGCAGCTGCAGCACAAGCAGATTATGGTAGCCGATTTGCAGTAAACGGTACACTAACTTACACAGAAGCAAGCAACAACGGTTTAAGCGTTGGGGATGCTACTCTACTCCCTGTTGCTCCCGCAGTTGCTATCAATAGAAATGCTCAGTTTATAGATTCTGACATGGAGCTAGATTATGGCTTAGGTTTCACTTACAGAATGGGTGATAACTCTGATACACGTCTGTTTTTTGACTGGGATCGTTTTGACTGGGGTAGAACCACCTCGGTTGCGAATACTTTAAACATTGGTATTGGTCCATTGGCAAACGCTAGAAATGGTAGTGGTTGGGTTGATCATGATTATGACCAATTCCGTTTTGGTGTGAATCATGCGCTACATTTTGGTGACAAATTAGACTTAACTTTGAACGGTTTCTTTGATTACACTAAGATCGAAAGAGATGTTCATGAGTTTGCATACAATGCTACAGCCAATCAAAATCACTACCGTCATACACATGATGAAATGAGTGGTTGGGGCCCAGGTTTTGGTGCGATGGCTCGTGTAACACCATTTGATGTTTGTCCTCAAGTAGGCTTATTTGGTGGTATGAACACTACATTATTGTATGTTGATAATGAGTTTTATCAAACACAAAACCAAGCAGATGTAAATGTTTTCAATAACAGACCAGAAGATTCCAATTCTATAGTTGCTAAGTTTGATGCTGAGTTTGGTGTGGATTATCGCAAGCTATTCCAAACAAGCTGGGCACCTATTATGTTCCAAGCAGCTTTAGGTTTACGTTACAACAATGTTGTTAACGCATTCAAAGGCGGTAATACTCAGCTAAATGTTGTTGCAGCTAATAACGCTGTGACTACAGGTCTACCAACAGACTTCGGTCGTTATGGACCATTCTTACGCTTTAGCATTGGTGGTGCTAACTCGTAAGGTAAAAGAAAAAAGGTTCCTTGCTAGAACAATCAAAGGGACAAAAGGGGAGCTTAGGCTCCCCTTTCTTTTGTCTGGGGTTTAAGTAATTTTTCTTTCTTATGAGCAAGGCGAATATTTCCCCTATCCTGATTTGCAGGAGAGGGTGGTGTGAAACACCGGGTGAGGTAAAATGGGGTAAGCATTTAGGCCTTAAACCCTCACCAGGTTTGGCGTACCAAACCGTCCTCTCCCAGAATTGCTGAGGGCTCCCCACGATTTGAGGGATAAATTAGGTTGGTAAACAAAGGGTT
>CAZWHY010000063.1:0-12691 GCA_964633725.1 Uncultured Candidatus Berkiella sp.
ACTAGATACACTCATTTTTCGGAAGAAGTGTCTCACTTTCATTGACATATACCGAGCCGTCTTGGTGACTCGTCTATTTTACGTCTTAGAAAATGCCATCTCACTAGATTTCCAAAAAAAATCCTAAAAGATAATGACCTTCAGGATTTTTGGAAAGAACTTAAACATCTTAATATCTGCAGAGGTAAACTTTCTAAGTTGCCAGATGAATTGGTAAGGCTTCAAAATTTGGAGGTGCTAACACTAGATGGCTGTAAATTTACTGTGATTCCAGATGTGGTTTTTCAATTGCATTGCTTAAAATCATTATCCTTCTGCTACAATACTATATCAGAGCTGCCTGAAGACATAGTTGCTTTACAAAATCTGGAAAAACTTTATTTGCGTGAAAATCAATTAACCAAGCTCCCAAGTTCAATGTCTCAGATGCATAGACTTGAGGTAATTAATTTAGATAGAAATTTACTTTTGGAATTTTCAGAAGAATTAACATTTCTGCCAGGGCTTAAAAGGCTTAGTCTTTGTTCTAATAAAATTGTTCAGATTCCAGCAACTATAGAAAGTCTCCATGAATTAGAATGGTTATGTTTAAATTACAATAAAATCACCGCTGTTCCTCCTGAAATGACCAGTTTGAAGCACTTGAAAAAATTGGAACTTTGCTGGAATTTGCTCACCGAAAAGACTACAACTTATTTGTGGGAGATAGTTAGCCTAGAGCAGCTTAACCTGGGAGATAATCAATTCACTCAAGTTCCTGATGATATGAATCGCTTACAAAGTTTAGAAGATCTTGATTTGTCTAATAACGAACTTAAGACCATACCTCCTATGATAGGTAGTTTTAAACATTTAAAATTTCTTAACCTAAGTGGGAATCAGTTTTTTGGGCTTCCGCCAGAGATAGGTAATCTGCAAGAGTTGCAAGATATTTGGTGTTTTGAAAACAACCTTTCAAAAATACCCCCCTCAATAGCAGGACTACCAGCATTAAAAACCGCTATTTTTTCTGATAATAATATCGCTGAGATTTCTTTTAGCCTTTGGAGATTTATTTGCGAGCGATCTGTTGACGATTGGATAAGTGAGGCCAGGGTTATTCATGATGAAGAAAGAGAGCCAAGCGGTGAATTGATTAGCAGTAGGGGAAAATCTCGACCTTAAGGCGCTATAGTTCTCGATAATGAGTATCTGTGGCATTTTCGTGCAAGTATAAAAAAAATGTACTTTGCTATATTATTATCTGCTCCGTTGCATAGTTTAGATCTACTATGCAATGACGCAATTCCTTGAATCTTCAAAACAAACTGTAAATTCCTGTCTTTAAGTTCAGAAGATAAATTCTATGTCTGTGCCATAATTATAGCATCATTTTTCTAGTTAAGGCTCTGTTGCAAGGTTTCCAGGATAATGTCTATTAATAATGAAAAATATATTTTATACGTCTTGTTATGTGAAGAGAGAAAACTATTTGCAGGAATAACAAAATTTATCGACAAGAGGCTAAAAGAACAATTTGATCTTGGTTCAAAAACAAGCAAAGTTCTTATAAAGCATAAACCAGTACTAACTCTTAAGAAAAGTATATATAAAATAAAAAAAAATGCGTTAAGGGAAGTGGCTAGGATTAATTCTTTAGAGGGTAATGATGTTGAAAAATATATTATTAGTTGCACGATTAAAAACCGAAGAAATATAATAATAACTCAATTATCAGGGGATCTGTTTGGTATAACTTGTCCTTCCTGCTGTAGGGAAAATATAATCACTTGCTTGAAAAGCGAAATATATTCCAAATCAATCAAATTTCAATGTATTTGTGAAATAATAAGGCGCAATATCAATGACCTTTTTGAGCAAGTAATGCTAGGTATCGTGTGTATGGGCTATGGTAAATTCATTTTTAAAGGTAAGGATGATGATGCCATTAGAGATTCTATTCTTGGTTTTAGTAATCGTGGTGAAAGAAGAAGAGCGTTAAACGCATATCACTTAATTGATGATATTTCCTTTAAAAACACATATTTACTCTTGGCCTCTATACTAGAGGAGTGCTATAACCTAATAAAAGAGCATTCTAAAAACTCTTCTGGTGATGAACAAAAGATAGTTACTTCATTTACGAAAAACACATTTGATAAAAATAAAAACGAATTGTTAAGGACAGCCAAAAATGTTAGGTATACACGTTTTGCTCACTTTGTTGTATTAGTTTCTAATGTACTTAAGCATACAGGCGGCGTTATTAAAGATGATGGTGGTTCAGGGACAATATTAATAAAGAAATATAAATGTAAGGAAAATATGAATATCGTAGATTTTAAGAATATACATTGTATTAATGGTTCAGCAGCCGGAAATATCTTGTATATTATGTCTCGATTATACGTGTTTATGTTTGATCTTTCTGCGCATATATTTGGGTTGAAGAAATTCCGGGTGAACCGAACATTAGACTCAACAATTGAGGAACAAATTATGAACTATCAAATTAGAGAGGAGTTTAATAATTTCCTTTTGTCAATTGATGATGGATCAGTAGATTTTAGGTAGTGACAAAGAGGCTGCTTTCTATCAGTAAATATCTTTTTGATGGGAGGCTGCAAAATGTCACACTAATTTGTGGGGTTAGAGAAAGTATATTTATTAGTCATAAATTTAAGGGATGCAGGCATACTGTAATAGGGGTTTAAAATGCTGTCTATAATTTCATTAGGACTTTCGCTTTTTGCCATATACCTTGTCACGATACGCTTAAAAGTATCATTGTTTGAAGAGCGATTTTCAATTTTCTATGAGCTTGAAAGTCAGCTAAAAAGTTTGGTGGGCGATAATTATACTACTTTAGAAACTTCGGCTGAAGATAAGTATAAATTTTCATATATAAGAAATAAATCAAAGTGGCTTTTTGCAGACAATAAAATAGACGACACATTTGAGAAGACCAACCAATGTATTGATAGTTACAATGATTATAATAATGCTTTATCAAACCCTAATGATAATAGTGCATTAGAAATAATAAATGGATCTATGCAACGGCATTCAGAAATGCAACAAGAAATATTAGATTTGCTTGAAAACCTTGATAATATATTTAAAATATACCTAAAAATGCCAGAACCTAGCTTTAGGGTATCAGGCTTAAAAGAATTTATTCGCAAGTCGTTTGAACGAGCGGCCAAATACTTTAAAAAAGAAAATTATGAAGCATGAATTTGAGGGTAAGAATATGTGTTTAAATATTTGGTCGGGTTTTAAAAAGTAGTACGTAATTTTGACGCCCAATTGCATAGTACAGTTAAACTATGCAATTATGCTGTAAAATACAGTGAAATTCGAGCGTGGAGGTGGGGGGGCAGCCAATATCTTAGCCGTGTAATTTCCACTGAACACCTATGTGTGTTTTATTTTTATCGAAGTTGTTGGCTCAGTTTGTAAATTAGTTGTTAAGTCCTCTTGAAGTTTGCTAAATGTGCCAAACATAGTTGTAAATGCGACCTGTCCTTCTGTAACAACAGATAGTAAAGCTTCATCTGATTGACAGTCAAATGCACTTTGGGACGGCAAGTGAAAAGGTTTAAGATTTAACTTATGAAACAATATATTTGAATAACAATAAGTCAATCTTGCATTTCCATCAATGTAAGGGTGAATTTGAGAAATATTTCTCATTGTAGATATAATCTTCTGAATGAGCCCTATAGGGCGAGGCGGCTCATCTTTGTTTTTAGATGCTTCTATTTCTGTTCTCAACTGTCTTAATTCATCTTGAACTTTTATTGTTTTATCCTCTCGTCCTGCTAGGCTATTTAATGTAATTGTTGCTTGACCACCAAAAAATACATTACTAACTTGTTCCGCTGCTATGTTAGGAGAAACCTGAGCAATCTTAAAAACATGGCCGCAATCAAAAGAACAATACTGAATCATGTCTTTCATGCAAAAAAAGCGTTGCTGTTGATATGGCATCTTAATATCAAGGTAGTGAGTAATGTCTTGTTGGCTGAACATGTTATTTATAAAGTTACTCAGGCCTATCTTATCTGCGGTGACATCTGGTATTAGCCCAAAATTATTACAGTCTGTTCGTCTATTATTTTCATCTTTTATTATATGCGTTGTTAATTCCTTGTGAAATTGGTCAAATGTTTCATAGCTTAAAAGCGACTCTAAATCATAAGCTGAAAATTTTAAAAAGGCTGAGATTGTAACATTAAAATAATTTGGTTCTCTTTCTTCGTAATTGCTAATAACTTGATCAGAACTAAGATGAATTCCGTCAACAAAAAATAGTTGAGAATTGATCATGCTTCCTATAGAGCTAGACTGAGGGCTGTTGAGCATAGTTGCACCTTTTTAAGATATTATTCATTATTGAATTTTGTTTTTCTAAATCTAAAGAACTAACCATTATGATGCATAAGCTAATTAATTGGAAATAAAGTATAAGATTTTTAGATATGCAGGGTGACAAATGGTCAGGCCTTGTGACTTTCACCAGACTGATCTTGCCCTAGACAGAATGCGGGACGCTTTTGCTGTTCAGCGCATCTTCTCTTGAGTTTTTTCTCTGTCAGAAAAGTGTAGATACAAATAGATATTTCTAGCAAACTTAGCGGGAATGGGGAAATTGTACTATATTTGACATATGGTACCAATAATGGTACATTGGGTCATGGTATTTAAAGGATTAACAATTCACTTTTATCAAACTTCTGCTGGAAACGAGCCTGTTCGCGAATGGCTGCGAGATTTGCCCAGAGATGATAAGAAGATAATTGGTGAAGACATCAAGACAGTCCAGCTGGGATGGCCCTTGGGCATGCCTCTGGTGAAAAATCTAGGTAATGGTTTATGGGAAGTCAGGAGCAATTTAAGTAATAAAACAATATCTAGAGTTATTTTTTTCATGCACAAAAAGACAATAATATTATTGCATGGGTTTATAAAGAAGACGCAAAAAACGCCTACTAAAGATATTGATATAGCATTGAAACGAATGAAGGAGGTTAAGCGAAATGGCTAGTAAAAATAAACATATCGGCTCAACTTTTGACAATTTTCTTGAAGAAGAAGATTTACTCGCAACTACTGAAGTTGAAGCAATTAAAAGAGTCATTGCATATTTATTGCAACAACAAATTGATAGTAAGCTCATGACCAAAACCGCTATGGCTGAAGTTCTTCAAACTAGTCGGTCTGGATTAGATCGTATATTAGATCCAGAAAATACCTCTGTGACGCTACATACGCTAGCTAAAGCAGCTGAGCTAACAGGAAAAAAAATACATATAACGTTACAGTAGTTTTTTATAAAAGTAGTACGTTGAAATAACCGTCCCATTGCATAGTACAGTTAAACTATGCAATTATGTTTTAAAGCACAGTCAAAATAGAGCAGGGCGGGGTGAAATTAACCTGTCAATTTCTTTCATAATGCATCGAAAGCAAACTTCAAGTAAATAACTATTTATCAGAGTTTAGCTCTCTTAATTATGCAATTAACAGAGGTAGGCTTACAGCACTTTGCACAATATTTTCTCCATTTGTGAAGTGTAGGATTAATATTATCGTTGATTTTTTTGTTAGGTTCAACAACAAGAAAGTAAAATATACAAAGCCCCCTGAAAATTATTTGAGGAAAATATATTTTTGCAACAGTGCCCGCGGAGGCTCAGTTAAAAAATTGTGCACCTCTTTTTGACCTTGGGAGCAGGGATGCCTTGGACTTCTACCTGTTTAATAACGCCTTCCCCTTTACCGGCTTCTCGTGCAAGAAGAGCCGCATCTTCAAAATTCTTTTTTATGGATTGTTCCTCTTGACGTTGCCTTATATAGCTAACACACGCGCTTAAATTACCTATTTGGCTAAAATCAATCGTTTGGGGATGGCAGTGTTCAATAGTAATATTATCCTTATTGAATTTAATATTTGGATATTGATAATTAAAACGATGTAATATTTCTTTCATTTTGGAATAACCTTATTTATGGCTCTGTTTAAACTTAGTCCTGACTGGCAATATTTTGTGTAGTTAGAGTGTATTATAACAAGCTTACTTTCGATCATCGTTGATAGGATAAAACTAGTTTTATGTTAAGACTAGAGTGAAGTCCCAGTGAGTCTGCGTGACCACCATTAGCATTGTTAATTGATAAAGGCAGACAGCATGATAGACACGATAAATCAGGCACTTTCTCTGAACCAAGTAAATCAACAGTCCGATCAGTTTCGCACTGAACGAAAAAAACAAACCAAATTTCCTGATACGCTAAGGTGAGCCGGGTATAAAGGCTTACTCTAAATTTTCCTACTACGGTTTGAAGATCCACCAAACTCTTTGATACACTCCGGTTCAGTAGATTGTCCGTCTCCAGATTCCTTTCTAGCAATAACATTAAATAAATGCCAGGTAACAGGTTTGCCACTTTCATCATTTTGATCAAATCGTAGCTCTTCAAATTCAAGAACATCAAAATCTTGGGTAAACAAATCGTTGACTTGATCAGAAGTCAGAAATGTTTTATTTGAGTGCGGAGTGTTCCAAGAATGTAGGTCACCAAAAAAATTACCTGAAAAGAGACCACCTGGTTCAACCATTATAATTATATTATTCCAAGTTCGTTCAAACTCAGATGGCGGTATAAAAGGAAGCGTAAACTCTGAGCTAACAAGTCCGTAGGGATTGGGTGCATTATATTCCTGGACTGGCTGATTAACAAATATATAGTTGTCGGAAGTCAGTAATATACCATCTTCTTCCGCTTTTTCCTGAATTGAAGCATCTGCTTCTGCACATGGATCTAATGCTGTCACATTAAAGCCATTTTGCAATAAGTAGATAGTATCCCCGCCTGATCCACATCCAATGTCTAGAGCAGTCCAATCAACGGGTGATTCATCAAAGTCTGCAACGGCTTCTTCTGTTTGGGGGTAAGCTGAGCGGTCGCCTGTATCATCAATATAGCCTGTCCAATGATTGGCTTTAAATTTTTCAATCGCAAGACTTAGCCACTTTTTTAAATTCATTTCCCCCAGAACAGTTGGCAACGTTTCAGAGAGATTTTGCAATCCAGATAACATGTTTGCTTCCTAGTCATTATATTGGAGACAGTAAAACAAATAAATTAATAGCATGCAACTCAAGTGAAAGACTTTAGTATCGGAAGTAGATTTAAGTTTGGATTTTTTTGAATGAAACAAATAAAAATTTAATCATAATGCCAACTAACAACCAATAAAAAAGCTGCTAAACGTTTTTTTTAAAAAATGCTTGGGAATAAACATGCCACTAAACCCCGAGTTATAAACGTTGATAAAAGCCTAACATTTCCACCTGCTTTAAGCGAATTACAAGCTGCAAGTGAAGCGCCACCCGATATAAAATTGCGAGCTGTAAAATACCTAAACAACCCAATGGAAAACGATCACAAATCCACCAAATCAAAATCCAGATACCGACAGTGGCATCATCATTTTCTACTGCTAAAAGTGCTCTCGATGGTATGGAAACCATGCGCATGATTCAAAAAGGTCAAATTCGCTATGTTGGTAAAGACGTGGTGAAGAAAAATATCTTCATCAAGAATTTATTCGGGTTGGTAGCATAATACAAGAGCTCCCTGAAAGTTTTTAGGGAAATATATTCTCGCAACAGTACCACATTATTTATGGTACCCTGTTAGGGTTATGATATTAGAAACTTCAACAGAAATTCAGGAAATTATATGCCATGGCTACATATCAATTATGTGATGTTCGTGAAAGATTTGTTCAGTTATCCCAACAATTACGAGAACTAAATCTCCCTGATGAAATTAATAATGCTCTTACAATTCAGGCGGGATTTCTACAAAAATTAGAGGATTTAAATTTTCCAGAAAGTGTCATGCAGCTGACGCTGCAAGCATTTAGCTGTACATTAGATGCCATAGAACCTTTAATAACATCAGACTTCTCTGAGGACAGTTTACTTTTACCTTACTTAAAGCTCGCTCTATCAGGTTTTGAGAACAACCTAGAACATGCTGCCCGTTCAATACAATCCGAAGAAGAACATATTGATTCCTTGATAAAATCACATAAGAAGATATCAGCTTTAGAATGTCGCAATCTCACATACGAAGAAGGACAAAAGATGCAATCATTCCTTAATAAAGAAAGGAATGATGAAAAAAAAGCAAATAAAAGAAAACTTAGAAGAAACTGATATCCGAACTAAAAAAGGGCATCCGGAAAAAGTTGACTAACCAGGTCTCTCCCAGGGCTAAGTGATCCTCACAAATAATCAAAAATATCTCCGATCTGGAAGGCATTCTCTGTCTTTAACATATTGTATCCTGTATATTTATTATTTACTCAAAATAGATTTTTAGATGCAATCAACCTCCCATATAACGCCGACGATGCTTTAAGCGTAAAGCAGCATGATAAAATAAATAAAGGCTTTACTCCGTTTATTGATAACATAGAATATGCTTATGGGGAATAGTAATGAAATATAAACGTGAAGTTCCGGTAAGAAATTATTTACTGGCGAGCCATACAGAAAGGTTTTAACGCAATATCTTGATTAGAGATTTGCCAATCTGTAAAAAAATGAATTTGTGGTTAAATATTTGGTTGGATTTTCAGCTATTGAATTTTGTTTAGTTTTTAGAAAAAGTAGTACGTAAAATTTATGCTCCATTGCATAGTACAGTTATACTATGCAATTTCGCTGTAAAATACAGTAAAAATAGAGAAGGGCGGGTATATTTGTGAAGTTCCAGTAAAAAATTATTTACTGGAATTTCACCATTGTCTCAATATTGGGGACCACTATACTACCGGTTCAGTTCAGCCTCATTCCGGAGCCAATCTCCAAAATCATGTTCGAAGCCGTAGAAGCCATCGGTGTCGCTATTAATTTTCAATCCTGGATACCAGCGCTCAAAATATTCTGGTAAATCATTATAAGAACTGATGTTCTTGCTTGCAAGAGATAGTGTGCACCCACATGGGGCCATTGCATCTGCTGTTTTTTCACCATTCGTTTAGTCACTACTTCATTAGTGAAGTTCCAGAATACTTTTGCATATCATCACTGATGAGAAAATGATTCAAGGTGAACTTCCAGTAAATAATTATTTGCTGGAAGTTCACCATCAACCCAGTCATGTTTTCACAATATGGGTGCTCTCCCGATTAGTTCAACTTCCACTTTCTGCTTAGCATTGGATTTTTCACCGGACACGTTTACGACGATGTTTCAGGCTGGGTGTGTTTTTCCCATCTTGCTTTTTTTCCTCACGTTTTCTCTTTTTATCCAGCTCCATGCAGCCTGGTATAAAAAAGATGTTGGACTCATTGGTATGATGAGAGCCTTTTTTCTCTTCTTCAGCAAGAATATATGCAAGCATTGGGGGGTAGCAAACTGGTGCCCAAACGTTATTTTCCGTTAAGTAATTTAAGAGTTCTACATTCCCTTCTAAGGGAGGCGAAAAAGGATGGGCTTCGTTCTCAGTTTTAACTCTAGAATATTTTCGATTTGGGTGTAAATCTGAAAATATTAAGGTGGAGCAAGCTTTATCTCGTATATCCGAACAATTAGCACGATTACATGTATATTTCATTGCTGGTTGAAATGGATTCATTCCTGTTCTTTTTAAGATGAAGCTAGATTCAGCCATGCCTCTATAAATAAATAAAAATGGTGACTTTGTTTCTAATAAAAGCGATTGAATGCTTCTTGCGGCATTTTCTGTATTGGTATCTTTATGGGAATCTAACATAAAAAATATACTATCTGAGAGGATATATCCTGTATTTGGCTTAAGTAGATTGTATGCTTGCACAAAGGTCCCTACGGGATCGACTAGATGCCGCATTGTGTAAGCAGTTACAATTAAGTCAATCTTATTATCAAGTTGAAGGCCTACTTTTTTTAACTGAGCAGTAAGGTTTTCTGCCATAAAGTTGCCAAATTCGTATATTTTGCACTTGCCATCCGTATAAACTTCATTTGGTGGACTCTTTTCACCTCTTATCCCAATAACATTAACTTTAATATCTGTAGGGAGATCAGGATCTGAGTTGATTCTTTTTACTTTATCTCTGCCCCATTCAAAATTACCAGCACCAAGGTCTAGAATGAAAAATTCTTTTTCTTCTGGTGCTTTTAATATAATATTTTTAAGTAGCTTATATTGCTCAATACATATCAAATTATACTCTGGTGCACCGTTCGTTAAGCCCCATTGGGAGCTTGGGTTTGCACTGATTTTTTGGTAGGCGGAAATAACATCTTCTTTCATGGCTTTTGGCCGATCATGCCAATTTAGCCCCTTAGGGGTAACCTCATGAGTTTTATCTTTTAAGTTTGAATTGGGCATTATCTTTTCTCCCAACATAAAATCCTCCATTAGGCAGCTCTAAACTCTAGAATGTATGTTACCTAACATGTTTTCAAAGGTCTAATAACTTTTCTTAAAGTATTCATAACAATAATTATGGGTAGTTACCCCTAATACATATTCGGGATAGGTTCCTCGCGTATATCTAATAGAAATTTACCACGGTGTGCTCCAATCTCTTGATTCATATAGAGAAACAGCAAAAGAAGAATTTTCATCAAAAAAGTTAACTGCTTGATTTATATCAAAATAACATGTTACTTTTTCAACAAAGTTGGTATTTTTTTAATTCATATATTTACTCAAATTGAGAAAACCCTTCAGTATTCAAAATAACCTATCTTCAAATTTCTGAACTGCGCGACTGTTAAAAATACCTATTGACACATTGTCGCTTGTGAGCGACAATTAGACATGGAAGCAAAGAATAAAAATATTAGGATATACACGGATCAAAAGGGGCAAGCTCCTTTTTCAAAGTGGATGAAGTCGATTAAAGATCCAATTATAAAAGCACGTATAAGAGCACGCTTAGATCGACTAAATTTAGGGAATTATGGAGATCATAAGTCTGTAGGAAGCGGGGTAAGTGAGCTTAGGTTGTCTTTTGGCTCTGGTTATAGAGTGTATTATGCTGACTTAGATGATGTGATTGTAATATTACTATGCGGGGGAGATAAAAGCTCCCAAGAAAAAGATATAAAAAAAGCTAAGGAGTTATGGCTAGAATTAAAGGAGAGATGTGATGAGTAAGAAAAAAATGTTAGATAAGACCATGAGCTATGAAGATGATCTTTTAGATTCTTTAAAAAAGCCTAATGAAGCGGCGGCTTATTTACAGGTGGCTTTTGATGAGTTTCAAACGGATGGTAATTTCCAAGCTCTTTTATTGGCGCTTAGGAATGTCACAAATGCTCAGGGAGGCATTTCTGAACTGTCTGAAAAAACGAACCTTAATCGACAAAGCTTATATAAAACACTGTCAAGCACTGGTAATCCAAAGTTAGATACTTTTGGTTCTATTATTCGAGGGTTAGGTTTTACATTAACAATAACGCCAACCGAGCATAGAGACAGACATTTATAATTAAAAAATTTGTGGTTAAATATGTGATTGGATTTTAAGTAGTACGTTGCAAAGCAGTGCCCCATTGCATAGTACTAGTATACTATGCAATGATATAAAGGCTTGAAATTACAGGAGTCATTTACATTTTACGCCTCTTTGATGATGGCCCTATGCCTGAACCAGAATCACTGTCATCAGAATATAGCTCATCTCTTAGTCGCTTGTGGCTTTGGTTTTTTGGTGCATTGCTAGTTTGGATTGAAGTTGAAAATGGTAGCAACTTATTGTAAAGCCACATTGGCCATGAGTTATCTTCTTGCTTACCTAGAGGAATGCCATTATGCTCTGAGCCACCTGCTTTTGAATCATTTGAACCCCTTCGGCGCTTTCTTCGGACCTCAGGGTATATTGATTTCCAAGTGTACTGTGCCCATTGGTTATTTTCGGATATTTTCTCGGCGCTTTTTTCTTGTTTATTAATAAGTTGCATCGTGTCGAAATTAGACACCTTTTCCTCAGCAATAGCCTCAACAAGCCATTTTGGCCAGAAATCGCGAAACCCCCTATATTCAGCGGCATCTTCTTTCCTGTCTTTTAAACAAGAAGATATGTACGGAAATAAAATGCGGTAGCCTTCAAATTGATTGTGATATGTCGCTTGCAAGGTTTTTAGGATTTCTTGCCTGGAGCTGATATATTCATCATCTTTTGTGTTGTCTAGTAAACGAAGCATGTTTTGGCGGCTTTTTTTGTAGAGAATAATCTCTGCGCCATCTTTATTTAATCCGCGTTCTAGTTCTATAAGCAAGTCAAGTATCTTTTCTCCGTTACTCATGAGGACGTTCAAGCAGTCTCTATTCACGGGCTCTTTTTCTAACAATTTGTAAATAAATTTCCTGAACTTTCCTCTAAAGGATGAAGCCTCTTTCTTTGGAACCTCAGTTGTATGGTTTTTTTCTAATGTTTCTACCAACAATTTCACCAGAAAATCTGAGGGATATTGCATCATAACGGCAATGGCTGCTTCAGCCTCATTGGCTGGTGTTGTCGTGAGCTGTTTGGCAGCTACTATAGCTTCTAAATATTTAACAATATCAATATTACTTTCCACTCTAGCTAGTTCCAACGGGGTTCTGTTAACGTAAACAATTTCTATATTGGAACCCTTCTCAATTAAATATTTTGCTATATCTGTTCGATCATAACAAATAGCATGATGCAGCG
>CAZWHY010000064.1:0-11634 GCA_964633725.1 Uncultured Candidatus Berkiella sp.
CCCCCCCCCCCCCCCCCCCCCCCCCCCCCCCCCCCCCCCCCCCCCCCCCCAAAAGTGAGTATTAAGATAAGTTTATATAAAATTTGTTGGAATTATCAGAAAGAGTATGAAAATCACGCTTAAGGTATCCGGCTAACTAATCTTCCGTTCTATCCCTGAAATCACCATCATTTTTGCTGCAAGCTCTTCAATAGAAACAGAGGTGGAGCTTAGATGGGGGATGTTTTCTTGTTTGAATAATTTTTCGACAGTTCTGACTTCGCGGATGCATTGGGCTAATGTGGCATAGCGGCTATTAGGGCGTCTACCTTGGCGTATGGCCTCTAGGCGCTCTGGTGATATGGTTAAGCCGAATATTTTGTTTTTGTGTGGAATGAGGAATTTGGGTAAACCGACGTTATCTAAGTCATCTTCCGTAATGGGGTAATTAGCAGCGAGTATGCCGTAACGCATGGCTAGGTATAGGCAAGTCGGGGTTTTTCCAGAGCGTGAAACTCCAAGCAGAATAATATCAGCGCCTTCATAATTATTAATTTTGGCGCCATCGTCATAATTAAGCGCAAAATTTACTGCATCAATTCTAGAATTGTAAACATTGCTATCCCCCATGCCATGAATACGCCCAATTTCTTTAGAGGATGAGCTTTTGAGTTCGTTTTCTAGCTGCGGGATAAAAGTATCAAAGTAATCTATATAAAAAGCTTGGGTTTTGCTTAAAATAGCTTTGATATCTTGCTTAATAATCGTGGCAAATAGTAAAGGGCGGTCGCCATCGGTATCAAATGCTTGATTAATGCGCTTTGAGGCTTCTTGTGCTTTTTCTTCTGAATCGACAAAAGGTAAGGTAACTTGCGTAAAGTGAATGTCCTCAAATTGAGATATTAGACTCAACCCTAAAGTCTCAGCGGTAATTCCTGTTCTATCTGATACAAAAAATGCCGTTCTGCGCTTCACAATTGACCTCAAATGTTGGATGATCACATTCTAGTCCTCTAGTGTATCACGCTCATTCGGAGATTATATGGCAGTGTCAAATTATGTTATCCCATTTACTGAATTAGGTATGAATGATGTTCCTGTGGTTGGTGGTAAAAATGCTTCTTTGGGGGAAATGATTTGTCATTTAACTCAAGCAGGTATCAAAGTACCCGCAGGATTTGCTACTACAGCCGATGCTTATAGAGAATTTTTAGCGCAAGGTGGTTTAGAAAGTAAAATTAACAAAGCGTTAGATAGCTTGGATGTAGAAGATGTTAATGCATTACAAAAAACAGGTGCCGAAATCAGGGCTTGGATCCATGCGTCCCAATTTCAGCCAGAATTAATTGATGCGGTTCGTGAGTATTATCAAAAACTATCCCCTAATGGTGATTGTGCTGTGGCAGTACGATCTTCAGCAACGGCAGAAGATTTGCCGGATGCCTCATTTGCGGGTCAGCAAGAAACCTATTTAAACATAACCGGTATTGATAATATTTTGACGGCAATGAAAGATGTGTTTGCCTCTTTATTTAATGATAGAGCAATATCTTATCGAGTACATCATGGCTTTGAGCATAAAGACGTGGCATTGTCTGCTGGTATTCAGCGTATGGCGCGCAGTGATATAGGCACGAGTGGCGTATTGTTTAGCTTAGATACTGAGTCAGGCTTTGACCAAGTTGTGTTTATTACGGCCTCTTATGGTTTGGGGGAGATGGTGGTACAAGGTGCTGTAAACCCGGATGAATATTATGTTTATAAACCTTCTTTGGCAGCCAATAAACCAGGTATCGTTCGCAAAAATATTGGTAGCAAAGAGCTAAAAATGATTTACCAAGAATTACAAGGTGAGTTTACACTGGGTGCCACTGTAAAAGAAGTGCCTGTCTCAATAGAAGAGCAAAGACAATTTTGTTTGAGTGATGATGATGTTAATGAATTAGGTCGTTTGGCTGTGATTATAGAAAAGCATTACCAACGCCCAATGGATGTAGAGTGGGCAAAAGATGGTGAGACGGGTGAGTTGTTTATTTTGCAAGCACGCCCAGAAACCGTACAAAGTCGTCGCTCCAGAGTGATTGAGCGTTATCAATTAGATGAAACAGTACCCGTGTTAATAGAAGGCCGTAGTATTGGGCAAAAAATTGGCAAAGGGGTGGCCAAAGTATTGTCTAGCATTCGTGAAATGGACAAAGTGCAACCTGGGGATGTCTTAGTGACAGATATGACCGATCCAGATTGGGAACCGGTGATGAAACGTGCTTCTGCCATCGTGACTAACCGAGGTGGACGAACCTGTCATGCGGCTATTATTGCCAGAGAATTAGGGATACCTGCGATTGTGGGTTGTAACAATGCGACGGACACCATTCAAAATTTATCTGATATTACGGTAAGTTGTGCAGAAGGTGACACGGGGTATGTTTATCAAGGGTTGTTAGACTTTAGCATCAATAGAGTTGAGCTAGACAAAATGCCACCTATTCCATTTAAAATCATGATGAATGTAGCCAATCCAGATAGGGCCTTTGATTTTGCCAGTTTGCCACATGCCGGTATTGGATTAGCACGCATAGAGTTTATTATTAGCCAGGCGATTGGTGTGCATCCAAATGCCTGTTTAGATTACGATAAATTAGATGCGAACACGCAAAAATTAATTGATGATCGTATAGTAGGTTATCCAGATGCTAAAAGATTCTACATTGATAAATTAGCAGAAGGTATATCAACTTTGGCTGCTGCTTTTGCACCAGAAAAAGTGATTGTTAGATTTTCAGATTTCAAATCGAATGAGTATGCCAATTTGATTGGTGGTTCAAAATATGAACCCAAGGAAGAAAACCCGATGTTAGGTTTTAGAGGGGCCTCTCGTTATATTGCGGATAACTTTAAAGCTTGTTTTGCGATGGAATGTGAAGCCATTCATAAAGTGCGAGACACCATGGGTTTGAAAAATGTAGAGGTGATGATTCCTTTTGTTCGTACAGTAGAAGAAGCCAAAGGGGTGATTGATGTATTGGCAGAAAATGGGCTAGAGCGGGGCAAAGATGGCTTACGCATTATTATGATGTGCGAATTGCCATCTAATGCTTTGTTAGCCGATCAGTTTTTAGAATACTTTGATGGTTTTTCAATTGGCTCTAATGACATGACTCAGTTAACATTGGGTTTAGATAGAGATTCTGGCTTGGTCGCCAAGTCTTTTGATGAGCGCAACCCAGCTGTGAAAGCTTTATTGAAAATGGCCATAGACGCTTGCAAAAAGCAAAATAAATACATTGGTATTTGTGGGCAAGGCCCATCCGATCATCCTGATTTTGCATTGTGGTTGATGGAACAGGGCATTGATAGCGTTTCACTGAATCCTGATACCGTATTGGAAACCTGGTTGTTTTTGGCGAAGCATGGGAAGCATTAGTCTCCGAATGATAACTAGAATAAGTGCGCCCTTAAGTGTTATTCACGTAAGGGCGTGTTATCTTTTAGGGACTAGGCTTATATAGTTTGCCTTCATATGTTAGCTCTTTTTGTTGCAGGCTTAAAAGTTCATTTAAATTATTATCTTTGTGTTTTTTAGCAAGCAGCCCTGGTGTTTGATGGGCTGAGTTTTTTATACTGGGATCTGCGTTATATGCTGTAATGAGGTAGTGGCAAACATTATATGCTCCCCAGCTTGCAGCACGATGTAGTAGAGTATTGCCATAAGCATCAGGAATATTTATGAGCTGTTTTTCTGGGTCATTGGTATTGATGTGTATTTTTACAAAGTCTAGATCATCAGTTTCTAAAGCATTGTCCAGTGTCTTTAGCTTTTTTCTCTGTATTCTATACTCAGGGGTAAGGCTAAGGCTACAATCCATATACCCCTCTTCTTCAGGGATATCGTCAGACTCATCATAAGAAGGGGTATCCTCCTTAAATAGCGCACATAACACTATATTGCCATTTTTTTGCGCATAAAAAAGTGGCGTTTTGCCCGCATTGTTTTTTAAAGATAGGTCTATTTCGTTAGGCCATATTTCGATTAGGTATTTACAAATTTCAGTGGCATTCCACTCGGCTGCTGTATGAATGAGAGTGTTACCTAGCGCGTCAGGCCACGGCAAAGCTTCTTCTTTTTGAGCTAAATAATACCTTATAAATTGGATATCATCACTTTCTAGAGCAGAAGTTATATTTAGGGATGTAAAAGGTCTTGCTCCATTTTTGCCTCCAGGTTTTTTCTTTTTGAGGAATTTTAGCATGAGAAATTCAATCCTGTAAGTTAAAATTAATTCAGTAGTTGGTCGGATAAGGATATAGATTTTTTGCCAAAAGTAAACTGGTTAACTTGACTGGGCATTTAAATATAGACAAATGGTAGGACAAAGTTTAGTTTTTTTCAATATAAACCCAAAGGTGTTGATTTTTCTTTTCTCGTGCTTGAGTGCGATACTCATATTTATTGGAGCTGGGCTTATCAAGACGATTGCCCCCTACATATACCCATTGATTCATCGGCAGCATCATTTTTGAGCCCACTTTAAATTGGCTATAGGCTTTTTTGTTCATTTGATTCTGGTGATCAAGTTGAGTAGAGACAGTTAAAAATTCTAATAAGACTTTATTTGAGCCTTTGAGATAGATAGGTCTAATCATTAAACCACTATTTAATTGGTGGTATTGATAACTTTGTTCACTTGCCCCTCTATTGGCTTGAAATAGATAGTTTTCCAGTGCGTCTGATTCGACAGTGCTTTGAGCACTTTCTATTTCAAAGCTTTCACCAGGGACATGCGGTATATTAATGGGTAATTTAGTTGTCACAGGATTTTCGATACTCAGTAATGTTTCACCAAGTTGTTGTTCTTCAGAAGGTTGTTGTTTTGTATCAGGTTGCTCTTGCTCTGTATTGGGTATTATTATTTTAACACCAGTTTCTGTTGGTAGTTTGATTTTGTTTTTTGTAGATTGTGCGAATAGATTATCTTTATAAAGGTTACTACTATTACTTTTGTCCCTATAAGCATATTGGCTATTTAATAGTGGCAATGTGACTTGTGTCTCTAATATAGCCACTTCGCCACTCATAACTAATAGTTCATCTGTTTTACGATTATTCTCTCTAGAGGTTGAGCGTACATATCGGTTATCTTTTTCTAAACTTGAAGTACCTAGCTCGTATTTACTTTCTGAAATAGAAGCTGAATTAGATGGTGCAATGTTGCCATTATATAATTTAATCCGTAATTGAACGGCAGGCATATCTAAAGTATTAATCACATTTTTAATTGTTTCATAATTCTCAGGGCTTGTATTGATAATCAGTTTGTTATCAAAAGTCTGGATTTTCGTATTCTCTGGTAGTAACGGCGTAATGGCTTGGACTATACCTTCGCTAGAACGATGTTGAAGCTCGATGGTATAGATTTGTCCTGCATAAGCACAGACGCTCACACTTAAAAATAGTAAAATAGAAAGTATCGTATAAGAAGGCTGTGTAAAAAGGTAGTGATTTTTCATTATTTATAAGCTATACCAACGTCCATGTTTAGAATATAGCTTATTATATAAGATGGGAAATATGTTTATCTCTGCTTATCGTGTTGTTCCTGCCTTCTATCCGTAAAGAAGGGACTTGCTCCCAACGTCTATTCTATACTGATGCCTTATATAATATAAATTACTATAGCAAGATTAATCGTACTTTTTCTGACAACGTACGATTATATGCAATGTGTATGGTTTTGAATGAATAGATTAAGGTGAATTATTATGATTTTGGGTATAACCAGCAAGACCGTTGCTTATTTGAATATCTTAGATGCTTATATGAATAGATTGTCTAGGTATTACGACAGTTTTTTTGGAATTACACCTATTCTGAGACGTGTTGACCCAGTTCTTAATAACTTGTACGTGGCAGCTCAAAATGGTGAGCTTAATGCACTTGACCTTGAGCTTACACTGCCTGCTGTGGCCAATGAAGTTGCAAAGTATGGTAACCATGCCTTACATTTAGCTGCTGTAAATGGACATTTGAATGCGGTGAATCGCTTACTTGAATTTCCTGCTGTGGTCAATCAGCAGGCTATTGGCCTTAATGTTGCTTTGAATCTAGCCTTTAGATATGGTTATGATGATATCGTTAGTCGCTTGATTGAGTTTCCTGCTGTACGTGGATTTCAGATTTTGAATGATGGACCGTGTAAGAGGCTAGCAACTGAGTATAATGAAAAAATACTTGACCGCAAAAAAGCAGATGGCCTTGGATTAATGTTATTAAATAGCAGGATATCAGATTGTTTTAAAGATAATGTGTCCTCAATAACGGGTAGTTTACCACCAGAGCTAGTAAATCACGTTGGGTGTTTCTTGAGACAGACTGATTCCAAAGAGGAAATATTTGATGCACAAAAATTGGCTTTTTCAGAAATGACTCAAGCTTCTGATCAGGCTATCGATTTCAGAATATGCTAATATTCTGTGGGTCGTAAGTCTCACGCCTTGCTGTATTAAATAAAGTTAGGTTATGGTATATCTACCCCCCGATTCTCGTGTGTGAGAATCGGAGAATGCTTTAATTATTGAATATTCAACAAAAATAATCTTCAACCAATTTTTGCGCGAGACCTGTGTATTTTTCAGGGGTTAGTTTTTTCAAGTTACCTTTGACTTCACTCGGCAATTCTAACGTTTCGATAAATTTTGCTAAGCTGTTAGCATCAATATCTTTGCCACGGCTAAATTTTTTGAGTTTTTCATAGGCATTAGGGACTTGGTACTTTCTGAGTACGGTTTGCACGGCTTCGCCTAATACTTCCCAATGTTGATTTAAGTCTTCTGAAATCACTTCTGCATTGACCTCTAATTTATTTAGGCCCTTTAGCAGGGATTGCATCGCCAAGCTATGATAGCCTATCGCTACACCAATATTACGTTGCACTGTCGAATCTGTTAGGTCACGCTGCCATCTGGAAATGGGCAATTTTTCAGCTAAATGATTGAGCAGAGCATTGCTCAAACCAAAGTTACCTTCCGCATTTTCAAAATCAATGGGATTGACTTTATGCGGCATGGTGGACGAGCCCACTTCGCTGTCTTTTTTGAGTTGTTTGAAGTAATGATTAGAAATATAGCTCCAAACATCCCTAGATAAATCTATAAAAATAGTATTGATTCGGCTTAAACAATGATAAAGCTCAGCTTGATAATCATGCGGTTCTATTTGAGTTGTCATCGGGTTCCAGGTTAGTCCCAAGGTGGTGACAAAAGATTCTGATAGCGCACACCAGTCAACATTAGGACTGGCAACGACATGTGCATTAAAATTACCCACCGCACCATTTATTTTGCCTAAAATCTCAATCTGTTCTAATTGTTTGATTTGGCGTTTGATTCTAAAGTGCACATTCGCAAATTCTTTGCCGAGGGTTGTTGGCGAGGCGCATTGGCCATGGGTTCGTGCGAGCATAGCCGTGTTTTTATTATCTTGCGCTATTTGGGCTAGTTTATCTTGAACTTGGCTGAGTGGCGGTAAAATAGCTTGCGTTGTTAAATCTTTGAGCATTAAGGCATAAGATAAATTATTAATATCTTCAGAGGTGCAAGCAAAATGAATAAATTCCAAATAGGGCGTAAATTCATTATGCGTGCTAAGTTGTTCTTTTAGATAATACTCAACGGATTTTACATCATGGTTGGTTTCGAGTTCAAATTCTTTAATCCGCTGGCAGCTGGTTATATCAAATTGGTCACAAATATTATTTAAAATATTTTCCATATTGGGGGTAAGAGGGGGGAGCAAGGTGATATCTTGTATTTTGGTAATATGTTGTAGCCATTTGACTTCTATCATCAAACGATATTTATTGAGCGCATATTCGCTGCCAAATTTAGATAAAAATTGACATTTATTTTGATAGCGACCATCCAAGGGTGAGATTGCCAAAAGCGCAGCGTTCATAGAAGCATAATCAGTCATGATAACTCCATATTAAATTATATAAATTTTTAATTATTCCAGATGCCACCATCTGAATCAGAACTTTCGATAATACCACCACCCAGACAGATGTCATCTTGATAAAACACAACAGACTGCCCAGGGGTGACCGCCCATTGCGGTGCTTCAAATTCAATAATGGCTCTATTATTTCCAAGGTTGTTTTCTATTCGCACTTGGCAGGGGGCATCTTTATGTCGGTACCGTATTTTTGCAGCGGCTGTAAAGTTATCGACTGGGGCGGTATCGCTTATCCAGGTTAATTGTTGTGCAATCACCTGCGTGCTTTGCAACCAAGGATGGTCATGCCCTTGGGCGACGATGAGTCTGTTTTGCTTTAAATCTTTGGCGACCACATACCAAGGTTTTTCTTCTGCGTTTTTAAGACCGCCAATATTCAAGCCTTTGCGTTGCCCCAAAGTATGGTACATCAGCCCGTCGTGTTTGCCTATAATTGTGCCATCTATGGTTTGGATTTCGCCGGGTTGAGATGGCAGGTATTCGTTGAGAAAGGTTTTGAATTTTCTTTCACCAATAAAACAAATACCGGTGCTATCTTTTTTATCGTGCGTGATCAATTTTAATTTTTCTGCGATATTACGTACTTCAGGCTTGTTTAATCCACCAATCGGAAACAAACTTTGTTGCAATTGATTTTGATTGAGGGCATAAAGAAAATAAGTTTGATCTTTATTATTATCAATCGCTTTTTTTAATAAAGCTTCGCCATTATCTGCTTGGGCTAATTGAACATAATGTCCAGTGACAATCTTATCCGCGCCTAATGTTTTGGCATGGTCTAAAAAAGCTTTAAATTTTATTTCTTTATTGCATAATATATCGGGGTTAGGCGTACGGCCACTTTGGTATTCTTCTAAAAAATAACTAAAAACGCGTTCCCAATATTCTTGTGCAAAATTGGCGGTATGTAGTCGGATGTCTAATAAATCACAAACTTGCTTGGCGTCTCTTAAGTCTTGAGCGTGGTTGCAATGCTCTGCATCGTCGTCTTCTTCCCAGTTTTTCATAAACAAGGCTTCGACTTCATAACCTTGTTGTTTCATTTGCCAAGCAGCGACAGAGGAGTCTACACCGCCAGAAATACCAACGATAACTTTGGGTTTAGAAGATTTGGATTTATTCATGAATGGGTTCGCCAAATAACTTGAAAGCAATAATAACTCCGTATTCTAACACATCTTAATTATTTTGAGCCAGATGGATGTGTTGTTGCACGCTTTTGGTTAAACTATGAACCACTTTCAAACAGTTTCATATACAGATAGCGAGTAAGAGGCAAAAAATGGCTTATCAAAAACTAGTGGTACCAACGGATGGTAACAAAATTCATATAAACCCTGATCATTCTTTGAGTGTCCCTAACAATCCTATTATCCCATATATCACGGGCGACGGCATTGGTGTGGATGTTTCGCCTGTCATGATAAAAGTCGTTGATGCGGCAGTGACCAAAGCTTATAAGCGCGAGCGTAATATTTCTTGGATGGAAGTCTATGCAGGAGAGAAAGCGACCCAAGTCTATGGCCAAGACCAATGGCTACCAGAAGAAACATTAGAAGCGATTCAAGAGTATGTGGTGGCGATCAAAGGGCCTCTTACTACACCTGTAGGTGGTGGTATTCGGTCTTTGAATGTGGCAATACGTCAGCGATTGGATTTATATATTTGTCAAAGGCCTGTGCGGTACTTTGCTGGGACACCTAGTCCACTCAAGGCACCTGAAAATACCAATATGGTTATTTTTAGAGAAAACTCTGAAGATATCTATGCTGGCATAGAATGGGAAGCCAATAGCCCGGAAGTGAAAAAAGTCATTAAATTTATGTGCGAAGAAATGGATGTGACCAAAATCCGTTTTACTGAGAATTGTGGTTTGGGCTTAAAACCTGTATCCAAAGAGGGCACATACAGATTAGTGAGAGCGGCTATTCAGTATGCTATTGATAACAATCGTGATTCTGTGACTTTGGTACACAAAGGCAACATCATGAAATTTACCGAAGGCGCTTTCAAAGATTGGGGCTATCAAATTGCTTGCGAAGAATTTGGCGCGAAGCCTTTAGATGGCGGACCATGGCATGAGATTGTTAATCCCAATACGCAACAAAAAATTGTGATCAAAGATGTGATCGCAGATGCTTTCTTACAGCAGATTTTATTGCGTCCTAAAGAATATAGCGTGATTGCGACACTTAATCTCAATGGCGATTATATTTCTGATGCTTTAGCAGCTCAAGTAGGCGGTATTGGTATCGCACCGGGTGCTAATTTAGGCGATAAAATTGCTGTTTTTGAAGCCACACACGGCACTGCGCCTAAATATGCGGGTCAAAATAAAGTCAATCCAGGTTCTTTAGTGTTATCTGCTGAAATGATGTTACGCCATATGGGGTGGACTGAAGCGGCTGACTTAATTCTACAAGGTGTATCTGGCGCTATATCTAGTAAAACTGTGACATATGATTTAGCCAGATTAATGGATGATGTCAATGAAGTCAATTGCTCTGATTTCGGTGATGCGATTATTCAGAATATGGGATAGTTCTATGAGCGAAGCAATATGCTCTTTCTTAACCTCACCCGGCGTTCCACGCCACCCTCTCCTGAAATCAGGAGAGGGGCAAGATTCGCTTTGCTCATCTAGAGCAGGAACTGGGACTTTAAGTTTTAGAACCTGAGCTTAATATGGCTGTCCTAATTTATACTGGCCCTATTTATACTGATAAGCGAAGCGAATCAATTCCTCGCCCAATGCTGGGAGAGGACGGTTTGGTAAACCAAAACTGGTGAGGGTTGATGGGAAATTCAGCCCATTTGTCATATAAACTAATTCCACACAAACATCCTCACATAAGAGAAGGTATTTACCTAGTCTAAATGCATCAGCTGGTTTTATTTGTTAAATTAGCTTGGTTTTGCTCAAAGCTTGAGCGCTGCTAATGAGCGGCCAAGGTTCTCGGCGCTTAAGTCCACGACATTGGTGGCGGTTAGGCAGCTTGTGATAGCTTGGAAAAGTTTTACTAGGCGAGTTATTTCTCTTAAATCATCGTAATAAAGCTTTGCAACAAGCTCAGGGGTATTGAGTATTTTATGAGCGATTGTTAAATGCGCTTTGCCTATTTTGTTTAAATTATAGCTACTAAGCTTTGCAACAAGCTTAGGGGCATTGAGTATTGCATTAGCAATTTCTAAATGGGCAGCGGCCATTAAACTTAAATCATAATTATCAAGCTTTTCAACAAGCTCAGGGGTATTGAGTATTCTCTTAGAAATGTTTAAATGGGCAGCGCCCATTTTGCTTAAATGACAGGGATGCATCCTTGTAACAAGCTTAGGAGTATCGAACATTGTATTAGCGATTGTTAAATGCGCTTCGCCCATTAAGCCTAAATCTTCGCTATTAAGCTTTGCTAATGCCACAGAATTGCTTGGAACCAGTCTAGCTATAAATGGTAGACTGGCCAAAGTGATGAGTTCCTCATGATTTAATTTTTGTTGTATATCTGGATTGTTGTATATGGTTTTTGCAATGGCTGGGTGTTTGGAGATTATGTCTAGCAACTGTTGCATATTCAATCTTTCAGCAAGCCCGGATTCAATTAATAGCCTAGCAGCACATTCTTCTTCACAAGCGCTGATTAAAT
>CAZWHY010000065.1:0-10301 GCA_964633725.1 Uncultured Candidatus Berkiella sp.
CATGAACGCGCGAAAGCGCATCAAAATGATAGTATGCGTTGGTATTCAAGGGGGGGTTGACGCTCAGTTTGTTGATAATAGTTGATGAAAAATTGCATAGTACTAGTATACTATGCAACGACAAAAACCCTTGATAAATAAGGGGTTTTTGCCGTTTTATACCTCTCTAGCTTAACGCTATGTGAATTTTTTATAAACCTTAGGTTATTTTACCTTGTTCAACTAGCGTGTCTAGTTTTTCAACCCCTTGTTCCGCTATAGTGGCTGCAACTGCGATCCCCAATCCTACTGGACCTCCACCAATAAATGCGGCAGTGTATAAAATAGCTAGGGCACCAACTATAAGTATTCCCCCAGAACCTGAAACCTCCGCAGTTTCCTGAAAGCTTAACTCTCTCATAAAATACATCTTCCTTTTTTGTCATAATTATAGCTTTGTAAAAAGCATATAAGCACTTGCTATAATTTTGCAGAAGATACAGAAATGAAAAAAAAATGTCAACCTGGGTTATGCCCGAATAGCGTTGTTCGCGAGTAAACTGTGGGTCGCACACTTGCGTCCAACGCAGAGGTTGATTTGTGTGTTACCTATGCATGGCATTGTTTAGAAATTATATTTTTCTCAAATAATTTTCAGGAAGCTTTGCGTTATGCAGATAACCCGAATAAATTCTTGATAAATATATTTTTCAGGAGCAAGGTGACTTGACATTATGTTAACCGGCAATATAGAATCCCACCGTTGTAATTAAACGCTTGGCAGTTAGAAGTAAGAGCGTGAAAATCAGATAAAGACAAAATTCATGGGATAAAAGAAGTGGTTTTTAATAAAACCAGACAAGTGAATTGACCTAGTTATATTTGGCTTGGAGCTAGGTCTAGCTGTAGTAAAGTATAATTGGAACTAAAGGTGCTGATAATTTAGTGGAGTTAAATAAAAAATGAATGTAATTCAACGAGTGGCTTTTACATGGGTTGTGGCTTGGGTATTGATGGAATCTTTTATGCCTTCAGCCGAGCATGAGCAAAAATTGCTCGTTTCTGCTCTGGCAACAATTAGCATTGCATATCTGTACGATTTGCACGGAATAATTTATAGAAAAATTAAATCCTATTTTTCAAAATAATCCTCATCAGGGTCTAAGGTGAGGCTCCTGACCTGCTTCTGTCTATGAGTGATTAAGTTAGGTCTCCCGTGCACATCTAATAGAAATTTACCATGGGGTGCGGCAAAGCTATGATTTACTAACGATGGGTTCTTATGTTATTTCAGGCTTCAACTTGACTCCACCTTTTCCTCCTGAATGGACGACTCTATTTTATGAACCTTAGCAGATACCTCTGCTATAGACATCCTTAAAACCTTTAGCAATCTATCAATAGCATTGATACTTGTATCTATTTCTTTTCTGCCCACATAATGCTCGTAAAGTGTATTTATGTTGGGATTTGCTTTAAGGGCAGTTGCCCAAGCTTTGGCGTTAGCTGCGTGACTAGCCGCCTTGCTAAGATTTTCATTTTCCAAGCACTCCAAAGATGCTTTCATACTTTTATTAAAAAAAACATATTGGGTGAAAGCATCATTGCATATTCCATTGGCGGCGGATAAGTTTACTGCCAAATTAAAATCATCAGATATAGCGTCAGACTTGGATATTACCTTATCAGAAGCCTGGAAATCATTTTTCGCAAGCACGTTAAAACTCAATGATGCCAACAGCGCCATTACCATTATCTTATTGTTAGTTTTAATTTTAGTGAACTCCTGTAATATTGTAATTTAGCTCATTCAATTTCTCTAAATTTTTACCCACTACCTGACCGTTCTTACGAAACCGGGGTAAAGTTAAATATTTGGTTGGGTTTTAAAAGGAGTACGTTGCAAACCAGCGTCCAATTGCATAGTCTAGTATACTATGTAACGACAAAAACCCTTTAAAAACAAGGGATTTATAGCATGTCTTGAATTTAATGTGATTTTAACTTTGGACATTTTGCATCAGGCAACCCGTTTTCAGAATCGTCACGTGGTTGTTTTCTGTGAAGTGCTGAGGAAATATGATAAATTCCCCCCTTATTATTATCAGCGCCCCAGTCTTCAACCATGTCGGGCCAATTGTCGTTATGAGATTGCTGCGTCGTCCAGGTTAATGTTAATGTCGGCGTGAATAGAATGTTCCACAAATAAGTAAACCAAGATGTATCAGGATGATGTAGCCTATCTTTGAAAGCGTCACAAACGGCTTTGGGCTTCTCAGAGTTTAGATGTATAAGGGCGTGTCCAATGGCAGTGCCATTTTCAATGGAATTAGGCAGATTATCTTTGACGGCGTTACATACAGCTGTACACTGCTCTGGGCTCAGGAAGAAAAGCACCTCTCTAAAATCACTACTATTTTTAATAATGTCAGGTAAATTATCTTTGAATGCATTGAAAACTGCTGTGCACTGCTCAACGCTTAGCTCTTCAAGAGCGTATTCAAAAGTATAGCTATTTTTAATGATATCAGATAGCTTGTTTTTAAATGTCTTACAAACTATTGCTAAAGGTTCGTCATCGAGCACCATTAGGCATGCAGATAAATCACCCGTGTATGCGACAGAACCGGATTTCAGCCCTACAAGCTTCAAGTAATATCTCTCTAGGTATAATTATTTTCTGTGATTAAGGTCACTCATATTATTATTCTTATTTTAAAATCTTTTTACAATGATGATGGTTATAAAAATTAATTAGTTTTCTCACATGGCTTTTCTGAAACAACCTCTAGGGTTGCCACACCAATGTTCACTGTAAAGGAAATTTTTGTTGGGTTCAGTTTGCCGTTACAAATTTTTTCTATGGCGCTGTCCACAGTATCCATAGCGGCGTTGGCAAGTTTTTTCGCCGAAGATGAGAAAAAAAGACCTTGATCATTTTGCATGGAAATCATTAGCTGTCCATCCTCTAAAAACGTACGTTGGTGCCCCCCTCTCCATTCGTATACAGGTGTTTGGGGAACACCTGGGCTCATATCAGACGCAAAAATACTAGCGCTAAAAAATAGAGTTATAAGAGACATTAAAAAAAAAGCGGGTTTCATATTACAATTCCTTTTTCGCGATCTTCTTTAATTGTAGCTGTGAGCATTCTTCTTGGAGAACCGTGGAAGGCTGCCTTAGGTGTGAGCTATTCCCCTTTTTTCAAATCAGGTCGGATTCGCCGGCAACTGAGTTATTCGACTTAAGGTTGGGTCAGTGCAACCAAAGATCCACGCAAAGACGCCTAGAGCCAAAATAATCATACAGGGATTGCGATGGATTACAATGTGAGTTTGCAAACATTATCTTAGAGGATCCGGTCTCAGCAATGGGATCGGCTTACTCCACATGTAGGTGCACACTACCTCTTGCAAACAAGAACATCCGCCCTTAATAATGATCTGCTAGATTATTTTGAGAGTTGGTATCCCGGGTTAAAAATTAATAGCGATACTGATGATCGTTTTGTGAGTTTGAAAAAAGTGCCCTAAATGCCCCCCTGGAATGTTGCGCTCTCCCCAGATGGACACGAAAGTGATTGTTAAGGCAAGTGTTTCAGCTAGCTACCCTAGATGACCGATAACATTGACTTCCTAAAGCCGCAACAGCATAATTCTCGACTTTAGTAACTATTTCATTTGGAGTTAAGTATGGCATTACATGGTGCTAAACCCTTAAAAAATTATACATTCGAAGATTTTAATGCTGGTGAAAAGTCTGAGTTTCTGGCGGTTATGCCACAATTCATAACGGGAGAAATGGACAAAAAAGGTCTATTTGTGCACTTTAAAGCTGACAAGCAAAAATGCATGCGCTTTATGCAGTTTGGCAAGCTTTATGGTGAATGGTCGAAATCTCAAAACAAGGCAAGTGCATCTATAGATTCTTTGGAAGAAACGCAAGCACGTCTTGAAGCGTTGCAGGCTGAAGAAACCATGCTAATTCAAAGAATGAATCAAAGAGATGCCGCAATGGATTCAGCTAGAAATGAGGCAATTTCATTGGTTTCTTCAAGCCTTGGAAGTGTAAAAGTGCGTACTAACATTATCTAATAGCTAAAATTTATTTAAGTGTATTTAAATGTAGTGGTCTCAATTTATCTGACAATTAAGTCCCTGAAAAGCGGGTAACTGTCACATCAGGTTGCGACTACTTCAATTTAACGCATACTATTCTTCGCTGAAGAATTAGTGTCAGGTAGGATGTTGCCTAAAAATATATTTCTATCGCTATCCTGAAGTTGAAGAACATCTATATTTATAGCTAAGTCTTCAAAGGCATTGTTTACTAATGCATCCACTTCTTCCTCATCTATTGGGCAATCAAAATCAAACTCTCCCTCAAAGTCAAAGTTATCGGATTCCGCATCAAATGCTGCAAATGCCGCGAGACCAGGGTTAGTGTCATCTTTAGGTTTTTCTGATGTTGAGCCAGCAATCAATTCTTCGTTATTAAATTTGGAATTATCAGCGTCAGCATCAAATTCATCGAACGCTGCTAACCCGGCATTTGATTTGCTGCTTATCTGTGTTTTCACGGGATTGCTATCAACAAAGAGGTCATCGAGACCTAAGTTCCTTCGAAAGTCAAGATCGTCATCTTCAAAGCTTGCAGACAAAGAGCCTGTTTTGCTCTGCACAGATTTTTCTATTTTATAAAAATCCCTCATCAAATCCTTATCGATACTATTCACACCTATGGCAGCAACATCTTCTCTCACCTGTTCCACTTGACTTTCCAATGCAACAAGTATTTCTTTTTTTTCCTTCTCAATATGATTTAACCTAGCCTGATCGTCAACTCTGGCTGCGTAATGCCTGTCAATAACTTTATCTATTTGTGACAAGCTTTCGCCGATTGCTGGCTCGCGATAAATCGCGCGTAAGGCTGACTCGTAGTCTTCAGAGCCATGATCTCCCAACGCAGCAACATTATACTTTTTACCAAGATCGGATATATGTTGGTTCCTTATATTTATTAGATTATTTTTTTTGCCTTGTAATATCCGAAGTTTTTGTGAATCTGGTTTTTCATGCAGCTTAAATTGTGGCAAAGAGCTATGGGGTTGTTTTTCGTTACTTAGTCTTTTTTCTTCTTCTTCTATTAGCCGATCTAATATGACGTTCTGTTTAGCATGTTCTATATGTATATCAATAAAATCTTGTGAAAATTTATTTCGATTCTCTGCGCTAAGTTCTGCAAAAATGTATTTACCTTCAACTTGAACATTCTGTAAATTATTTGCAACAATATTAATTGATCTATGTCTAGCTGTTTCTATCATAGCCTCATGTTTAGCTATTGACTGCCTGAGAGCATTAGCTTCGCATTCAAGATTTACTAGCTTCTGGTAGTCTGCTTTAAGAGCATTAATTCGTTGTTGAGTCACCTGTGCTTGAATTATTCCTTGGTTCTCGAGCAAGTTTCCTTCTTGCTGATTTTTCTCACTTTCTTTTGCTAAGGATTCTAAATTAGATTGAAATAACTCTCTTTCTTCGTGATAATGCTGTGCCATTAGTTCTAAATATAATTTCTCACTCTTGAATCTAATACCCGCAATTGTTTTGCTCTTAAAAAACTCATCAACAGTTGATTTTTTATTGAGATATTCAAGCGAAGTGAGCATTACCGAATCTGATGCCTTATTAAATTTTATAATCGGCTCAACATCTGAAAGTGCTTTAAAACATAGACTTTCTGCAGTTTCTTGATCGAGGTTGTCGACATTTATCCCATTATTTTTTAATATTAGAGTAACATGATTAATTAGTTCTCTTCTTCTATTATCACCGACCGTTCCCTTTGCCAGATCTTCGATGTTAAAGCTCAACATAAACAACCCCATACCTTCTTTCAACGTAAGACCTCATCTAAGAGCATTTAGTTCCATGAGTTTGGGTGCATGTAACCGTAAAGGGTAATGTCCGGTTTTGTCCCCGCCTGTGTCAGGATAGTTAGAGATTTTTCGCCAGATTGAAAGGTGAAAATCAGGTTTAATTACACAATCTCAAGCCGCAAGCCTACTACGGCTTTCAGAACGTCATTTCAGGCGCCTGATTAGGCGATATGAATCTTATGAGCCCAAAGGTCTATCTCATGGAAAAAATGGTAAATGATGAAGGTTTGTCGCCTGTAGTTTTTTCAGTTATTTGTAACAATAAGGATTATGTTGAGTATTTTTATTCTTTAGGTCTTGATGTGAACCCCTCTCTTAGCGTTCAAAATGTGGTGCATGATAGGGGTGTTTTATCCAATGACTATAAGATTTATTGTGGAAAAGCTATATATGTTCAGAAACGAAGGGTATGCGCTGATAACCTGTTAAGCTATTCATCTGTTAATAATTGCCTAAATGGGCTGAAAGGTATAAATGAGTGGTCTGCTGCATTCTGGAGGCAGGCTGAGGCTATGCAACAGGTAGAAAAATATGCGAGCGTAGAACTTATGGGTGGCACGAAACTCCGGAGAGTATTTATCGCTACTTCTTACGCTATGGTTGAGGTTGAAACCTTTGTTGGTATACTCTTCTCTTTGCGAAGATAGTCTAGACTCATAATTAATTACTTGTATTCGCGCGGATTAATATTGTGGATAAATATATAGGCTGAACACATGACTAGAAGCCCCACCAATCCTGAGAGGGAAAACAAAAAAAAGAAAAAGGCTAAAGAACGAAAAATTAAAAAGCTCAATGAAGACAACCAATTTAAGCTGGAAAATGAGTTAATGAGGTTGCTATCTAAAGATGAGAGAAAAATCATCAGAAAACGAGCAAAAATAGCTGTAAAGCAACTTGAAAAAATGATATCGATAGCGTGTGGTAGAGGAAAGATGGAAGAACATACCAATCTATATCTTCTCTTTAGCATTCCAGAAAAAAGCTTGAGTAATATTTATCGCATTATGCCTCCCCTAATAATGCAATTCCTACAAGCTCTTAAGACGGAGGACCGAGAAAATAATCTACAAAATATTATCGAAACACTCTTGCTTCTGAAGCATGGAGCAACAAGCTGTTTGCTTCTTGATTTGCTGTCAACCCCCCCCCCTAAAGAAAAAGAATTACACTTGCTTGATGGGCTTGAGTTATGTAAGTCTCCAGTTCACACTTTAAATATTGAAATTGGCTTGACTGCAACTTTGTTTGCATATATGAAAGTGTATAGCGGCTTGCATGGCAGGGATGACACAGAAATAGTAGAAAGTATGAATTCGTTTAATAATTCGCATGGGCTGGATGCAAATATACTCTATGATGTATGTTTAGATATTGATATATTAACTTCTGTTTTTTTGGTTCTTTGTTGGTATTATAGGCGGGAATGGGCGCCAATATACTCGTTCAATACCTACTCTGAAAATTTGCACAACATGGAAGAGTTGATAAATAGTGAGAAAATAAAGGAAGCCTCCGATCCAAACCCAACTGTGCGGAGTTATAGCGAGCTTTTTGTTGCAGCAAAAAGCCATTTATATATTATGCAAAGGTTAGGTGCCTTGGAAAGTGATGAAGAGTACAAAACCATTAAAGAGATTTCTTTAGCTGAAATTTCGCCTGAACTAAGTATTCAACCATATGGGAGGCTTGAGCTATTCTCAAAAAAAATAGGAAACCTAACAAGAGAAGAAATTCGTTTTGCTTCAGAAATAGTCACCGCAAGGCTTGTTACAATACAAACAATTTTTTCTTCTATAAGAAGCAAGCACAATTTTGTTGAAAGCCTCGACATGAATCTAAAACGCAAGCTATCGAACTTAAAGAGTCCAAATATACTCAAGCTAGGAAAATTGTAGTGTGTCAGATATAATCTGGAGCTTTACAATTAAAGGCTTCGAATAACACCTGTGACAACGCCCCAAACCTTGAAATCTTGTTCTTCTGATACAGTTATCGATGCGTAATTCTCATTTTCTGCATCTAACCTTATCGTACCATTGTTTAGCCTTTTTATTCTTTTAACGGTTAGCTCACCATCAAGTGCTGCAATAATGATTTTCCCATGGATAGGTTCTTTTGATCTATCTATTACCAGCAAGTCTCCTGGAAACATGCCTATTCCCGTCATCGAGTCACCTTCAACTTTGACAAAAAACGTTGCGGGTGGATTTGATATCATTAAATCATTTAAGTCTAGTGTTTTATCTAGGTGATCATCGGCAGGAGAAGGAAACCCTGCTCTTATTTTGCTAAGAAAAAGCGGCAGTGGGATATGCTTAAACTCATCTTTACATGTCCAGATGTTTTGCGAAATTTGATACTCTTTTCTTGTGCTATTCATGGTTATTTTGCCTTAACAATTGGAATATCTGACCATTTTGTCGTGTATGATGGGGTTAAGTTAGAGTTGGCCATTTGCCATCCTTTTCCTGTTATTTCACTACCATACTGCAATGCACCTTTACCATAGCGCGCATTAATAGTATCGAGAGCTTTCATCAGCTCTGGGTTTTGTTTTAAGTTTGGCTCAAACAGACTTAACTGTTGCATCTTGTTTGATGATATATCATATAGCATTATCCCAGCCTTTTTATAACGGTAGCCCTGCTTGTATACTTGTTTTAACCCGTTCATGGCATATTTTAAAATGACTGAAGTATCATCGGTAGCTTGAAGTAGTTTTTGATAGCTTCCATTACCATATTGCGAATCCAGCTTGCTAAAGGGGTTAGTTCGAATACAAACGTACACCCCTGCACAAACTGAGTTTTGTTTTCGTAATTTTGCAGCTGCATTTGCTGCATGATGAGACACTGCTGCTCTAATTGATTGCCATTCGGTTTGTAGCGTGCCAAATGACCGAGAGCATACAATCTCTTTTTTAGGGGCTGGCTCTTGTTCAAAATCAAAGCATGCTTCGTTATTCAATTCGCATACGGTTCTTAACATTACCACACTAAACTGTTTCCGAACCCATGTTTTATTTGCCTGCTTTAAATCTTGTGCTGTTTCTATATCATATGCTTTAAGTTTGGCAGCCCATCTTGACCCTATTCCCCAAATATTTTCAATGCCAATTTGAGGCAAAAGCCAATCTTGGGTCTTTTCTGAAGTTAAATCAAACGCCCCTTTAGTGCTTTGTTTGTTTTTTTTCACATAATAGTTAGCAAGTTTTGCCAGAGTTTTTGTTGTGCTAATACCTACGCTGACAGGCAAACCAATTTGCTGCTTAATTGTGTCGCATATTTCTTTGCTATATTCAGCCAGTGATAAGTGTTTAAATTCTGTTAGATTCAGAAAAGCTTCATCAATTGAATAGATTTCAATATTATCACTAAACTGCTCCAATATGACGGCCATTCGTGCTGACATGTCTCCATATAAGGCATAGTTTGATGAAAATACTTGAATATTATATTTTTTTTCTAGGTGTTTAAATTGAAAATATGGTTGCCCCATTTTAATGCCAATTGCTTTAGCTTCATCTGACCTTGCAACAGCACAGCCATCATTGTTAGACAGAATGACCACGGGTAACTTCTCAATCCTGGGCTGAAAAACTCGCTCACATGAAACGTAAAAGTTGTTGCAATCGACTATAGCGATAGTTTGAGGCATTTTCTGAACCCAAGAAAAGAGCTAGTTAAACGAATATATTTAATTAAATGTGACGAAGCACTAGCCGTTTAGGCTAGGCGCAATATGTAGAGCTTATTAATTTAAAGTAATTGTACACGCTTTGAAAGCGGGATTGGAAAATTAAGTATTTTGTACAACAAAGATATCACTTCATTTGCCAGAAGATTTTTGAGGTTTTTTTATGATAAATCTTTTATTTAGCTGACATATTGCCAGGCAAAGAACGCCAACAAACATTGAATATTTTAGCGTTCCTTCTCCTATCACATGAAGCGTTTGCCCGCTATATTGAGCTTCAAGTGACCAACCAAACCATATAGCAAGACTAGAAAGGCCAATTATAAAAAGTGGGCAAAATATAGCCCCCATAGTTGACGCGGTCAATATAGTTACAGCAAAATGCGCGCACAGTAATATTTTTAAAATACTTAGCAAAACTTGACCAATATAATCCTCGAAACTAAAAAGTTGCAAACATGTAAAGAAATATGCCATAGCAACAAGAGAAGCAGTTGTCAGCAAAGATGACACAACCGGCTCAATTGCGTACGAAAAATTTACGATAGGAGTTAAACCTTTGTGCCGACGTGAAAATTTTTCTATCTTTCTTGAAAATTTATCCATTTTTCCAGCTCATTTTGATATTGTTATCAAATTACTATTATAGCAACTAATCCTGAAAATAAAAGAATTTTTACTGTTT
>CAZWHY010000066.1:0-9700 GCA_964633725.1 Uncultured Candidatus Berkiella sp.
AATTTAAAGATTTGATTTTTTGTTACGTCAAGAGTGGGGGTAAATGACCGCTTACATTGGTTCTGCTAAAGCATTTTTTTTAGTATTAGTATCAATATCAATTACTTCTGTTTTAGTCGAAAAGACTCTTGGGGACTGTTCTTGCGGATCTAAGAAATGACAAGAGCACTGATACATTTGGTTTAATGTTTCATGTTTCCTTATTATTTCCATGGCTGTCTGATTGTTTGGATGAATTGAGGTTAAAGGATATTTTATAACATTTAGATTAAGATCAGGGCGCCCCATAAGGAGACCTAAAGCACTGATCACATTTTTTGTTATTCTCGAATAATTTATCTGTTGTAAAACCAAGTGTATCGGTGACAGATTGCGCGCTCCCCATGTGGCTTTATTCAGACCGTTCGTTTTGCCAGAGGTTAGCATTATTGACAAAACATCAAGATCGATGGGACTTTGGTTACAGATTATTTGCAATGGGTTTAATCCAAGTCTATTTTGTAGGTTAGGGTTTGTTTTATTGCTTTGATATAAAGCTTTAATCATACTGAGCAAGGATCCTCGCACGTTATGTTGCCGAGATAACAAAGCGCTGGACTGCAACTCATTGCACAGAACATGTAATGGCGTGTTTCCCTCCTTATCTTGTGCATTGATATCTATACTCTCAAACAGGAGTAACTCTGAAAATAAGTCCCAATTATAGGTTTTACATGCGATGTGGAGTAATGTCTCTTCATTTGAATTTCTAATGTTCGCATTACCGCCATAATCTAAATATTGACTGACTAGGTTTAAATATGTAGCTACAGGGTAAGGAGTGGTAGTTGGTATATAACCAAAAATGCTTTCCTTTACAGCACCTCTTGAGATCCAATATGTATAATCTGTATGTTGGGTACGCGCTTGAAAATGCAGTTCTGTCTCCTTAAATCTACCATAGCATTCTTTCTTGCACGGTAATGTTGCACCATTTTTGCTTAACGTTTGAAATAGCTCCCGATTTCCTGACTGTAGACTAAGCCAAAGTGGGTTGCCGCCACCTTCGTAACTTCCATTGGGATCTGCTCCCTTGTCGAGAAGGGTGATCGCAATGGAATTCATGTCTCGATTATTTTGACGAGCAAGACGGCATGCAGCCATTAAAGGTGTTTCTGATCTATTGTTACGGCAATCTATTGGAAATCCTTTTTTGAATAAATAATCTAAGCCGGATATATTGGTTTCCTCTACCATAAGAAATACAAAATCTGGGCGGGAGCGAATAAGGAGCTCAATAGGTAGCGAGTTTTCTGTAAGAATTTCTTCAAGAACATTCAATTTATTAAAATGTCTTCCTCTTAACATCAACAAATATGCATGCTCTAACAAATTTTGATTGTGACTTTCAAGATATCTGGTTGGAAGAAGAGCATTTAACAGTGCATTTAATTCAAATTCTTTCTCATTGCATATTAAATCTATAATTTTTTCAGCTGGCTTTGAAATACTTTGTTCAGGGTTATTAAGCCTCATTTTCGCATAATCGTTTTTATAGTATTGGCAAAGGATGTACCCAGCAAAGTCCTTACAGATCTTACTAGCGAAGGCCAAATATGATTTGGACACCTTTCTTGTTTTGCTGGGGGATCCCTTAACCTTATTTGGAAATATTTGCAGCATAATGACCTTGCATCTCATCTTTCTAAGTAATGTCAGACATATTACCAACCAATTGTATAAGTGTACAGTTTTTTTCTTTAACTCTTTGATAGGTAAGCCACCAGTTTGACTGGTGAGACTTCCAAGGCTTTGCCTTTTAGATTCAGAGTCTTTCCATAAGACATATAGGATAATCCTCAGCTGGGCTTGCCGGCACCAATTTAAGAGGATAATCCTAATGTCTTATGAAAGATTATGCCATTCAAGGTGGGATAGTAAGTACCATCTTGTTTTTGTACCGAAATTTAGAAGGAAGGTATTGTATGGAAAAATACGAAAGTTTTTAGCACCTGTTTTTCATGAGTTGGCGAAGCAGCGAGAGTGCATGATAGTGGAGGTTCACATGGCGTTGTTGCGTGAATGCTGTTTAATCGCATATGTAGTATATTGATTTAAAGTGCCAACCATATATTGTGCCAAGTAGGTATTCACGCAACAAGACGATCTCAGAGTAATATTGTGAAATCAAGTCATAAAAAATATTAACGACGCTTACATAGCATATTAGGGAGCTCTGGTTCATAGGGAACACGCCACAAAAATGTGTATTAGTAAGAATGCGTCTAAAAGACAACATAAGAAATGTTCACCGTAGCCTCATGAAAAATTTACGCGGTTGATATTGTGAATAATAAAGGTGTCGTTCCGAAATGCTTATCCAAGGTTGGGATAGCTGCCACCAACTAATATGTGCATTGCATAGTTTGGATCTACTATGCAATGCGGTAAGTCTCAGGTTTTACTAAACAAACTGCAAAAAGCTCTAACCTGTTGATTTATAATGGTGCATAAGGGTTCGCCCAGGACAGGTAGCTTACCTATCAAAGAGTTACTGTCCATTTTCTAATTTCAATTTTTATTTGGAGTCATTCATATGCCAACACAACTGCCTGTGATAAATCAAGAAACATTAAAGAAAACAGAAGATTTTTTGGAAGCACTCTATTCTTCTGAATTGGAATCTAGACCCCTTGTTAGCTACCGATACATTCTAGCAAAAAAGGCATTAAATAAACTTAAGGGTGATCGATTTATCCAGTCCTTCAATAGTGATGGATTGCAGGACAATGAACTTTATGAATCAGTATTTACAACTTTAACCACCCTTGTTGGGCTTGATGAACAAAATCCAGACCAGAATCAATTTGATAAGCAAATTACCGCCTTTGCTTGCTTTTATCTGGGACAGTTTTACTATTTTGGTAGGGAGATAAAAACAAGTAATATCTTTTTCGTTAAAAGGGATGAAAACAAAGCGCTAGAATTATTTCAAAGAGCAGAAGTAGGAGCTTTTAATTTGGCAACAGCGTTTGTACAGCATATTGTCGAGTTTTCTAAATCAATCTCCAATTCTATTACTCCTACAAAGATACAGCCAAGCGCCCCAAAAATGAAGATATCTAAAGCAGCTTTAAATAGTGCAACCTTAGATTTCAATCCTTTTGAAGAGAATCCTGATCCTTTTGTCGGTATACCTTTTGGCAACTCAATTTTACCAACAACTGAGCAGTCAACTTTTGTGCCAGGATTTCTAAATTTTAATGAAGCAAATCAAAGTCAGCGCCAAGATTTTGCTTCATATAGCTGGGATCAAATTCCAAAACCCACAAACAGAAACTAAAAAAATCGTGAGGTTTCAGTAAATAGTTTTTTATTGTAATCTCACAGAGGTTGAAATCACAGCTCAGCTTGCAACCCAGTGATTGCCAAATCGTTTGATTTTACCATAAACCAATTGCATAGTTTGGATCTACTATGCAATGACGCAAGTCCTTGAATCTTAAAAATAAATCTCAAAATTCCTGTCTTTAAACTCAGAAGATAAATGCTATGTTTGTGCCATAATTATAGCATCATTACAAAATCTTTTATGTGAAGCCCATGTTTAGATTAGGTTTAATATGAATGATGTGAACAAAGAGAATATAAAGACTGATCTATCGCTCTCATGGAAAGAATTTTTCACATCTATGATATGGTTGTTTGGTTTTGGTGTGCTTGTTTATTTTGGAGCACAGTTCCTGACATTTTATACTGTTGATACAAGAGCAGATGAGTGGGTTGAATCCTGTACTGAGTATATGGTTATGTCTTATCAACAAAGAGCTGAGGCTTCCTCAGAAAAAAAGGTCTCTTTTCGAAATTGTAAAATTGTCGCAAATAGAGCATTTTGCGACTTAAACCTAGTCGGCGATAAGGAAAATATTTATCAGAAAGCTTCTGATTCAAGGGGAAACGAAATATTTAGTTTAGTAAGAAAGCGATGTCCAATCATGTTGGATTTTGAAACAGGCGATACAGCTATATATGAGATTGCCTTGAAACAAATAGAAAAGCAAGGGCCGTTGAACTTTATTGAGCGATTAATGCCAGCTGAAGATATAATAAAAAAGGCTCTTATGAATAAATACAGTGGGTGTCAAGTGCTTAGATCTAAGGTAAGGCTTCAAAATGATAAAGGTAAGTGTTTCGATATCTTGCAATCTTATACTGCCACTCCATAGAAATTATTTTCAATAAGGACTGGCAATGATTGAGATTTCATTAAATTCTGGGAGTCTAGTAGCTTGGATGGGGGCATTTGTAGCGGCGATATCTGCCTTTTTTACATATTCCCAGCAAACCTATGTAAAAAAAAGAAGTGCAGCAAAAGTTTATCCCCTTATTGAAGTGATTGAGAATTATGAAGAGTGGGGTGTTGCTTTTCAGTTAAAGAATACAGGCTTGCATGATGCTAAAAGCATATTTTTAAACTTGGATTCTATTGTTCAAATAAATGGAAATGATAAAAATAGTAATACTGAAAATTATTATTGCTTTTTAGAGTCACAAAGTAAAATACCAGAGCAACTAATACTTGGGATACCTTTAACCGGAGAGACTTATATTAAGGTGTCCTTAAAGTTTAGCGACGTGGTCACTGATGAAGTTAAAGATATCGTCATATGTTTAAAATACTGGAGGGAAGGGGACAGCTGGTATTGTTTGCCGCTTGATGAAAATGTTTTTGTTACAAGATGGTGTAGTTCCGGAAAATAATTGTTTACTGGAACCTAACAGTCGCCTAGCTTATTGACACAGCTTGTCAGTGAGGTTTTGAGGGGGCACTAGGCTTTAAAGCCTTACATTAAAAAACTAATGGTGTATTAGAATATTCGAAGAAGCCAGATAAGCTCTCTGCATATGAGATTGTCATATAACAAGGAAAGCCTGAATGTTTAAATCAGATGAACCTATTAAAACCCAAGAGGAGGACAGATTAGCTCGTTCCGAGTTTTCTCAGCATTTGGGAAATACGTTATGTAGCTGGAAAGAACAAGAAAGTTTAGTTATAGGTCTATTTGGGGGATGGGGTGATGGTAAAAGCTCAATCATAAATCTTGCTATAGAACATATTGAAAAAAAACCGTCAAATGAAAAGCCCAAAATTATATTTTTCAACCCATGGTTGGTGTCGGGGCAGAATAATATGATTAAAGAGTTTTTCTCTGAGGTAGCAAATGAATTAGAATTAAAAGACAGTACAAAGAGTGATAAAAAACTTGCTAAAAAGTTTAAGCTTTATGCTGCGGCTCTATCAACTTCATCAGTTTCTTCTAGTTTAAGTAGTTTAAGTTCAAAATTGATTTATCTGATTGGGTTTGGTGGTATAGCATTACCAGAAGTTTTAGAGTTATTCAACATTAGTTCAAGGTCATTGCAAATAGGTGGTTTGGTATTTTGTACTTTGATTGTAGTGTTTGAATTTTTTAATTTAATAAGCCAAGGTTTAAGCTGGGCATCCAATTTTTTTTCTATAAACAGTCAAATCAACAAAAAAACCATCATTGAATTTAAAAATGAAATAAAAGAAGAGATTGGCAATAGAAAGGAAAAGATAATAGTAATTATAGATGACATAGACAGGCTATATGCACATGAAATATTAAGCATTTTGAAATTAGTGAGAATAAATGGTGATTTTCCCAACATGATTTATTTGCTGCCCTTCGATAAACAAGTAGTGCAGAATAAAATTAAAGATAACATTGAGATATGCTCACAGTCTTATTTAGATAAAATTATTCAAGTAAGTTTTATGACCCCCCATGTTCCCAATGATAAAATTATTGAAATATTCAATGATGAAGTTAAATGCATATTAGATAAGCTACCAAGAGATGCTAAAGGCTTCTTTACTGAAGACAAACCTTATTGGGGGAATATTGTTCAATCTGGTCTTAAAGATTTATTTAAAAACATTCGCGATGTGAAAAGGTATAGCAATAGTTTGAGATTTAGCATAGGTTTTTTGATCAAGGAGAGTACCTTAGAAATTAACCCAGTAGATTTTATAGCTATAGAGGCAATCAGGGTCTTTGTGTTAGATTACTATAACTATATTAAATGTAATAAATTTCTATTTATTGGTGATTATTATGTTTCTGAAGAGGAAATACAACTAAGAAAAAAAACATTTGAAATGTCACTAGAGGGGGTGCCACATGAGTATAGAGATAGCATAAAATCCCTAGTTATGCGTTTGTTTCCTCAAATAGATGATATAATTGAAAATGGTACTATTTCCCACGACAATACTGAATGGCAGAATACTTGGGATAATGAATTAAGAATATGTTCAAGAATAAAGTTTGATTCATATTTTACCCTCACTCCAGGCGGTTTTGATCTGGCCTTAACTAACAATGAATTATCTTTATTAAAGGATACATTTGAGAATACAGATAGATTAATAGAAGCGTTTAAACAATATGTAAAACAGAAGCGACTCGCATATGCGCTGGATAAGCTATTAACAGAGGTGAAAGCAGTTTCATCATACAAGGAAAGTATTCAGAAAAATATCCTATCAGCAATTTTTGATATTTCAGATGTGGTGGATTTAGAGGAGGCACATTCTGTATTTGTTCAGTTAGTATACAATTTGCTTCAGCATAATGACAAAAAGAAAAATTTTGAAATATTACAAGAGGTTATTACTTCAAGTCAAGGAATATCTGGGCCTGCTCAATATGTCGCAAGAGAATTAAGGCGCCAGAAGAAAAGACTAGATTCCAGCATTGTTAGTGAAAACGATTTAAATGAGTTAAAAATAATTTGTTTAGATAAAATCAGTGCGGGTAAAGGTAGTGCATTAGAAAATCCTAATTTTTTAAGATTACTTTATGAGTGGGAGGAAATGGGTGGTGATAAACAAATTAAAGCTTTTATTAAGAATATAATTCAAAACGAGAAGTTCACGGTTGAATTCTTAGAACATTTTAAATTTACATCCCACTCTATGGGCATAAAAGATAGGGTTTTCACCTCGCAAACATCCTTTAGATATAATAATTTGTATAATTTTGTTTCTGAGGACAAAATTAAGACAAAGATTAAGTCGATAAAATTCTCTAACAAAAAGTTATATACCAAACATCAAGAGATAATAGAGTTATATCTTGAGCATGTTGATGATTGGGAGAAGCTAAAATTTAACTAAAGTAACTCCTTGAAAATCGTGGTGCTCCAGTGAATAGTTGTTTGTTGGATCTTCTCGATAATATTAACACAAACTGAGTGGGGCAAAATAGAATGCTTTTATCTAATCGATTGAGAAGAAGTTTTTGAGAGCAAGGTGAATAATGAATAATGAAAAATGTTATGTTTGTCAAAATAATTTAATAAAACATAGTGAAGAAAGCGCAATACACCAATATAAATTGGTGTATCAAAAATGTGAAACTTGTGGTCCTTATGGTATCTATATCGACGATATTAGAAGGTTTGGTGATCTATCAGAATACCAGAGAAAGGCTTTACTAGAGAGAGCAATAAAAGAATCACCGAATAGCGATACTCCAATTATAAAGTTTAAATAAAGATAGTAATTGCAAATAATTGTACTCTTCCAGTAAATATTTGTTTGCTGGGAACGCTCGATAAAATGCAATTAAAAGGTTGGTTAATAGTGAGATACCAGTAAAAATTATTTACGGGAGCCTCACAAAAGTGGGCAATAAAACGTGAGATACCAGTAAAAAATTAATTACGGTAACCTCGCGAAAGATTGCGAGCTTCCATAGCCTCTATTAGCGCTATATACATGCTAATGCCGAGGTAATTGACGGGTTAAAGAGGTTGGTTTGAAACGTATTATTGAAAAACTTTCAAATATTCTAGGAAAGGTTGATGTTGAGGCAGTGAAACCTGCTGTTGATGAAAAAATCAAGTTAGACAAAAAAATTATTTTACTCATCGATATTTTGGGGTTTAGCGATTATGTCTTAGATATGTGTCCGGGTGATGCGAAAGAGTGTCAGATTAACAAACTTTATAGTTATCTAAATGAGAATGTATCTGGAGGAGATTGCCAGTATGAGGTGGATCAAAACCATCATATAAGATGCAATATTAAAAGCGGGGTTACCTTTTTTTCGGATACAATTTTGATCTTTTATGATTATAAAGATAGCGAGAATATTGCTCTACGTTGTCCAGAAGACTTATTTGAAGAAATTCAGGCTGATGCAGCAAAAATACAATATAAAGTATTCGAATTGCTGGGCTTGCTGATAAGAGGGTGTGTTCACTTTGGGGATGCATTTTATTCTTTTGAGTCTTCAAAAGGGCAACATGCATTTTTTTATGGTTCTGGTATTATTAAGGCTTATCAAGGTGAAAATAAAATTGCTATATACCCTAGGATTATTTTATCTAAAGAAGCATTGAACTATTACGTTGATAATAATTGCCATGGGGCTAATCGTAGCTTTGAGAGAGATTTAGATGGTATTTATTTTTTCAGTCTATTTGAAAAATATGATGAGGATCAAGTTGAATATTTTCTTTTTCAAATAAATGAAAAACTAAATAAAGAAAGTTATGACGATAAAATATTGCAAAAGTGGAATTGGTTTATAACAAAATTGAATAAATTTATAGAGTAAATTAATTCAAAAGGTTTTATAGTTGTGAAGTTCCAGTAAATATAATTTAAGGATAAAAGTACCAATTAGTCGAGTAAGCCGATGGGCACACGACTCCATATTAATTTTATAATCTGAACAAATTTCAGTACTTATTGCGGGATGGCAACATGATGGAATTATCACACCAACTATCAACAATACAACAGTTTAAGCTCCCAAACTTGCAAAAAGAAACCAAGTCAGAAGCAGGGCATATTTCTGACTTGGCTTATGTAAGTAATCATGTTTGCATGTTATTAAAATTAATTTCCAGTTTAACTATTAATACAGCTAAAAGTGATGACGAGAAAGCAATGCTTATGGGGCATATGATACATATTTATAAGTTATATGACAGCTCTATATACTTGATAATAGATGATCGAACAGAAATATCTTATATCCTCTTACGCACATTATGCGAGGTGGTCATTAAGTTAAAATACTTAGTTAAAAATATTAATTGTGAAATGTGTGATAAATTTAAGAAAGCATCATTAGTATATGATAAAAAGCTTTGGGAGCTCATTGAAAAAAACAAAGGAACTTCTATCAAGGATATTGAGTCTAGAATGCTAAATAGTATTGAAAAGACGTTTAGAGATGCAGGATATGAGCTTGAAGATATTGATTTTAAAAAAGATAAAAATTGGTGTCCAAATATTCTAGAACTTGCTAAATCAGTTGGCCTATCTGATGTCTATGAGTCTTTTTATAGAATGAGTTCAACTGCTGTTCATTCCTCATGGACCCATCATCAGAAATACAATATAAGCACTATAAATGACACTTCTAAACCAAGACTTGAGTATCTTGGTGCAAAGCCTCAACCTATAGAAGGCGCCAGTTTGTTAGTATTAAATTTAGCAAAAGACTACTTGTATTTTCACAAAGACCAAAGTATTAATAAAATAATAAACGAAGCTATTGAAAAATTAATACGGTGGTTTGAGGGTATGTCAAAAAGGTATGATGCTTTTCTGTCAAAGTAGTCCGTAAAAAGTGTGCCGCAGGCACATAAATTAGCAGCATAGGACGTGCTGATAAAT
>CAZWHY010000067.1:0-9371 GCA_964633725.1 Uncultured Candidatus Berkiella sp.
CGCATGCACGGTTCTTAGGAGAGTGGGTGTTGGTAACAACACCTGCTTATCCGACTTGTTTAGCGTCTGCCAGTGCTTTGTCAATGCCTGTAAAAACAGTCTCAAAGGCAATGCCTCTATCAGTGTGTGTCTGGGAATCAAAAAATATCTCCACATGGGTGACACCATCTTGATGCACTCTTTTTAAGTAGGCAGTGGTGAGATCATAAAAGTCTTGTTCTGTTCTTAAAACAGAGGCGCCTTGATGGTAAATATCTAAGAATGACTGTAGGTTATCAAATTCATAGGCTGACTTTACTGCCTCTGGGGATGCATAAGGTAAGTTAATATTGTTGCGTTTTGCTATTTCGAACATTAGCTCTGGTTCAAGGCTGCCCTCTAGGTGTAGATGTAGTTCTGCTTTGGGTAAAGATTTTATAAAATCTGTTTGAGCTTGAGTCATTATACCATTCCTTAATTTAATTATACGGCTGTGTGTTCTATATTTTCTAATGATTCAGACTGCTGAACAGCTTGTATTTCACTTTGTAAGTCATTGAGTATCTGTAATGCATCAATAGGTCTTAACTCGTTAAGATTTAGGGCTAAAAGTTTTTGCCGTGTTAATTTATCTTGTTTAGATTCTGCTGTCTCAATAGGTTGGGAGGTTGCATTATCGATAGTAGGTTTGGATTTTGGAGTCGACGTGAGTTCTGAATTTCTTTTTTCCAGCTTTTCTAATATGCGTGTTGCTAATGTAATCACGTTTTGCGGCATGCCGGCTAATTTGGCAACTTGTAGGCCATAACTACGATTCAGTGGCCCATTGCTCACACGGTGCAAGAAAATAAGCTGGTTGTTGCTTTGTTCTGCAGCTAAATGCACATTGTGTATATTTGAATATTTCTCCGCTAGGCGTGTTAGTTCAAAATAATGAGTGGAGAATAGACAATAGGCTTGAATTTTTTGGCTCAAAGCATAAGCACAAGCCCAGGCCAAAGACATACCGTCAAATGTACTGGTGCCCCGACCAATCTCATCCATAATGACTAGGCTATGTTCCGTGGCACAGTGCAAAATATTGGCAGCTTCTGTCATTTCGACCATAAAGGTTGATTGGCCTTTGGCAATGTTATCTTGTGCGCCAATGCGGGTGAATATTCTATCGATTTTACCAATGTGGGCACTTTGGGCTGGCACAAAGCTGCCAATGTGCGTCATAATAACAATTAAAGCAACTTGTCGCATATAAGTGGATTTACCACCCATATTAGGGCCTGTTATAATCAACATTTTTTTGTCTGAATTAAGGGCTAAATCATTTGGGGTAAAATGGCTATCGGTTGATTCTTCTATAACAGGATGACGACCTGCTTGTATGTTGAGTTTTGAGTGGTGGCTTAGGGTGGGTCTGGTGTATTGCAGTGTGCTAGCGCGTTCGGCTAAATTGGTTAGTACATCTAGCTCGGCTAACAAATGTGCCGTTTGCTGCATGCCTTGCAAGTCATTTAATAACCAAGCAACGAGTTCTTCATATAGTTTTTTTTCTCTGCTCAGTGACTTTTCTCGACTGGTTAGGATTTTTTCTTCAAAAGATTTTAATTCTTCTGTGATAAAACGCTCTGTGTTTTTTAAAGTTTGGCGACGTTGGTAATGGTCAGGGACTTTGTCAGATTCTCTTCGGCTGAGTTCTATATAAAATCCATGTACACGGTTATAACCGACTTTTAGTGTGCTCAGTTTTGTGTTTTTTTGTTCTTGAACTTCTAGTTTTTTAAGATAGCCTTCTATATTTTCACAAAGCGCTCTATATTCATCTAGTTGCTCGTCATAGCCTTCTTTAATCATACCGCCGTCTCGAACGGTCATTGGTGGATTGTCTATAATGGCAGTTGTTAATTTATGTTTCACTTCCAAATGATCCGATAGCGCTTGACCTTGCATAAATGGCAAAGGTTTTTCCAATATTTTATTTAATTGAGTACATGCGTCAAGTGAGGCTTTTAACTTGACTAAGTCACGTGGTCTGGCGCTTTGTAAGCCGATACGCGCCAAGATACGCTCCATATCACCAATAGTTTTTAGTATGAGTTGAATATCTTGGACATCGTATTGTGTTTGTAATTGCTCAATGCTATCGAATCGATTATTCAAAGTTTGCAAGTTGGTGATGGGACGACTCAGCCAGCGGCTTAAAAGCCGTGCCCCCATCGGTGTTTTGGTTTTGTCTAATATGCTGATGAGCGTATAATCGCGTTTACCTTCTGGATTTTGTAGTAATTCCAAGTTTCTCAGTGTGCGACTGTCTAATTGTAAATTATGACTGTTATTTTCTACTTCTAGTCGATGGATATGCGTTAATTGTCGCCCCTGCGTTTCATGTACATACCTTAAAACCGCACCGGCAGATTGTACGGCGAGTGTGAGTGATTCGCATTCAAAGGCTTGCAAATTTTTAACAGAAAATTGTTCGCATAATAATCGGTGGGCGGCACGGTGATCAAAATCCCATTCAGGTCGTATTCGGCTTTTCGTTTCTTTAGGGGCAGGGGAAGCCAAACTAAATGAATCAGGTAATAGTATTTCAGCAGGCTGTAATCGAGCCAATTCATTGGGGATTTGCTCGCTGTCTAATTCTGTCAAACAAAAACGGCCACTGGCTAGTTCTAGCGTAGCAAGGCCGCAGCGAGCTTGTTTGAAGTACACAGCACATAGTAAGGTCTCTGTTTGGGCATCTAACAGAGCTTCGTCTGTGACGGTACCTGGGGTGAGTACGCGTACCACTTTGCGTTTCATGGGCCCCCCCTTGGCAGAGGCTTCTCCTACCTGTTCGCAAATAGCAACAGATTCACCCAGCTTGATTAATTTTGCAAGATAACTTTCTGCTGCGTGATGAGGTAATCCCGCCATGGGGATAGGTTCACCAGCAGATTGGCCGCGAGCGGTTAGGGTCAAATCTAATATATCTGCAGCTTTTTTTGCGTCATCATAAAACAACTCATAAAAATCCCCCATACGATAAAATAATAATGTTTTTGGATAGTCGGCTTTGATCTTCCAAAATTGTTGCATCATAGGTGTGTGGGATATTTCTTTATCGATTTTTTTATTTTTCATGAATTTTTCTAACTTTATACTTTGCTTAACTAATTTAGGCATTAAAACTTTTTTTATATGGTTTCTAGTTATGGTTTACTAGGTTCTGTGCAATAATATCCGATTAATATATAAAATGCTTTGTTAATTTCTTAACTTAGAGGGCCTTGTAATGGATGAAAACAGAAAGCAGGCGTTAAATGCAGCCTTAATGCAAATCGATCGCCAATTCGGTAAAGGCTCTGTTATGCGTTTAGGCGATAAAAATGCTATCGCTGATATCGAAATAATTTCCACTGGTTCTTTAGGCTTGGATATAGCGCTAGGGGTTGGTGGGCTGCCTAAAGGTCGTGTAGTTGAAATTTATGGCCCAGAATCCTCTGGCAAAACAACGCTGACTTTGCAGGTTATTGCAGAATGTCAGCGCAAGGGTGGTGTTGCAGCTTTCATTGATGCAGAGCATGCATTAGATCCAAAGTATGCTGAAAAGTTGGGTGTTAATTTAGAAAACTTATTAATTTCTCAGCCTGATACCGGCGAACAAGCTTTAGAAATCACAGATATGTTAGTTCGCTCTGGCGGTATTGATTTAGTGGTTATTGACTCAGTTGCTGCACTCACACCCAAAGCGGAAATTGAAGGTGATATGGGTGACCATCATGTGGGCTTGCAAGCGCGTCTGATGTCACAAGCCTTGAGAAAACTAACCGGTAATTTGAAACGTACCAATACAATGGCTTTTTTCATTAACCAAATCAGAATGAAAATTGGCGTCATGTTTGGTAGCCCTGAAACCACAACAGGTGGTAATGCACTGAAATTCTATTCTTCTGTGCGTTTAGATATTCGCCGAATAGGCGCTATCAAAAAGGGCGATGAAGTCATTGGCAATGAAACCAGAGTCAAAGTAGTCAAAAATAAAGTCGCCCCTCCGTTCAAACAAGCGGAATTTGAAATCATATATGGCAAAGGCATTTCCCGTTTGGGCGAAGTGTTAGATTTTGGCGTTAAGCTTGGTTTGGTTGACAAAGCAGGCGCTTGGTATAGCTATCAAGGCACACGCATTGGTCAAGGCAAAGAAAATGCACAGGGATACTTCAGAGAGCATCCAGAATTAGCGGAAGAGCTTGAATATAAAATTCGCTTGCAGTTATTGCCTGATACGATACAAGAAAAACCTAAAAAGGCTGAAACAGCAACAAGCTCTACTAAAGCGACTGCCAAAAAAGAAACCAAACGGGTGAGAAAGACGACTGAGGACAGCGAGTCTTAGTCTGCTTTGTTTGATGTCTATTAGAAATACCGCTATACGGTTGCTTGCACGGCGTGAACATTCGCGCCGTGAGCTTGCCCGTAAATTATCCCAGCGTGGATTTGATTCACCGGCCATTCAGCAAGTTCTTTTAATCTTAGAGCAAGATTCACTCTTAAGCGCGTCACGCTTTATCGGGATGATTGTGAGAGTGCGAAGTGGCAGGGGATTAGGGCCACTTAGGATCCTTGCAGAACTACAAACACATGGTTTTAACCAACGTGAAATTGAGCAACATGAAGATTGGCAAGCGGTAGATTGGATTTATACTGGATGTATGGCAAGAGCAAAGCGTTTCAAAGAAAACCAAGGTGATCATCTAGGCACTCGTTTAGATTTGGATTTGGCAGAAAAAATAAAACAGACACGATATTTAATTCAGCGTGGTTTTAAAATGGAACAGGTGAGAGAAATATTGAAAACGGATAATATAGATGAGTTTTCGAAATAGTTTAATATTTAGTAACCAGGATGCCTTATGAAATTAAGTGTGCTTAGAGCCACATTTTTAGCGTACTTTAAGAAACATCAGCATAAAATTGTGGCAAGCAGTTCATTGGTGCCTTACAACGATGACACATTATTGTTTACCAATGCGGGTATGGTGCCATTCAAAGATGTTTTTTTGGGGCAAGATAAGCGTGATTATAATCGAGCAGCTAGTGCACAGCGTTGTGTGCGAGCGGGCGGTAAACATAACGATTTGGAAAATGTAGGTTATACAGCCAGACACCATACATTCTTTGAAATGATGGGTAATTTCAGCTTTGGGGATTATTTCAAAAAAGAGGCGATAGAATTTGCTTGGAATTTTTTGACGCAAGAGCTCAAAATCCCGGCTGAAAAACTGTGGGTGACTGTATACCAAGATGACAAAGAAGCAGAAAATATTTGGCTGAATGATGTGAAAGTATCGCCTGATAGAATGTCACGTTGTGGTGATAAAGATAACTTTTGGTCCATGGGTGATACAGGGCCTTGCGGGCCATGTTCAGAGATATTTTATGATCATGGTGACGCGGTAGCAGGTGGGCCTCCCGGTTCGCCCGATGAAGAAGGGGATCGCTTTGTTGAGATCTGGAATTTGGTCTTTATGCAATATAACCGAGATAAACAAGGCAATCTAACTTCATTGCCTAGGCCTTCTATCGACACGGGTATGGGATTAGAACGTGTGGCCGCGGTGATGCAGGGCGTGCATAGTAATTATGAAATTGATTTATTTCAAAGTTTAATCGAGACAGCGCAAGCATTACTACCCAGCGAAGACAAAAAAAGCAAAAGTTATAATGTCATCGCGGATCACATTCGCGCGACCTGTTTTTTAATTGTTGATGGTGTTTTACCTGCCAATGAAGGCAGAGGTTATGTTGTGCGTCGTATTATGCGTCGTGCTTTACGCTATGGACATCAATTGGGTGCCAATCAGCCATTTTTTCATAAAATGGTGAGTGTTTTAGTTGCGTTAATGGGGGATGCGTACCCTGAATTAATTAAAATGCAGTCAAAAATAGAAAAGATTATCTTAAAAGAAGAAGCACAATTTGCAAAAACATTAGATCATGGTCTGAAAATTTTAGAAAATGAAATGCAAAAAAGCGGTGGCGGTATATCTGGCGAAACAGCGTTTAAACTATATGACACCTATGGGTTTCCCATTGATTTAACGGCTGATATTGCAAGAGAAAAAAATGTCACAATTGATTTGGCTGGCTTTGAACAACAGATGGCCGCCCAAAAGCAAAGAGCACGAAGCAAAAGTCAATTTGGTTTGGATTACAATGATCAAATAGTATTAGATCAGAAAAGTGAGTTTGTGGGCTATTCTGATTTGAGCTGTGAAACAACAGTTTCTGCTTTATTGTTAGATGGAAAATTGGTTGATAAATTAGAAGTGGGCACAAAAGGTATTGTGGTTTTAGATAAAACACCGTTTTATGCTGAATCAGGCGGTCAAGTAGGTGACAAAGGGACGTTAGTTTTTTCAAAAAGCACATTTGAAGTACAAGATACCCAAAAATCTCAAAAAGCGATATTGCATATAGGAACCATCGCACAAGGCGAGGTGACAGTAGGTGATAGTGTGACGGCCAATGTGACGGCATCATTACGCCAATCCGCTATTCGCAATCATTCCGCTACGCATTTATTACATGCCGCATTAAGAGAAATACTGGGTGAGCATGTTACCCAAAAGGGCTCATTGGTATCACCCGATAGGTTGCGGTTTGATTTTTCTCATTTTGATTCTATTACGGTAGATCAATTACAAAGCATTGAACATAGAGTCAATCAAAAAATACTGGAAAACTCTCTCGTCATTATAAAAGAAATGGCTTACGATGAAGCGATTGAGCAAGGGGTTATGGCTTTATTCGGTGAAAAGTATGGCAAGACGGTTAGAGTATTATCCATGGGAAATGGTTTTTCAGTAGAGTTGTGTGGTGGTACGCATGTAGAGCGAACTGGCGATATTGGTTTAATGGCGATCACACAAGAAAGTGGGGTAGCAGCAGGCGTTCGTCGTATAGAAGCCGTAACAGGTGAAGGCGCTTTTCAGTGGTTCAAAAATAAAGCCAATATTTTGCAGAGTATACAAACTCAATTCAAAACCAATGAACAAAATATTGACGATAAAATACGTCTGTCGATCACACAACTTAAAGTTCTGGAAAAAGAAAATGCGCGTTTAAAGCAAAAATTAGCGTCTCATACAGGCGGCGATTTAGCGAGTCGTGCGGTAGACGTTGCCGGTATGAAACTTCTGGTTAAAAAACTAGAGCAAGCCGAGCCCAAAATGATGAGACAATTGGTTGACGACTTGAAAAACAAGTTGAAAACTGGTGTGGTTGTATTGGCTTCGGTTAACGGGCAAAAAGTGCAATTAATTGTTGGCGTGACAAAAGATTGTACGAGCAGGGTGTCAGCTGGAGAACTGGTAAAAAACCTAGCTGAACAGATAGGTGGATCTGGTGGTGGGCGTGCAGATATGGCTCAAGCGGGTGGTGACAAACCAGAAGCCTTAGATTCGGCATTGGATTCCATTGCAGGATGGATTAAAGAAAAAGTCGAATAACTTGGAAAATACTGAAAATTTGCCTAAAATTTTAATCATGTTAGAATTCAGCCTTGATTGGATAAGTTAATGAGCTTATTAATACAAAAGTTTGGTGGAACCTCGGTAAAAGATTTAGATTGCTTGCGGCATGTTGCGCAAAAGGTCATGAAATCTAGAAATGCCGGGCATGACATTGTTGTTGTTGTTTCTGCGATGGGGCATGAGACCGATAGGCTGGAAAAATTAGCCTTTGATTTGGGCTCAAGCGCACATCCGCGGGAGCTGGATGTTTTATTGTCCACAGGAGAGCAGTGTACGATTGCTCTGCTTAGCATGGCTTTGGAGTCTATTGGTTGTCCGGCTGTGTCCTATATGGGACATCAGGTGCCAATTCAAACAGACACTCAGCACAATAAGGCTCGGATATTGTCGATTGGCGAAGAGAATATTCGCAAAGCGCTGGATGCGGGCAAAGTTGTTGTTGTGGCTGGATTTCAGGGCGTGGATGAGAACGGCAATATTACAACGCTGGGGCGTGGTGGTTCGGATACCACTGCAGTGGCACTAGCGGCGCGCCTGGGGGCAGATGAATGCCAAATATATACCGATGTAGATGGTGTGTATACGACGGATCCTAGGATGGTGCCTGACGCCAGAAGAATGTCTTGTATCACATTTGAAGAGATGTTGGAGCTTGCCAGCTTAGGGGCAAATGTACTGCAAATTAGAGCAGTAGAATTTGCCGGAAAATATAATGTACCACTTAGAGTACTGTCTACTTTTGAAGATGGTCCTGGTACGTTAATTACCTATGATGAGGACACAAATATGGAACATGCTGTTATATCTGGTATTGCATTCAACAGGGAAGAAGCTAAGCTCATTATTCGTGGTGTTCCAGATATGCCTGGTATTGCCGCGAAGTTATTATTGCCAATCAGTAAAGAAAATATTGAAGTAGATATGATCATTCAGAATCTTGCAGCAGATGGTACAACAGATTTTACATTTACGGTACATCGCCGGGATTATGAACAGGGCATCAAAATATTAAATGCGGTGGCCAAAGAAATTGGTGCAAAGAGTGTGCATGGTGACACGAAAATAGCCAAAATCTCGATTGTAGGCGTTGGTATGCGTTCTCATGCTGGTGTTGCCAGCACAATGTTCGAAGCATTTGGACAAGAGGGCATAAATATCCAGCTTATTTCTACTTCAGAAATTAAAGTATCTGTAGTAATGGACGAAAAGTATTTAGAACTAGGTGTGAGAGCTCTGCATGATGCCTTTAATCTTAATGAGGCACCAGTTGAAGAAGAGTATCCATCACGCCGAAGTGCCTAAAGCGCCATAAAGAATTAGTAGTTTTTTCAAGACGCCTTAGGCGTCTTGTTTCGTTGTAAAGGAGATTGACAATGCTCATATTAACACGTCGTATTGGTGAAACATTAATGATCGGTGATGAAGTCACGGTAACGGTCTTAGGTGTGAAGGGTAACCAAGTTAGAATTGGCGTAAATGCCCCTAAAGAAATTGCGGTTCATCGCGAAGAAATTTATCAGCGCATTCAAAAAGAAAAAGAGCTAGGCTCAGGAGCAGACGCTCAAGACGCTCAAGATGCTCAAGAAGCTGAATAGCGACTAGTTATAAAGCCAGCAAATAATAAATTATTAATTTTGTTTTTATTTTAAAATAATGATTAATAATCATTATTTTGGGCTTAACCTATAGGTGACATGATGGTATCATGCGCTCTGACTGGAGAGGTGGCCGAGCGGCTGAAGGCGCTCCCCTGCTAAGGGAGTATAGGGCTCATACCTCTATCGAGGGTTCGAATCCCTCCCTCTCCGCCAGTTTCCAAAAAAATGCCCCCCAATATATATTGGGTGGGCATTTTTTTTGGAAATTTGCAAAGTGAAGATTCGA
>CAZWHY010000068.1:0-9009 GCA_964633725.1 Uncultured Candidatus Berkiella sp.
AAATGTTCCTTAATTATACAAGGAAGTTTGTCTCAGTCACATTGACACAGAGGGAAAATGTGAAAAACGTGAGCTTTAAAAAGTACACATAATAGGGGGTCAAACGGATAGAACAAAGCAATCAGTTTTGACGTCTAATTAAAGGAACTGACCTTTTATTGTTCGAATGTAGATGTGGTATAATTTTCACAATTTGTCGATATAACCATAATTTTTCAGAAGGTAACCACATGACAACTTATGTCATTTGCGCTCTATATAAGTTCGCTACACTTGATAACTTTGAGGACCTTAAAAAGCCTTTGTTATCCATTATGACGCAACATAAAGTGTATGGTACGTTATTACTTGCCAAAGAAGGTATTAACGGCACAGTGGCGAGCACTAGAGAGGGTACTGACTCGCTATTGCATTATCTCAATCAACACCCTAGCCTTAGTCCGATAAGCCATAAAGAATCATATAGTCATGAGATGCCATTTAAGCGAACCAAGGTAAAATTAAAGAAAGAAATTGTAACCATGGGTGTCAATGGCATAGATCCCACACACATTTCAGGTACATACGTAAAACCAAAGGATTGGAATGCGCTGATATCTGATCCCAACGTGACGCTAATTGATACGCGCAACGATTATGAAGTTAAAATTGGTACCTTTCACAATGCTATCAATCCTAATACAGGAACCTTCAGAGAGTTCCCTCAATACGTAAAAAATAATTTAGACCCCGAAAAAAATAAAAAAATCGCCATGTATTGTACCGGTGGCATCAGGTGTGAAAAATCGACAGCTTATTTAAAAGAAAAGGGCTTCGATGAGGTCTACCACTTAGAGGGTGGTATTTTAAAATATCTTGAAGAAGTGCCACAAGCAGAAACAATGTGGGAAGGTGAGTGTTTTGTTTTTGATGAGAGGGTTGCTGTTAATCATGATTTATCACCTGGTTCTTATGATCAATGCTATGCTTGTAGAATGCCTATCACTGCAGAACAAAAACTGAGCGCCCAATACATCAAGGGTGTGAGCTGTGATTTTTGCTTTAACAAAATGACACCTGGGCAAAAAGAGAGATTCGCTGAAAGACAAAAACAAATTCTATTAGCCAGATCAAGAGGTGAAAAACACATTGGCACCAAAGTGCCCTCGGGTTCTGAAACTAGCGTTTAAGCAGAAAGGAAGCAATGACCGTGAAGTTCCCGTAAATAATTATTTACTGGAACTTCACAAAAAAGTACTAGACAGATCCTTCTTTATCTAGCCTTTCTTCAACATCGCCACCAACTCAATTCCGGCCAAAGTACCTTGGGCAGATTCAATGTTTTTAAAACCCAACATGTTCCGGATAATACCTTTGTAACCTTACGGCACCACTGCGCAACTAATTATCTCTGCCGTGTTAGAACACCAGGCATAGAAGCCAACTCAGCGGGTAAGTCGATGACACGCTCCCTAATATCTGTGTACTAAACTATTGATTATTTACCCCTGGATTTACCTTGTCTTATGTCGTTTTCAAATTTTTTTGAAATTCTCGCCTGCTCTCGTTGCTTTTTTTCTCTGTCGCTCATCCATGGGTCTGCCCCCCTGCCCCAATTATCTAACCCAGTATCTTTTTGGTCTCTCCCGCATAAGTACCAAACATTACTCACTGGAACTTCACCATAATACACAACATAAATTCATCGATATTTTAGTTTCAGCCTTTATTGGCAGTCTATGTGGTTGTGATGATTGGGTAGAAGTTGAAGAGTTTTGTAATAGAAAAAAAAGAATGTTTGAGGGTGTTTTAGAGTGACTGCATGGTATCCCATCACATGACACTTTCGGCCGCGTTTTTTCTATGATTGGCTCATATCATTTTGAAAAAATATTTATCGATTGGATGAGTGAAATCTTTGTGAAAACCGAAGGTAAAATAATCACTATTGATGGGGGAACTATTTGTGCTACTCGAGATAAAGGTGAACTAAAGAATATTCATCTGATCAATGCTTGGGCTTATAAAAACAAGTTAACCCACCCATGCAACATGAATGCCTAGGATTGATCTGACTCGGCGGCTAATGTGGCTGACGACTTCTCGCACCCAGTTGAATGACTGTTCACTTTTCCTTTGTTGCTCATAGGGTACTCCTCGGCTCGTAATATTATAATTATACCCGGGTTAGGTAGGCCACTTCACCATACTATGGGTCTAATTACACGTGCTTTATTAGAAGATTATGGTACAACCTATGGGCAAGAAAAAAGGCCATGCCTAATTTGATCTAGCCCTTAGGTTGTTCCCAAAGAATAATGTTATTCAACTAGACAATTACAATATTCTCTGCTTGAAGGCCTTTGGCACCTTTAGTAACTGTGAATTCTACTTTTTGACCTTCAATCAAAGTTTTTGATGGGCCAGAAATAGCGTTAACGTGCGCAAAAACATCGGGTTCTCCAGAATCTTGCTTAATAAAGCCAAAACCTTTTGTTTCATCGAACCATTTAACGATTCCTGTGGATTGTGACATATTTATATCCTATTTATTGTTCAGAAGTAATTGAAGCCTATAGATAAGGCCATATGGCTGGAAGAATTGCTATTACTTTATGAAGAACAAACCGAAATACAATACATATCTCATGGAAATTGCACACATAAATACATCAAATAACTTTCAAGCTGTCTTACATAATATACTGCCTTGCCTAGTTGTCAAATAAATATCGTCGAAAGGGGTATATTTTCGGATGGAAAGGCCATATCGCGGCTTAATAGACACTTTGCAGTGGAATATTCTGTGGCCAGGTCGGAAGAACTGGCTGTTTGTAGGTTCTGATAAAGGCGATGAAACTGCAACGGTTATGCTGAGCTTAATTGGAGCTGCCAAGCAGAAACGACTAAACACAATATCTTATTATTAGCAATTTGCTAAGCGGCAAAAAGTATGATGAAACGGTTGGTTGTGTTGAGACTGTTTCAGGATTGATGCAGTTCTGTGAACACTCCCTCAGGATCATTCAGTCACCTCTTGAACAACATTTTTACACTTTGGATAGTTTGAGCAGCCATAAAATCTTCCTCTTGCGCCCTTTCGTTCGACAAAGTATCCTGTTTTACATTTAGAGCACTGCTGACTTGTTTTTTTTGCTGTGACTCTTTTTGCCCCTGGTTTGCCCTTAGCATCAGGCAATGTAACTGTGCACTCAGGATATCCTGTACATCCCCAGAAATACGTGTTTTTTGATTTTACCTTTCGTCTGACCATGGGTTTCTTGCAAGAGTGACATTTATATTTACTAGTGGAGGTTTGTGCTGCTTGAGTGGATGGTATAGATGTAGAGCGGCCTTGACTTAATGCGTTAAGCATTGTTTTTAAATTATTGTTTTGAGTCTCTATAAATACATCCAATGGCAATATGCCTAATGCAACCTCCTCTAGATCCTGCTCCCATCTAGCTGTTGTTGCAGGATCCTTTACTTCATTGGGCAGCAGCTCAACTAATGCTCTGCCTTTTTCAGAGGATACTAATTTTTTCTTGTTGCGAGTTATGTATTCCCGTTTTATTAGAGTTTCAATGATTGCGGCCCGGGTTGCTTGAGTACCAATGCCCGATGTCTCTTTTAATATTTTCTTAAGCTTCGGTTCTTCTACATAGCGACCAATGGATTCCATAGCGCCAATTAAAGTACCTTCCGTAAAGTGTGCTGGAGATTTTGTTTTTTTCTTAGCAACTTTTTCTTGCGCTACTGTTAATCTTTGGCCTTCAGCCCAGTTAGGTAAATCTTGTGTTGTTTCATCTTCTCCTTTAGATGTACTTCCCCATTTGTTGATGTCAAGCGCTTTTTTCCAGCCTGGAACCAATGGAATTTTACCTGTGGCTGAGAACTTTTCATTTTCACAGCTAACAATAATTTTTGTATGTTTATATACAAAATCACCCAAAAACTGAGAAATATAGACAGCCCGAATTAAATGAAATATTTTAAGTATGTCTGTAGGCATCGTTGACAGATTTATATTACTATTTGTTGTTGGGATAATTCCATGGTGAGCAGTTACTTTCTTATCATTCCAGGTTGGTGATTTAAACTTTATATCGCAGCTTTTTATTAAGTTCGACAAGGATGGATCACACCGCAAAAGTGCATCCAGTACATTTTTTGACTCAGCATGCTGCGACACAGGAAGATAGCCACAATCCGTTCTTGGATAAGTCGTTATTTTGTATTTTTCATACAGTGCTTGAGCGGCTGATAATGTTTCTTTTGCGGAAAATCCATATAACGCAGATGCCTTCTTTTGCAATGCGGAAAGTGAAAATGGTAATGGTGGGGATAGCCTTTTTTTCTTTTTGGTGAGTTTGGTAACAGTGGCAGGTTGACCATGTATTTTATTTGCAATATTTTTGATTGCGATGCTATCAAGGCACCGGCTCTGTTCATTGTTTTGAAATGACTCTGGAACAATCCATTTTAACCAAATGCTAATATTCTCGTTGTCCACAAACTGAGCAAATAATTCAAAGTAATCTTGTGGTTGGAACTGTTCAATCGCTTTATCTCTTGTCACAATTAATTGTAGCGTTGGGGTCTGAACTCTGCCAACAGACAAAACACCCTCACCAAATTTTCCAAATAAGGCACTTGTCGCCATAGTCATATTCATGCCAACTGTCCAGTCTGCTCGTTGTCGCCCCAGTCCCGCATGATATAAACTTTCTGTTGAACTGCCAGGCTTTATAACCTTAAGTGCCTTTTGGATGCTAACATCATCCAATGCAGACAACCATAGTCTTTCTATTTTTCCTTGGTAATTGCAATAAGCCATTAACTCTCGAGCAATTAACTCACCCTCTCTATCAGCATCAGTCGCGATAACGATATGGTTTGAAGATTTTATCAGTTTTTTAACGGCCGCAAGTTGTTTTTTGACCCTGCTGACAGGCTCCATATGCCATTTTTCAGGGATAACAGGTAGCTTTTCAATACGCCATGGTTTTAGATCTGCACAATAATACTCGGGTTTGGCGGCTTCAAGTAAGTGGCCAAGGCACCAGGTTACAATAACCTCTGAACCTTCAATATAGCTTTCGCGCTTTTTTGTCGCACCCAAAACTCGTGAAATATCTCTAGCTTGGCTGGGTTTCTCGCAAACAAACAACTTTTTGTCCATATTATTTTTCTCTTTGTCGTCTTATAGCTCTATTATCTTGAATATGGTTTTTACAGTACAAAATAAATAAAGTTGTTGCAACCAATGACTATGCTTGTTGGCTAACATTTCTTGGTCGGAATATATTGGTCATTGCATTTTCATTCCATATTCTACTATGTAATACTTCACTTCTTTTGACAGGAAATTAAGAGGACGTCATGGCAGAAAGCAAACCAAATTTTAAAACAAATCAATCACTTAAGGTATTGTGCGTACTTTACAAAGATCCTGCCTTAGGCTATCCACCCCAATATGCTCGAGAACAAATTCCAGAGCTTACAAAATATCCTGATGGACAATCATTACCAACGCCTAAAGATATTGATTTCGAACCTGGAGAAATGCTGGGGTGTGTTTCGGGTGAGCTGGGTCTTCGTAAATGGTTGGAAGGTAAAGGGCATACTCTTATTGTGACATCAGATAAAGATGGTGTAAACTCTGAATTTGAACGTGAACTAGTGGATGCAGATATTGTCATATCTCAGCCATTTTGGCCTGCATATTTAACATCAGATCGATTAGCAAAAGCTAAAAATCTAAAATTAGCCATTACAGCGGGTATAGGCTCTGACCATGTTGATTTACAGGCCGCTCAAGGCAAAGATTTAACGGTTTGTGAAGTCACATATTGCAATAGCATTAGCGTTGCGGAACATGCTGTTATGATGATTTTATCTTTAGTTCGAAATTATATTCCTCAGTATAAGCAAGTTGTTCAAGGAGAATGGAATATTGCAGATTGTGTGTCCCGCGCTTATGATTTAGAAGGGATGAATATAGGTTGCATTGCAGCAGGCCGCATTGGCTTAGCTGTTTTGAAACGTTTGCATCCATTCGATGTAAAGCTACACTATACAGATAAACATAGATTGTCATTACAAGAAGAAGAGCAGTTGAATTTGCAGTATCATCCTGATGTTGAGTCTTTAGTCAAATCTTGTGACGTGGTATCAATACATTGTCCTTTACACCCTGAAACAGAAAATTTATTTGATGAAAAACTCATTAATAAAATGCGCAAAGGCAGTTATTTGATTAACACTGCCAGGGGAAAAATTTGTGATCGTGATGCTATCGCTAATGCTTTGAAAAGCGGCCAGCTTGCTGGGTATGCTGGTGATGTATGGTTTCCTCAACCAGCGCCTCAAGACCATCCATGGCGCAGTATGCCGAATCATGCCATGACGCCACACACTTCAGGCACAACATTATCCGCTCAGGCTCGTTATGCTGCTGGAGTAAGAGAAATATTGGAAAGCTGGATTGAGGGCAAACCCATGCGTGAAGAATATCTTATCGTTCAAGCAGGGAAATTAGCGGGTGCAGGCGCTCATGCTTATAGTGAGGGCAATACCACAGGCGGCTCAGAAGAAGCTAGCCAATTCAAAGATTAATATTTACGTATTGCTTTGCAGAGTCTAGAACGTCCCTGCGAAGCGATTATTAGACTAATGTCTTTACGATGGAAAATAAATAATGACACATCCTCAACAACCATTTATTTTAAAAGAGACAAATAAAGCTAAACAATTACCCATTATCATTAGCATCCCTCATGCGGGTATAGATTTCCCCACCCAAACGGCATCACAAATAAAACCTGAATTTTTACGACATCCTGTTGATACCGATTGGTTTGTGCATAGGCTATACCAGTTTGCAGAGAGTATGGGCATTACAGTTATTCAAGCACAATACAGTCGTTATGTTATCGATCTTAATAGAGCCCCTCAAAATACCCCCTTGTATTCTAATGCACGCTTCCAAACATCACTTGTTCCATTACAAACATTTTCCAAACAAAATATTTATTTAGATTTTCCTCCTAGTAAAGCGGAAATAGAATCCCGACTCCAGAAGTATTATTGGCCATATTATAGAAAAATTTCAGCGCTATTAGATGCGTTACGGCAAGACTTTGCTCATGTACTCTTATTTGATGCGCACTCCATTAAACGATACGTTCCTGCTATCTCTTCTGATAAATTCCCATCTTTCATTTTAGGGAATCAAAATGGTCAAACGGCTGATAAAAGTATAATTGATTGTGCGCTTCAGGCTTTAAAAAAAGACGATCAATATACGGTTAGTCACAATATGCCATTCAAAGGTGGGCATATTACTCGGCATTTCTCTAACCCTCAAAATGGCATTCATGCCTTGCAACTAGAGATGTCTCAAGATATATATATGAATGAAGAAACAACAAAGTTTCAGGAACATAAAGCAAATGCTGTTATACAAATATTACAGCCAATGTTTCTTGCTTTGGGGCAGAAATTGAAGGAGCTTAATCAGTGAGAAATTATAAATTTGATAGCTTATACACCAATGCTGGTTGGCTTGATAATGTTTATGTTGCAATTGGTGATAATGGTAAAATTTCGAAGGTTTCAACATCTCTTCCTGATGCGAACGCTCATATTGAAAGTATACCTGGCTGGGCTATTCCGGGGTTTCAAAACGCACACTCACATGCTTTTCAATATTCCATGGTCGGTAGTACCGAGCGCATTCCCAAAGAAGCGAATGGAGATAATTTTTGGAGCTGGCGTAATGCTATGTATCAAATAGCAAATAATATCACGCCAGACACATTAGAGAAAATTGCTACTCAGCTGTACTCAGAAATGTTACGACATGGGTATAGCTCTGTTGCCGAATTCCACTATTTACACCATGATCCCAAAGGACGTCCTTATGATAATAGGGCAGAAATGGCGTGCCGGCTAATCCAAGCAGCCAAAAAAGTAGGCATTGCGATTACTATCATACCAATACTGTATCAACAATGTGATTTAGAAAATTCAGCGACACAGCAACAACAACGTTTTTTATCCAATAGTATAGATGATTATTGGACGCTATATGAATCGACACATTCCGCCTGTCAAGATTACTCTCGTGCCAATATTGGGATAGGCATTCACTCTATTAGAGCTGTGCCGCCAGAAATTATCACGCAATTTTGTAGCGCAATAGAGAAACAAGCCCCTATTCATATACATATCGCAGAGCAAATGCAAGAAGTTAATCAATGTATAGAAAAACTAGGGGAACGCCCCGTTGCTTGGTTGTTAGATAATGTAGCATTAGATAAGCGATTTAATTTGGTTCATGCAACGCATATGACAGACGAAGAAACTCGCGCGTTAGCTAAGACTGGCGCTAATGTTATTTTATGCCCCTCTACAGAGGGTAATTTAGGGGATGGTTTTTTCCCCCTGACTCAATATATGACCTATGGTGGTTCATGGGCTATTGGTACAGATAGTCATATTGGTATTTCACCTCTTGAAGAACTACGTTGGCTTGACTATGGTCAAAGACTACAACAGCAAAAACGAAATGTCCTATGCCTCAATAAGCAAGGTAATAGTGGCCAATTGATTTTCAAGCATGCCTATCAAGGTGGTGTACGTGCGATGGGACATGAGCATTTAGGTTTCTTTGAAGTGGGCGCCTATTTGGACTACACCGTAATCGATAAGAATCACACCTTATTATCAGGCGCAACAAAAGAAAATAGGCTGTCTACTTTGATTTATGCATGCGATTCATCCGCTATTTTAAGCACAAGCGTTTTCACATAACGGTCGCTTATAGATTTATTATTTTGCAAACTCAGGAACCACAGACATGTTTTGGTGTTCTAATGCTTCCAGTACACTAGACTTACCTAAACCAGGGGCCCTGTTAAAATAAATAAATTATTATTTTTCAATGTAAAGTCTTCTATGTAAATAATAAAATATAGCGGATTCAAAATGGAATGACCGTATCTTTTCTGGTATAATATTTTAAAT
>CAZWHY010000069.1:0-8874 GCA_964633725.1 Uncultured Candidatus Berkiella sp.
TTCACAGAACGACCAGAATAATCAACCCGCTTACCCAACAAATTCTGCCTAAATCGCCCTTGCTTACCTTTAATCATATCGGCCAAAGATTTTAATGGTCGCTTATTGGAACCTGTAATCGCTCGGCCGCGACGGCCATTATCTAACAACGCATCCACAGATTCTTGCAACATACGTTTTTCATTACGCACAATAATATCGGGCGCGCATAAGTCTAACAAACGTTTCAAACGATTATTTCTGTTAATGACTCGACGATATAAGTCATTTAGATCAGATGTCGCAAACCGTCCACCATCTAGTGGCACAAGAGGTCTTAAATCAGGTGGCAATATAGGCAAAATTGTCAAAATCATCCATTCTGGCTTATTACCAGAATGCAGAAAAGATTCAATCAATTTTAGACGTTTGGCCAATTTTTTGATTTTAGTTTCACTAGAAGTTGTAGGCAGTTCTTCACGAATGTTCTCTGCTTCAATTTTCAGATCCAAATCAACCAGCAAAGATTTAACCGCTTCAGCACCCATTTTAGCTGTAAAATCATCACCATATTGCTCTATAGATTCTAAATATGCATCTTCAGATAATAATTGCCCTTTCTCCATCGGCGTCATACCTGGATCTATCACAACGTACGCTTCAAAATATAATACGCGCTCAATATCTCTTAAGGTCATGTCTAACAATAAACCAATACGAGAAGGCAATGATTTTAAGAACCAAATATGGGCAACGGGGGAGGCGAGCTCAACATGCCCCATTCTGTCACGTCTGACTTTCGCTAATGTGACTTCTACACCACATTTTTCACAAATAACACCACGATGTTTTAAGCGCTTGTATTTACCACATAGGCACTCATAATCTTTTACCGGTCCAAAAATTTTGGCACAAAACAACCCGTCTCTTTCGGGTTTGAATGTTCTATAGTTGATAGTCTCTGGTTTTTTGACTTCACCAAAAGACCAAGACAGAATTAATTCTGGTGGCGCAAGCCCGATTGCAACCCTTTCAAAGTCATGAATTTTGCTTTGCTGACGAACGATAGAAAGTAAATCTCTCAAGGTTGTGTCTCCGTATAAGCGTTAAATTGGATACCTGTTTTTAATTTAATATTTAAAAGTTCAGGTAAAACCCTACACCCTATTCTATTAACCAGCGCCCCTTTGTTAAAAGAAGCACCAGCTTAAAAACTAGTCTGCTTGTTCTAGTTCAATGTTAATTGCCAAAGAACGAATCTCTTTAACCAATACGTTAAAGGACTCAGGCATTCCAGCATCCATACGATAATTACCATCCACGATATTTTTATACATTTTGGTACGTCCGGCAACATCATCCGATTTAACCGTTAACATTTCCTGCAATGTATAAGCCGCACCATAAGCCTCTAATGCCCAAACCTCCATCTCACCGAAGCGTTGACCACCAAACTGTGCTTTACCACCCAACGGTTGCTGAGTTACCAAGCTATAAGAGCCTGTTGAACGTGCATGCATTTTGTCATCGACTAAGTGATTTAATTTCAAAATATACATATAACCAACGGTCACAGGACGATCGAAGGCATCCCCTGTCCTACCATCGTATAAACAGGATTGACCACTTTCATCTTTACCAGCCATCCTCAATAAGGCTTTAATTTCAGCTTCAGATGCCCCATCAAAAACGGGGGTAGCCATTGGAACACCACGAATCAAGTTTCTGCTCAATTCAAAAATTTCTTCATCAGTCAACTCATCAAAATTTATTTTGTTTTGCTTACTAATATTATAAATTTCATGTAGCTGCTTTCTAATGGTCGCGACTTCAGCTTTTTCTTTGAGCAATTTGTTAATTTTATCACCCAAGCCACTCGCAGCCCAACCCAAATGGGTCTCTAGTATTTGCCCAACGTTCATACGTGAGGGTACCCCAAGAGGATTCAACACGATATCAACAGATGTGCCATCTTTCAAATAGGGCATATCTTCTACTGGCACGATAGTTGAGATAACCCCTTTATTACCATGGCGTCCAGCCATTTTATCGCCAGGCTGAATTTTACGTTTGACCGCCATATATACTTTTGCAATTTTAAGCACACCCGGCGCCAAATCATCGCCTTGGCTCAGCTTTTTACGCATTTTCTCTAGGTTAGTTTCAAAATCTTTACGTAAATCAACTAAATGTACTTGATAACGTTCTAGTTTTGAAGTTAACGCCTCATCTCTTAGACGAATTTCGAACCATCTATTACTTTCAATACTATCCAAATATTCTTCGGTCAGCTCTGAGCCCGCTTGTAATTGGTTAGGGCCACCTTCTGCCACTTTACCAATCAAGTTATGCTTAATACGACTATATACATCCCCTTCTCGGATACGCAGCTCATCGCTTAAATCTTTCTTAGCACTCTCTATCGCCGTACGTTCAATGTGTAATGCGCGAGCATCTTTTTCAACACCGTCTCTGGTGAAAACTTGCACATCAATAATCGTACCTGTCATTCCTGTTGGCACTCTTAAGGACGTATCTTTTACATCTGATGCTTTTTCACCAAAAATAGCCCGTAATAGTTTTTCTTCAGGTGTAAGTTGTGTCTCGCCTTTGGGTGTGACTTTACCCACCAAAATATCACCAGACTCTACTTCAGCTCCAACATACACAATTCCGGACTCATCTAGCTTACCCAATGCGCCTTCACCCACATTAGGAATATCTGGTGTAATCTCCTCAGAACCTAATTTGGTATCTCTGGCGACACAGGTTAACTCTTCAATATGAATTGTCGTGAAACGATCTTCTTCTGCAACCCGCTCTGAAATTAGAATCGAATCCTCAAAGTTATAACCATTCCAAGGCATAAAGGCGACGAGTAAATTTTGACCTAAAGCCAATTCGCCCATATCCGTAGAAGGCCCATCCGCTAGCACATCATTTTTCTTGATTTTGTCGCCTACTTTTACAAGCGGCTTTTGATTGATGCAAGTATTTTGATTCGAACGCGTGTACTTGGTGAGATTATAGATATCAACACCCGCTTCATTATCATGTGTTTCGCTATCACTCACACGAACCACAATACGTCCGGCATCAACAGAATCAATAACACCACCACGCTCAGCAACCGCAGTCACACCAGAATCACGCGCCACAATACGCTCCATCCCGGTACCCACCAATGGCTTCTCAGCTTTTAGTGTCGGAACCGCTTGGCGTTGCATATTGGAACCCATCAATGCCCGGTTTGCATCATCATGCTCTAAAAATGGAATCAAGGATGCGGCAACAGAAACGATCTGCTTAGGCGAAACATCCATAAACTGCACTTTGTCAGGTGTTATTAATGTAAATTCATTTTTATGGCGTGCCGCGACTAATTCATCTGTCAAATTAAGATCCGCATCTAACGTTGCATTTGCCTGCGCAATAACAAAATCACTTTCCTCGATAGCGGAAAGATATTCAATCTCGCCCGTTACTTTACCATCTACAATTTTACGACATGGCGTTTCCAAGAAGCCGTAGTCATTTGTTCTTGCATAAACAGCCAAAGAGTTAATCAAACCAATATTTGGTCCCTCTGGTGTTTCAATCGGGCAAACACGGCCATAATGCGTTGGATGCACGTCACGCACTTCAAAGCCTGCTCTTTCTCGGGTCAAACCACCTGGGCCTAAAGCTGAAACCCGTCTTTTGTGGGTCACTTCAGATAATGGATTATTTTGATCCATAAACTGAGATAACTGCGAAGAACCAAAAAATTCTTTTATCGCAGCGGAGACCGGCTTCGCATTAATTAAATCCTGTGGCATTAAGTTATCAGACTCTGCCAAGTTCAATCTTTCCTTGACAGCTCTTTCAACACGAACCAAACCAACTCGGAACTGGTTCTCTGCCATTTCACCAACACTTCTGACTCGACGATTACCTAGATGATCGATATCATCCACTACACCACGACCATCTCTAATGTCAATTAATACTTTTAGTACTGAAATAATATCTTCATTATCTAATATCCCCGGTCCTGTGATTTCATCACGGCCAACACGGCGATTGAATTTCATACGACCCACAGAAGATAAGTCATAACGATCTGCTGTGAAAAATAGATTTCTAAATAAATTTTCGGCCGCATCTTTGGTTGGCGGTTCACCTGGACGCATCATTCTGTATATTTCAATTAATGCTTCTAAGCGTGTTTTGGTTGTGTCCGCACGCAGAGTATCAGATATATAAGGCCCATGATCTAAGTCATTGGTAAATAGCGTTTCTAATTCAAATACTTTGGCAGCCAATATGGCTTCTAAAATCTCTGGGGTAATCTCGGCATTTGCTTCAGCAACAATTTCCCCTGTCTCTTTATCCACAATATCATTCGCTAACACACGGCCATATATGTAATCTCTAGGAACTCTTAGCCTAGACAGATTCATTTTTTGCATCTGACGAACATGCTTGACAGTAATACGACGGCCTTCTTCGATTAACATGTTGCCTTGGCTGTCTTTGATATTAAATTGTGAGGTTTCACCTCTTAGACGCTCAGGAATTAAGGTTAAAACCAAGTCGCCATTTTCAAAGCAAAAATTATCTGTTTCAAAAAATAAATTAAGTATCTCTTCCGCACTTAAGCCTAAGGCACGCAGTAAAATAGTCGCAGGAATCTTACGACGTCTATCAATTCTTGCATAAATTAAATCTTTGGGATCAAATTCAAAATCTAACCAAGACCCACGATAAGGTATTACGCGAGCAGAATATAATAATTTCCCAGATGAATGTGTTTTACCCTTGTCATGATCATAAAATACACCTGGTGAACGGTGCAACTGCGATACAACTACACGCTCTGTACCATTGATCACAAAAGTACCTGAACGAGTCATTAAGGGAATTTCTCCCATATAGACTTCTTGCTCTCTAATATCTTTGACTTTTTTGGTATCGCCTGTCGCTTCTTTGTCAAAAATAACCAACCGTACCAGAACGCGCAAAGGTACAGCATATGTTATGCCTCTTAACTGGCATTCTTTTACATTAAAAGTCGGGGTACCTAGAGTGTATTTAACGTACTCTAATTGTGCATAACCTGAAAAACTAACAATAGGGAAGACAGATTGAAACGCAGATTGCAGTCCAATATTTTTACGATGATCGGCATCGCACTCAGCTTGCAAAAATTTGCTTTGATAGGATTTTAGCTGTATGTCCAGGAGTGGTGGAACCTCCAACGTATCCAATTGTTTACCAAAGTCTGCTCTGGGGCGCTTTTTTTCGGTATAGGATAATTCCATTGGGAGTCCTCATATTCTAGGTAAAAACCAGGTAAAACAATGACTGGCCGTCATTTTGACAGCCAGCCTAATTTTGAAACTCAATAAAGTATAATTACTTTACTTCAGCTTCCGCACCAGCTTCCGCTAGTTTCTTTTTAATGTCTTCAGCTTCATCTTTAGAAACACCTTCTTTAACAGGAGCAGGCGCACTTTCTACTAAAGTTTTTGCTTCTTTTAAGCCAAGTCCAGTGATTGTGCGAACGGCTTTAATCACATTGACTTTCTTTTCACCAAAGCTTTTTAAAATAACATCAAACTCTGTTTGCTCTTCCACTGCAGCGCTAGCAGCACCGGCTGCAGCAACCGCTACAGGAGCCGCGGCAGATACGCCAAGTTCATCTTCCATTTTTTTAACAAGTTCAACGACTTCCATAATTGATAATTCAACTATAGAATCATAAAGTTTTTGCACAGTTGCTGTAGATTCAGCCATTTTCATTCTCCAGGAATCATTAATTTATCTAACACTAAATGCTATTATTTCTTTTCAGAATAATCATCCAAAGCTCGAACTAACATTTGTGTGGGCTCTTTCATTGTACGGGCCAACTGTGTGACCGGAGCCATTAACATTGCTGCTAATTGACCCAATGCCTCATCTTTAGTTGGAAGTGATGCAACCATATCCAATTGTGATGCAGTATAATACTCACCAGCAACGGATAAAGACTTCACTTCTAGCTCTTTGTTATCTTTTCCAAAATCACGAAAAAGACGAGCAGCCGCACTAGGCTCATTTTTGGCAAAACCAAAAACAAGCGGACCAACCAAATCAGCTTCCATACATTCAAACGCTGTACCTGCCAAAGCTCTACGAGCTAAGGTATTTCGTATAACACGTAAATATACGCCAGACTCACGCGCTTTCTTGCGTAATTCTGTCATATTTGGTACATCTAACCCACGATAATCAGCCACCACAAGTGAGACTGATTCATTCGCTATTTCCGAGACTTCAGCGACGATCGACTTTTTATCATCTAGATATAACGTCACTAAACTTCTCCTTTAAATATGATTACCAATGTAATCTTTGCGGTTATTTGCAACACAGCTTTTAACTTGAGTTGCAAGATTTAGCCTGCGCAGGTAAACTCAAAATGAGTCAATTAAGCTTTCACACCTACGGTCTCTGACGCCCGCTGTACCGTTTTACCTATAGTGCTTTGGGCTAATCTGGAAAAATATCTAAACAGCCAATGTACATAGAGAATGCTACAGCAAACTTTTCACTGAATATTTAAATATCCAGTGAACCTTTATCAACCACCAAACCAGGCCCCATGGTGGTAGATAAAATAACTTTCTTAAAGTAAACACCTTTAGCAGTGCTAGGCTTTATCTTTTTCAAATCTGCTAATACACAGTCAATATTTTCTCTTAAAGCGTTCGCATCAAAATTTACTTTACCGACTGTACAATGAACAATACCGCCTTTGTCTGCTCTATAGGTAACCTGACCAGATTTTGCATTATGAACGGCTTTCTCAACGTCAGTTGTAACCGTTCCAACCTTAGGGTTAGGCATCAAACCTCTAGGCCCTAAAATGCGACCCAGTAAACCTACAACGCGCATTGCATCAGGTGTTGCAATAATGACATCATAATCAATCTTGCCATTTGCGGCTTTTTCTTTGATTTCATCTGCTAAGTCTTCGAAACCAACAGCATCTGCACCAGCGGCTTTCGCTTTTTCAGCATTATCGCCCTGAGCAAACACAGCCACTCGCTGAGTTCTGCCTGTGCCATGTGGTAATACGCTTGCACTTCTTACGTTTTGTTCAGATTTTCTAGGGTCAATTCCAAGAACAACAGCCAAATCAACGCTTTCTACAAACTTTACACTAGCGCATTCTTTCAAAAGATTAATAGCATCACTTGCAGGATGAACGATATTTCTATCAATCTTTTCTTGAATGTTTTTCATTCTTTTTGATACTTTAGCCATGCTTAATCTTCCACCTCAAGTCCCATGCTGCGAGCGCTACCAGCAATTGTACGAACAGCGTTATCCATGTTTCTTGCAGTTAAATCTGCCATTTTAGTTGTTGCAATTTCTTCTTAGTTCGCAAGCGTTACCGTACCTACTTTTTTTGTATTGGGTTCACAACTACCTTTTTGTATGCCAGCGGCTTTCTTCAACAAAACAGCTGCGGGTGGGGTTTTAATAATGAATGTAAAACTTTTATCGCTATATACTGTAATAATTACAGGTAAAGGCATGCCTTTTTCATAGGATTGTGTTTGAGCATTAAACGCTTTGCAAAATTCCATAATGTTAACACCATGCTGACCCAATGCAGGCCCCACTGGTGGACTAGGATTTCCTTCTTGCGCTTTTACCTGCAATTTTATAAATGCACTGACTTTCTTTGCCATACTTTACCTCATTTGGGTTCTAACGCCGCTAAGCTCCCCATAAAGTTTTATGTTTTTTCGACTTGACTAAACTCTAATTCTACAGGCGTAGATCGCCCAAAAATCAACACAGCCACTCTTAAGCGGCTTTTTTCGTAATTAACTTCTTCTACAGCACCATTAAAATCTGCAAAAGGCCCATCTTTGACACGAACAACTTCGCCCGGCTCAAATATTGTTTTGGGTCTTGGTTTTTCAACCCCTTCCCTCACCCTATCTAAGATAGCATTGGCTTCTTTCTCTGAAATCGGAGCGGGTCTGTCTGAAGTGCCCCCAATAAAGCCTAAAACTCTAGGGGTTCTGCGCACTAAGTGCCAGGTATCTTCATCCAAGTGCATTTGAACAAGCACATATCCGGGAAAAAACTTTCTATCACTTCTGCATTTTTTCCCATCACGAATTTCAACGACTTCCTCAGTGGGAACTAAAATATCACCAAATTTATCTTCTAAATGGTACTGCTGAATACCATCTTGCAAGTTAATGACAACTCGGTTTTCGTAACCAACAAAAGCTTGTACAACATACCAACGCAATGCTTCTTGTTCAGTTTCTTTTTCAGATTTTTCAGATTCTTCAGATTCTTTTTCAGATTTTTCAGCTGCTTCTTCAGATTTTTCAGCTTCTTGTTCAGTTTCTTCTTCCATCATCAATGTGCCCCATATCCGGTGATGAACGCGACCGCTTTTAATAAAACTGCATCAACACCCCATAGGATGAGGCTAACAACTGTTACTATTGCTAAAACAATCAAAGTGGTTTGAATGGTTTCTTGACGGCTTGGCCATACAACTTTTCTGGCCTCCGCCTTCGCATCCATTGCAAACTGCCAGAATCTTTGACCCTTGCTTGTCTTGTATGCGATAAAAAATGCTGCACCGGCTATTGCGATAAGCAAAAGCACACGAATCAACGAAGATTGTTCTGTGTAATGGTAATTACCCATCACCCCAAATGCAATCAACGCGAATACAACTATCCATTTTAATGAGTCCATGATGCCGCCATGGTTTTTCGTCAGATGCCTCATGTTAAAAGAAGTACCACCTTAAATTTGGCAGGCCAGGAGGGAATCGAACCCCCAACCTGCGGTTTTGGAGACCGCTGCTCTGCCAATTGAGCTACTGGCCTA
>CAZWHY010000070.1:0-8081 GCA_964633725.1 Uncultured Candidatus Berkiella sp.
TGGCTTGCTTAATGAGATGATAAAACGGTAAGTTATTACATGCCCATTCCTTAGGAACGCTCATGATTAAATTGGGCAGATCTGCATTAACATAAGTAGGATTTTTATCTATGACAGAAACAAGGCTCATTAAAAAATATCCCAATAGAAGGTTATATGATACTGCTATCAGCAGTTACATCACGCTAGAAGATGTGAAGCGCTTGGTCATTGAGAATGTATCCCTTAAAGTCGTGGAAGCGAGAACGCAGTCCGATATTACACATAGCACTTTATTGCAGATTATATTTGAGCAAGAAGAAAATGGCCCTCCGCTGTTTTCTACAGAGTTATTGCAAGAGATGATCCGATTTTATGGAGATTCTATGCATAAAATGTTCGGGAAAATGTTTGAGCAAGGAATGAAATATTTTTCAGAGCAACAGAAAACATGGCAGTTAGGTTTGATGGGCGGGGAGATGACACAAAGAGACCATACGCCTGATTCCGTGAAATTTATGGCTAAGTTTACTCAGAATAATGTTGATCAATGGCTGAAATTTCAAGAGATGTGGCTACAAAATTTTCAGCGCTGGGTGTCTAATTGTGAGAAAGAAGGCCTAGAGTCTGTTTCTGCAGGAGTTGTTGCACCAGAAGTGATGGAAAATAGTCATTAACTTAATTTGGCATTATCCTAAAAGTATACCCCAAAAAATCGTTAGTGATTTAACAAACCCGGACTCTCCCATATGTGGGTTGATATTGCCTGTGACCAAAAGTGCAACCTGTAGCCAGCCCATTGCAGTTGCAATGATTAACGTAATAAGGCCAATGCCAGCCCCAAGTAATGCAAAAGCCCAGGATAGCCCTAGCGCCTGTATGCACAGGGCAGGCGACAGCTCGGGATATATTTCCACGAGTTGAAGAGCAACGATACATAGCGATGCTGTGGCAATAGAAAGAAGTGCATAAGCACTGATAAATCTCATAATATTCTTTAATTATCTACGGTTTGTGATTTTAGAGCCATTATACAGGGTAGGGAAAGGGCGTAGCAAGTTCGTTTGCTGGATTATGTCGTGTTATTTATGCCATTCGTTAAAAACATTGCGTTCTTCTCTGGCAGTCCTATATTGGTTCACCGGATCAGACCAATCGGCATAACCTACTGCTAAACCACACACAACATGAAATTTATTATCTATCTTCAGTATTTTTCGAATAATATCTGGGTACTCGGCTAATGAGGCTTGAGCACAAGTTTCTAATCCACACCCTCTTGCCGCTAGCATCATATTTTGAATAAACATACCCATATCCATCCATGAGCCTTTGCATAAGTTTTTGTCTATGTAGAAAATCAGCCCCACAGGTGCACCAAAAAAAGAATAATTTTTGTACCACTGCGCTTTTCTTTTATCTTTATCAGCATAGTCAATGTTCAGCGCACCATATAAAGCTGAGCCACAAGCTTTACGTCTAGATTTATATGGTTCTGGCCAGTTGGAAGGGTAATACTGGTAGTCTGGGTTTTCTGGTTGCTGCTGCTCACGAGCGGCAATAATTTGTTTGGATATATTTTTCTGAGCTTTAGAGCCAATAACATCTATATGCCATGGTTGTGTATTTACACCGGAAGGCGCCCATTTCGCACAGTCAATCATGTGCATAATAAGCGCGCTATCTACCGGGGTGTTCAGAAACGCTCTTACAGAACGTCGATCTCTTATGACAGACAAAATATCATGTGCAAGAGTCGTTTCTAATATCGTGCTATCGGCCTTGTTTTTCACGGACTTCTGCAAGCGTTTTACAGTCTATGCACATAGAGGCCGTAGGACGCGCCTCTAAACGGCGGATACCAATTTCAATACCGCATTCATCGCAATAACCATAGTCACCGCCATCCACAAGCTGAAGAGAGGAGTCTATTTTGTTGATGAGTTTATACTCTCTATCTCTTGCTCTTAGTTTGAGCGCAAATGTTTCTTCTAACGTTGCTTGATCGCTTACATCCGAAGGAACCTCTGCCAGATTTTTTAAATCTGAGATAGTTTCATCGCCACCTTGTAACAAGGCTTCCTTCCATAGCGTGAGTAGTTTACGAAAGTGCTCTTTTTGCGCCTGACACATATACGCTTCGTCGGGTTTGACCTCATAGGGTTGAACACCATACGAAAGTAAGGTTTGTGTTGTTTTGGGTACATCATTGGCACCCAGTTTATTTTGTGTTGTACCACCTGGTTTTAGATCAGCCATGGCACCCTCCTCACGGTTGCTTTATAAAAAGAGCCTCTGTTTATTTAATTGTGCAATTAAATAGCTAAGACTTTCACTTTATACGATAAGCTACAAAAATAATGTATATCATCGTATTTTCCCTAAGTTTTCTAACACTGGACTTGCCTTTGGCAAACAGCCGATATCAATACCAGTTTCAGGTATGAATAGCAAATCACAGATTTAGTTCCCTTTATTGCTTTGTATCATAAAAAGCAATTTCTAACTGCAAAGAAGCGAATATACACGTAATACCATTAGTTGGCTATATGTGATTTGCTTAAAGTACTACCATATATATGCTCAGCATTTCGAATGGGTTTTATAAAGCAAGAATGTAGAACTCGTTTAAATGGGCATCCAAGAAATAGATATTAGTCTACAGTTATTAGTAGACATAGTTAGAAATATTAATTGGGTGATGCATGAGATTTCCAGAACCATTGGAAGAGGCTGTTCTTTTAAAGAGGCATAAACGATTTTTAGTTGATATTGTATTGATTAACCAGCAAAAACACACGATATATTGTCCGAACTCTGGCAATCTGGCTGGCTGTGATATTTTAGGCAGTCGAATATGGTTTTCTCGCCATTCCAATGAACATAAAACATATCAAGATACGTGGGAGCTTGTAGAAGTAGATGGCGGGCATTTAGTCTGCGTTAATAATAAGCGAGCCCAACAAATCATTCTGGATGCCGTCACTGTAGATCAATTACCAGAGTTATCTGGTTATCAGCATATTGCCTCTAATGTTTCTTTTCAAACAGAAAGCGTTGATTTTTTATTTTCAGAAAGAGCACACTTTGGCAATATAGATAATGTTGAAGATGATCCATTGTATAATGATTGTTTTGTATCTGTACAAAGTGTCACTTTTGGCGATGAGATTCATCGTGGATTTTTCCCAGATACCGAGAGTGATAAAATCAAAAAACAATTATTGACTTTAATTGCCGCCAAAGAAAAAGGTTATAGAGCGGTATGGCTATACTGTGTTATGAATACAGGCATTCATAGAGTGTTCCCCGCAGATCACATTGATTCTGAGTTTGGTTGCATATTACGCCAAGCGGTTATAGCAGGCATCGAAGTCATAGGGTATGGCGTTGATATTTCATTAGAAGAAATGCATTTAGGTGAGGCGGTAGAAGTTTGTGTGCCAGCTCGCATGCTCTGCACACCACGCGCAGAGCAAAAAGGCTAAATCTAACAAGCTAAAGATTCTTGTGTAATGACTTCAGTATAAACCGCTTCATCTGAGGTGAGCGGCTCCATGAAATTTAATTGCAAATCCAAAACCTCTGCCGTTGCATCAGACACTTCATTTTTCATGCTGCTGCGTTTTTGCAGTCTAGACTTGAGTATGTCAATATCCGTTTCGAAGCTTAAAATTTTAAAATCAATATTATTTTTTGTAGCCAGCTTGGAAAATGATTGACGTTCCCCAAATTTTAGACAAGCCGCATCGATTAATACAGAATAGCCATGTTGTAAATATAAATCAGCCAAATATAGCATTTTGTCATAAACGGATTTTGTGACGGCTTCTGAATAAAGTGTTTCCAGTTGATCGGGCGGTGTTTTTTCATATAGCGGTAAGTTAAACAATTGTTTACGAATAATGTCCGAGCGCAAGCGAATCGTATTATTTTGCTGCATGAGTTTTTCAGTATGGTAGGATTTTCCGGAGGCGGATAGGCCAAAAGTAATGCTAAGACTAGGTTGAGCTGTGTTAGAAAATTGTTCTGCTAATTTAATAAAATCTTCTAGTTCTTGCGTCAAGACCGCATAATGGGGGTCGTTTTCATCTGTATGCATTAATTGAAACCCTGACACTTTGGCTCTGACCATCGCTCTATAGCTGGCATAAAAATTCAATAATGTCGCGCCTTCATAATCACCGCTTTGCTCTAAATAATGGTTGATAAATATTTGGGCAAGTGGCGATAGATTCTTATGATGTAGATCCATGAAAAAGAAGCCTATATCATTCATGATATCTGTCCAACGGAAGTTCTCATTAAATTCTATACAATCAAAAATAACAGGCTTATTGTTTATCAACACCATATTGCCCAGATGCAAGTCACCATGGCATGCTTTAATCCAGCCATTCGATTTTCTTTGCATCAGGGTGTTTTTTAATATTTGGCCTTGCTTGGCGGCCCAAGCCTCTAAAGTATTTAGATTACCAAGCCATTTTTGAGCAAAAGGCATTTGTTTGAGAGCGACAAAATTATCCATCATTGGCGCCATGACATCGTCATAGCTGCCAAATACAGAATTAGGCTCTGCTGTGTCGGTGGTTTTATGAAAGTCTGCGAGTTGTAAGGCGATATTCTTAATAATATCTTCGTTAATTTTGTTTTCTTGTGCCAAAGAGCTTAACATTTGTGCTTGCGGAAATTCTTTCATTTTTATCGCATATTCAAATATTTCGCCAGTACCATTGATAGAAGGGGCTGATGGCGTACCGGTGATGGGGAGCACATCTAGATATAGTTCGGGCGCTAATTTTTTGTTTAATTTAATTTCTAGTTCGCAAAAGTGTTTGCGTTTTTCAAGGGTTGTAAAATCTTGAAACCCCAAGTTGACGGGTTTCTTGATTTTATAAGCATATTCTCCTGTTAGAATCACCCAGGAGATATGTGTTTGAATAACACGAAAACTTTTAACATTGTGATCAAAATATTTTTCATTTTGTAATGTTTTAATTAAATCGTCCATGATGTTAGTTCCTAGTCAGTATTTTTCTTTAAGTGTTCAAAAGCAATATGAATGGATTTTAAGGTTTCATCTAATATTGCATGGTTATGTGCTTGCGATACAAATGCCGATTCATAAGCCGATGGGCCAAAATATACACCTTGTTGTAGCAAAGAATGGTAAAACTTTTGGAACTGCTTAACATTAGTCGTCATGGCGGTTTCAAAAGAATCTACAACAGGGGCATCGGTAAAAAATAAGCTAAACATACCGGTCGCTTGATTAACGATTAAGGGAATATCATTTTGTTTGGCTGCTACTTGTATTCCTTCTGCAAGATAGCCGGTTTTTTCTTGTAAGTCTTTGTAAAATCCATCCCGGCGAAGCGTTTGTAAGGTGGCGATACCGGCTGCCATGGCGATAGGGTTTCCAGAAAGCGTGCCGGCCTGGTAAACGGAACCCACTGGTGCAAGATGTGCCATAATGCGTTGCTTGCCGCCAATGGCACCCACGGGCATGCCGCCACCAATGATTTTTCCTAGTGTGGTTAAGTCTGGTGTAATATTATAAACACCTTGAGCGCCTTCTAAACCCACCCTAAAACCAGTCATTACTTCATCAAATATCAAAACAGTGCCGTAAGCGTCACATAATTTCCTTAAAGACTGCAAGTAATCCGCTTTCCCTGGGATACAGCCCATATTGCCTGCAATAGGTTCTATAATAACGGCTGCAATGTGCTCGCCTTGGCTGGCGAATACTTCGTAGAGTTTTTCTTTGTTATTAAATGGCAAGTTAAGCGTGTGCTGAGTGATTTCTGCGGGAATACCAGGGGAGCTAGGTTGGCCTAATGTTAAAGCACCTGAACCAGCCTTAACTAATAAGCTATCACTGTGGCCATGATAGCAACCTTCAAATTTAATGATTTTGCTTCTGCCAGTATAACCTCTAGCCAAGCGAATAGCGGTCATGGTCGCTTCAGTACCAGAATTGACCATACGAACTTGTTCTATAGAAGGAATGATGTCACAAATTAAACTAGCCAGCACAACTTCTTGCTCACAGGGTGCCCCAAAGGACATGCATTGCTCTAGAGTATGCGACACGCTTTCTAGAACTGCAGGGTGTTGATGACCTAAAATCATCGGTCCCCAAGAGCCAACATAATCAATATAAGACTTACCATCGACATCCGTAAGATAAGCCCCTTTGGCATGAGAGAAAAAAACAGGCTCGCCTCCAACACCGCTAAATGAACGCACAGGGGAATTAACGCCGCCGGGAATAACTTTTTTGGCTTTTTGAAATAAAGTGGCTGAGTGGTTCATAAATACCATCCTATATAGAATAACGCGAATAGTTTATATATTCAGCTAACATTTTTAATTTGTAAAATCCAACATATTTTATCATATGGGCTGCGGTAGGGTATTCGCATTTGGGCATGAATGTGCGAAAATCCGCGGTTATTACTACTTTTAGAGACAAGAATAAGACGAAATGAAAAAATACATGTGTTTGTTATGTGGCTTAATTTACAACGAAGCAGACGGTTGGCCTGATGATGATATTGCACCAGGTACAAAATGGGAAGATGTATCAGAAGAATGGGTTTGCCCCGATTGTGGCGCAGGCAAAGATGATTTTGAAATGGTTGAGGTAGATTAATTTTCTATTAATACCAGAATGCCAGCGAAGGCTGGCATTAAAATAAAAACAACAAAAAGAAGGTGTGTCTGTTGAGTGGAGCTTTATTATTAATCGCTTTTGCATATTATTCATTTCGGTTTGTTGTTTTGGCGGACACCAGGCTTTCTTGTTTCGGAGAGCTCATTTTTGCAGTGGCACTATTTATAACGATTTCCACTGTACTTTTACTACCATTCATTTCTTTCTACGATAGATTTGTCCTCTCATATTATGAAGCGCCCCAAAGTAAGTGGATATCTTATCTGCTCAGATTGTTACATATTATATTTTTCCCCATTATGGGGTTTGTCTATTTTTTAATTTCAAAAAACAAAAAGGCTATATTATTCAGATCGTCGATTATGTCTACAATATTTTGTGGGTTGTCTGTATTTTGGATTCTGACCGTGACATTTGTTCTAAAGTTTTTATACCCCTTGATGTAGAGAGACGGAAGATAAGAGGGGTAAAAGCATTATGCAACAGCAATAGAATTTATATTTGATTTTAAAGACACACACACTTACCATGCAGCCAAGCTATATTGGCTGGTGTTAATCATAAAGATAACACAGTATGGTGAGTGTAAATAATTATCTCAATTCAATTAAACAGGCCATACCTGTCTCTTAGCTTTAGATTAATAAAGAATTCTCAAAATATATAGAGCAAAGTGATGAAAAAAATATTTCCCATCCTATTGGCTATGGTACTGACAGTATTAAGTTATCCAGCATGGCCCAATGAAGCGCCCGCTAGCGAAATTAAAATAAAGTACGATTATAACTCTCAAGATATGCTTGATAACTCATCGGCTAAGATCTCATCAATTAGGCAGTCAAAAACAAAAGATCTGAAATTTCAATTTCATTCTTTATATAGACAAAATCAAGCATCAATTGAATTTATTGAAGATGGCTACTCCTTCATTTTTCCAACAGCAATGGATTTCCATATTCTCTTTGCTAAGAATAAGTTGCGAGGCGTTTCTTTTCATTTGGTTGATACAAGAACCTGGCTTCCGTGGAGCAAGATACAATTGCAAGTAAATCAAATGTTTGATGCTCTGAACTCTAATCCCAACCTCACCCTTAAAACAAAGAACGGTCGAACTATTTATGATCCAGTCAAGTTCGAAAACTTACAGCAATTAATTTCATTAAGATGGCATTCAAATAGTTTTAGCACACAGATAGCTGTAGAGCGTTCGACATTACCAAAATCAGTACTGCCAAGAGATGAGGATTTATATAGGGTAGGAATATATATCCATTCAAAGATTAATCCTATTTATATTAAGAAAAAATCATGACAGAAGTAACGGAAGAAAAAGCAATAGAGGTTTACAATAAGCATCATTTAGAAGCTGAAAATTACCTAGCCCAATATGGGGATGACGGGATTTCTAGAAATATTGGTGTAA
>CAZWHY010000071.1:0-8035 GCA_964633725.1 Uncultured Candidatus Berkiella sp.
CACAGCAATACACTATGAATACAGCTACAAAATACAGTGTTAGTGATGCTGCAACCCTGTATAAAAAATCTCGAGCTACGCTATATAAAGATATAAAAAACGGTGTGTTAAGCCGTGACCATGATGGTTTTATAGATTTTTCAGAACTTCTACGTGTCTATGGAGAACCTTTTGGAGTAAAACAAGTAAAACGTATCGATACGTCTCCAATACAAAATCAAAATACATCTGAATACACTGATAAAACCGTTGTAGAACTCAAAAACCAAATTGATTTTCTAAAAAAACAGTTAGAAAAAGCCGAAGATCGTGAAGCTAAGGCAAATGCTCGTATAGATACACTGCTGACACTCATTGAAATGAAGCCCCCACAATCCAATATGACTACGTTTATCGATCAGAAATCTGCTCCAGATATAGCAACAGATCCTCGGTCAGAACCCGAGCCGAAAGATGACGGATTGACTACTCCAGTCGAAACAGAAAATAAGCGTATTCCAGTGCCAGAGCACGTAGAACCAGAGCAGCCGAAAAGAGGCTTTCTCAGTCGCTTTTTCTTACCGAATGGGTGAGAGCATTGTTGACTGTAGCTAATCAAAATTGTGGAACAATGGTTAAATACTAGGCGTGGAACGTGAAGAATCCATAAAAAAGCCCTATCTGGGTTGATTGGGCTGAGTAAAATTACTTAAGGTATTGATTTAAATTAATTTAACAAATTGACTTCGCATAAGGCGTATTATGTTAATTTTAGGAAAACTTAAACGAAATCACCAAAAACTATGAAAAAAAAATCAGCTTTTTTATATTATTTAGATGTTACAGCACCATTTTATTATTTTTATCTTGTACCCACTGTAATCGCATTAGTCATAGTCAGTTTTGATTTCTCATTTCAGGGCTTATTTCCGACCACAATTGACTCTTCGATTTCAAGCCAACATAAGTTTCTAAATGACTATTTTGCAATATGTAATTTTTTCGTGATTGGGCTTATTGTTATTAATTATTTAAGACACCCACTACCAGCCAAATATGTAAGACAAATACGTCAGCATTATGCAACATTAAATAAGAACCAGCAGTCTATCAATAGCTGGCTTGGCATTGTATTTTTCTGTTTTACTTTAGGCCTAATGAACCTGACTTGGTTTATTATTAATGATGAGCCTCTCCCACCATATAAAGAATGGCGCAAAGGCGATACTCTTACCTACTTAAACAGTTTCGCACATCCTTATATTTCTGCTATTGCTTTTAGTTTGCAATATGCCCTCATGGTATTCTTTACATTAATATTTATGAACATATTTGATAATCGTAAATATAGACAAAATTAATATGCTTAGTGCCATTTAACATAATGGCCGTTATGCGAAACCAATATAAATTATTTTAATTAAATCAAATATTTGTAAATTTTACATAATCCTAAAAAACACCAAAAAGCCGACACAGAAACAAGTCGGCTGCTTTTTAAACAACTTTGTCATATTCTGCCAATAAAATCGGTTAAAAAATATTCAAAATTTCGGTTTTTCCTGATTTCTAAAGGCCTTCATTTCTGAAATTATCCCCATTTCCTGCGGACAAATATCGGGATAAATCCCTGATAAAATCATGTACGTTTTGGCGTACAGCCATTCAAGAAAATCACCAATAGGCAGACACCACCAGATTGCATATCATGACTTCATTGAGAACAGGATGTTCCACATAACAACAATAAGATCAGCGACAGGACGCGAGGGATGACAGGAGTTGACCCTAGTACCAAATACGAAAAACCCCGACAGGATGTCGGGGTTTTTTTATTGTCTAGCGTTTTAAATCAGGCTTGGATGCGCATCTAGAATACGAATCAAGGTTGCTGCTGGCCCTGTTGGATAGCGTCTGCCTTGTTCCCAATTCTGAAGTGTACGAGGGCTAATATGTAAACGTGCAGCAAATTCGGTTTGGCTCAAACCTGTTTTTTCTCGAACTTCTTTAATATCAGGAAGAGTTAGTTCGGTCACTCGACTTGCTTGAACTTCATTACGTTTAATAGCTCCTGCTTCTTTGATCGAAGCAACGAGGTCATCAAATAAGTTATTATCCATGAAATTGCTCCTTCACAAGTTGACGTAGGATAGCGGTCTCTTTATCTGTTAGGTTTTCTTTAGCAGATTTAGGGTAAGCCAGTAGCATAAAGATCTGATCATCTTCAGTGATCCAGTAATAAATTACTCGGATGCCACCACTTTTTCCTTTACTGCCCTGAGCACAACGTACTTTACGAATTCCACCACCATTTTTTATGAGATCTCCTTTATCTGGCTGAACTAAAAGTTCCTGTTGGAGTTCTCTGTATTCATCATCGGAGACAAGCTCTTTGATTTGCTTGGTGAAAATACTGGTTTCAATGAATAGCATAGGTTAAGTACGTCAATGGCGTACTTTTATTGTAAGGAATATAGTGAAAAAAAGCCAGTTACTAAGCTCATAACGATCAATAGCTAAAGATTCGCATAAGAGATTTTATGTTAAATAAAAAGATGCCTATGTAAAGGCGTCTTTTGAATATTTCTAGATTATTGAAAAGCTTGTCTTAGAACTTCACCTTTCTCTGTAGAAGTTTGGCTAGTTGTAGAGTTTTCATCATTTATATCTAAAATATCTTTTCTTTTTTCAGGGCCATAATATGAAATAAACTTATTTATAGATTTATCCCACGCTAAATAACTGTCGTTATATTCAGAAGTAAAACGATAGCCATCTTTTATTTTTTTAAGCTCCAATCCTTCACGACCTAACCAATAGTTAAGAACATGATCATATTTACCTGCTTCATTTTGAAAGTAGATATCTATAAAGCCATCACTGTTTCCAGTGAAAATTGAGTAAGCACCTTCACAGGTAACGTCTGAAGATCGGATAATATAGTCTTTTAAGCCATCATTATTAAAATCTATATTTACTAAAAACCCTTTATTGAAAGTGATTTTAGGATTTTTAACTTGCATTTCTTCATCTTCAGATATGCCTTGGCAGGTATCTATATACTCACTTTGAACTACTTCTTTAATCTCTATAGGCAGCTTATTGAAAGGAATACTATTATTTTTTACAGGGATTTCTGCTAAAGAATTTGTACAAAAAACAGCTATGGCTGCAAAACCTATTAACTTTTTCATTAATAAACCTATTTATTTGGATTTTATAGAGATTAATAGGTGTATCTAAAACCTTGTGCCATCATACAATCTTGTATCATTTCAGCTTTTTCATTTTGATTTACTTTAGCTAAACCTATGTCATAGCGACATTTTGCTAAAGCACTATTAGCATCATGTGGAGTAATTCCAGCTTTTCTCCACATAGGTTGTGATGTACTACATGCAGAAATTAAAAGTGTTGAAACAGTTAATGCCCCGATAATTGTTTTTTTCATAAAAAACTCTATAAAATTTAATAAAATAATTTTTTTATTCTATCAAACTTTATGAATTTTGTAATAAAAAATGGGAGCTTAATCTCCCATTTTTACTGATGATTTTTTAATTCTTTTAGCATGGCATCCCGCAAGATTTCATTCATGCGTGTCTGATAACCTTTACCTTGTGCTTTGAACCATGCAAGTACGTCAGCATCTAAACGAATAGATGTTTGTTGCTTCACTGGACGATAGAATTGATTGTGGCGTACAGCATTACTCCAGTCGATAATTTCAGGAATATCTGATAGATCTAGCTGATCGTCAGGAACTGTTCCCTTAGCAAGCAAGCGTTCAATTTCAGCATCTTGCTTGTCGCTGAATTTTTCATTCAGTTCTTTGCGTGAGTATCTAACCATGCTCATATTTATCTCGCTCTGCTTTAGTTACCTGTCTTGCACTAATGATTCGTATGATTTCACAGTCATCTTCATCAAAGATGGTATGAGCTACTAAGAGCATTAGTACGCCTTTCACTTTTCCAATGGTCTGCCAACGTTCTTCGCCATCGGTATGTCTGTCCTGGATTGAGATCCTTAAAGGGTCTTCAAAAATAAGGCTTGCAGTTTCGAAAGAGACATCATGTTTTTTCTGATTCTTTCGATTCTTTGCCTCATCCCATTCGAAATACTGTTCCATAAAAAACATTCAAATTTGTATATACAATAATGTATCACAAAATTGTATCAATCAAGTTGAAAAGCGTAATTCTTAGTCAAATTTATTGGCAAAAACTATCAAAACTGCTCATAAAAAAGCCGACTTGTTTCGGAGTCGGCTTTTGGGTGTTTTTTGGGGTTATGTAAAATAATTAAATATTTGATATTAAACAACTTTTAAAAGGTGATTTCGCATAAGCACCATTATGTTAAATGGATAATAAAAAAACAGTTGACGAATGATTAGTTCTATAATAATTTGTATTCAATGAGTTCAACGACTAAATGAACTAAATTTAAAGGAGTATATAATCATGTCTGAGCAACCACGTTTAGTTACTAACAATGAAGAAGTAATTAAAAATATTAAACATTTTACTCATGAGTTAGGTCTCTATTTAAATGGTGATTGTGATAAATCAATTACATTGCTAGTAGAAAATATCTCTCATTACAGAGCTTGGTATGCGTATTGGGATGAAGAGGAAAATAAGTATTTATTTGCTCCATCAAAATATATTGGTTATCAGAATATGGATGCAAAGCAGTATGCTGAATTAAACCGCTCTTATTTGGATGGAAGAAAAACTGAGATAGTTCTAGCTAATTGGTATCAGACCTTAGATGAGAACGATGAGAGTTATGAAGAGTTGAGATTAAAATTATCTGATTATTGTTGGGATTACAGTAAAAGTCTTAACTCATTGTTTAGGATCAATGTTCTTAAGCAAGAAGATGATAAAGGTATTTTAGAAAAGGACTTAGTTGATCTAATTTATAAAGTCTTCTTAAGTTTATCAAATGAGAATAAAGACATAGTGAGAAGAAAGATTCTGAACTGAATCTAATCTATTTAGCTGTAGTCTAAGTTTAAGATTTCCTAAAATTAACATAATACACCTTATGCGAAGCTATGAGTCCTTATTCTGTAAGGCATTCATAGCTCGCCACTTCATCATTAACACCTCATCTTCCTCCTCAAAGGTCGACTCTCCAGACGCAATTCGTTCAATCATCGCATTTACATCCGCTTGACTGGCATCAATGACATGCTGCTCAAATGAATGCTCCACAATCCCTTGCGTTGCCTTAAAAGCAGCTCGAATACGCTCTGCATCTACATTCTTTTTCATGCTTGGCCACGCTGCTCTGATTTATAACTTGGATGATCTTTCAGATAGGCAATAAAACTATCCAAACATTTGCTATCCAATCGTGATTCTTCAGGATGATCCACATGCTGTAACGGGTTTTGGCCTAAAAGAAACTGCTCAAACTGAGCCTTAAAATACTCAGGAATATCAGACACCAAAACATAGCTATCATCTGATTTCAGTTGATGCCGTGGGATCTGAATCAACTCAAGTAAATGTTTCTTCCACAATAGACTGGCCCGAAGCTGATCATTCACTGGATGATGGAGATCATGTGCAGCAGCACGTTGATCGTCAAATAAACCCTCAAGAATTTGTTTTCCAGTCTTCATACGACCTCCAAAAGCTTTATTTAAAACCTCACAATATTCCTAGAACCATGATGGCGTATAACTATCATCACGATCCAAGTCTTGATTTTTACGCTGCGCTAAGGCTTGGTTATACTCCTTTTGATAGATCTGGAGCTTATTAAATTGTCGAATCTGTTGAATGGTGTGCTTCTGTGCCTCAACTTCAAGCTGAATAATTGGATCAGCACTTTTCAACTTCCATCGGTAGATCTGTGGAACATCCTGCAATTGCGTTCCATACTTCTGGTTAAATTCCTGATTGGACAAATGACTCACTCGATTCGGAACAACAATTTCCATACCCTCCAGAATCACGGTTTTCATCGGTGCATGCCTTTCCAAAGCCTGATTAATCAGCTGCTCAGTTTTTTCTCGAAAGGCTTTGACCTGATCACGGCCAAAGCCCAACGCATCAGCCGTTAATTTCTGTGCGCCACCTTTGGTGGGATTCTTTGGACGATACTGCTTAAAAAACTGCTCTGGTGGTCGTTCAATCCCATCGGCCATACTCCGTTCAGAATACATCAGATGCAAATGCGGTTGATCTTCACCTGTCAGCTCACTCGGATGATTATGCACCGCTGCGGTATAAGGAAACTGATACTGATCAGCAAATTCCTGAATAAAGGCCTCGACCAATTCTTTACGCTGCTGTTTCGACAATTCTTTTGGCAAAGCCACGGTCAACGTTGAACTGGTTCGACCTCGAGCAATCTCATAACGATCCGCACTATGCCAAAAAGTCGCAGGTGCATCGACAGCCCAAGCAGGCATATTTCCAGAACGCACAAACTCCAATTCTTCATCGGCCTTTTGCTCGGCAAAATGCGCGGTTCGAGTCAGATAATGGAAGGTATTCTTGGAACTGGAATCCTTCTTCACATTGTGCCGAATATTCATGTAAAACATGCCGAATTCACCTGAGATCCAATTCGCAAAGGAGGCTCTCCGCAGGAGCGAGGAGGAGTGTCTTTTTTTTGACAATAATCGCTTTAGCGGTTGTTGTCAAAAAAAGACACGGAAACGAGATAAACTATTTTTTATGCATAGCAGAAAAAATAGTTTAAACGCCCGCAACATGACGCTAACATGATGTCAATCCACGGCAAAATGAGATCCAAATGGCAGGACGCAAAGCGTTAGTTCTCACAGCAAAAGAAATCAACGAACTCGGCACGCACATCCTCAATCTACCGTTCAAACGCCGAGTTGAAGAACGTTGCTTGCACATGCTCAAAAACAAAAAAAGTCTTCAGGATCTCAGTGAGCAAGACCGACAACTAATCCAAAAATGTCGCTATGAACGCAATGCCTACAACAAACGCATGCTTCAGCTGCAACTGATCCAACAGACCGAACCTGCCAAACGCAATGCACTGCAACAGAACATCCTCAAGCTCCATCAAAAAAATGACATTGATGCCTACTTTGCCATGCACGATGCACTGGATGAGATCCTCAAAACGCAACGCCACCAGACCGCAGCGAAAAACCTGAATCAGAAAATAGAAAAAGCTCTGAATCCAGAACAACAAAAGGAAAAACAAAGCCAGAAACAACAGAAAAAACGAGAAGACCAGATCAAATACTTTATCGGTTCACTCTATCTAGGTGTTTTTGAACGAGCAAAGTTTCAAATAACCCACTCCAATCAGGACTTGGACAACCTGAAAACCTTATTTCGTATGTCTTTGATCGGTAAAACCATGCAACAAACTAACAAGGATCTACAGACAGTCACCCAAGAAATTGCCAACTCAAGCCAATACCAAGAAATTGAACGATTTATACAAGAAGCCAAACAAGATCCAAGAAACCCATTCAACAAAACACCAGAGCAATAAACAAATATCACGTTTAAACGCTGTATTTTCGCCATAGTACGATCATTTCAAACTGAACTAGAGATCAGTACCCAAAAAACAAAAAAGTGCCTCTAAACGCAAATAGAAGCAAATAACACAGCATCTATAAACGATAAAAACAGCTTAACCAAGCGAGTGTCTACGAGCGACATCCCCAAAATTCGCGCCTCGGCCCTCTGAAAAACCGCTTTTTTAGGTTGATTAACCTAAAAAAGTGAAGTTTAGATGCAAAAATTTGAGCCTAGACCGAGCGAAGCGAGCATAAAGCTCTATGAGCGAAGCGAATTCCGAGTTGCTCTTGCCTTTGCTTTTTCTCAAATTCACAACGAAAAGAGCCAAAAAATTGCCCCCCGAATCGAGCGAAAGCGAGATTCAATAGAGTTTGAGCGAAGCGAAAACCAAGGGCAATTTTGACCAGATGAGGCTTTTAATTATTTTTAATAGTTTTTAATGCTTTTAGACAGGCTGAAATCCTTTGTTTGCAATAGTTTAAGGGGTGATAAAGATAGGTTTAAGGGGTGATAAAGATAGG
>CAZWHY010000072.1:0-7657 GCA_964633725.1 Uncultured Candidatus Berkiella sp.
TAAACTTCCCTTAAATTTTTAGTTACCGTAAACTCACTAGGCTTAAATTAAATACCTAAGGCCCTATTTTAAACAAACTTGGCGGCCCCCCCCCCCTTGAATACCGACGCATACTATCATTTTGATGTGCTTTCACGCGTTCATATTTCTGTGTATCACTCTACTGACGCTCACCGTATATCTGACTAGAGAAATTTTTATTTCTAGTCATCTCATAAAACATACCGTTGCTCTTGTTTTGCTTTCCTTTTGTCATTTGTAATCATAAGCCTGACATACACAGCTATTTTGATACGATATTCTTGGTACTTTATAAAACCCAAGCAAAAGGCCGTGTAAAATGTACTCAAATAAAGCATCAAGCAGCAGCTCTCAGAATTCAAACAATAATAATATGGATATTGAGGATAATAATCCATCTTTAGAATTAAAAGAAATAATTTCTCAAACTCAGACTCTTAGACAGGAGAAATCTGAGCTTAACCTAAATGATGTGTTTACAGATAATGATGAGAGAATGTCAAAGCAAATGGGAAAACTAAAAGTAATATCAAATGGCTGTTTAAATGTTGATAAAATTACAGACTCGCAAATATATACAAGAATATCTCATGAGTTACTAAAGTTACCAGGAGGACAAGAGTTATTAAAGGATGCTTTAAAGCTAGGTGATATAACAATAAATTTTTCGCGAAATGCAGTTGCTGGGAATGCTCATTGGGATGGAATGCAAAGATGTATTAACATTAATTACCCTGATGATTTAAATTTGCTCTTGAAACAATTGCCAAAAGAAACTGTTGAAGACGATACAATTAATGAACAAATAGAAAAGCAATATCAGTTTTTGTGCACTCTAGTTTTTGAATTATGCAATGCAACGCATGCTTCATTTAGTCATAAAGAGCAAATGAAAGGTCCTTTGCAATTCCCTACAGCTGAAGAATTTGTACGAGAAAATGAATTTATTGAGTTCAAGTCCTTTCAAAGAAGAGCGAAAATATGGGATGAGGCAATTGAGAAATTAGACTGGCCTGCAGAAAATAGGTATGTATGTTACGAAGACAATGAATTTGAGAGGTATTTTAAAGAAGTCCCCAATATAGTGCAGGAAGGTTATGGACCACAGAGCCATGCTGATTACTATCGCAATGGTTATGTTAAAGCATTTGAATCAGTCAAAGATGTACTATGCAGTATGCGATGTTTAACGCATCAACCTTTTTTGTTTCTTCCTCCAGCTATTCAGATCCCTAAAGATTATAGTTTTTTTGATCCAATAAAACTAGTGATTAAATTAAAACTTGCTGAAACAATTGAAGATCATATTAAAATATGTGCGGAAAACCCCCTTAATAAAGCAAATATACAGAAAAGTATACTCGAATATAGTATATATAGTAACTTAAAACTTTTTGGGCTGAATAAGGCTCTGAAGAAACTAGACATTGAGATAAAAGAGCAAGATACCGTCCTTAAAGTCCGTGATTTAATAGATGAGGCTGTCTGCGATGAACTAAAAAGCTATCTGCATATAGATGATTTTTTTAAGTTGGCAGAAGATTCATTTTTTACACTACGGGAATGGAGGGATAACTTATCAAATCAAGCAGCTCAACAAGTAGAAATGGAAAAAATACTGGATGATGCCTCTAGTTTATTAGAAACACTATTAAAGTTTTCAATACAAGTCCAAAAAATGAAACCTAATTTTTCTCTGCAACCTGTTGAATTCTATAAAAATGAACAGAACAACCCACCTGTTTTTTTAAGACAAGCTCTATTACCTGACTCTATGCGCACAAAAAGCGATTCAGGTGAACATAAAAACCAGCTGGCGTCACAGGAGACGATGCATCAGAAACTAAAATCAATTAGCAACAATTACAACATGTAAATTTAGATATTTTTTTATTTTAATCAAAACAGTCAATACCCCTTGGGTTTGCTCTCTGATCCTGCCCTAGAAAATGGGACACTCTTGCTATGCAGCATAACCTTCTCCTGACATCAGGAGAAGGACAGAGCACTTAACAGTTTCGGATTTTAGCTTTGTTATTGTGGCAACATATATTCAATAACCGATTTAAGATCTTCTTCAGAGCAATTCATACAAGTACCTTTAGGTGGCATAGCGCCTTTACCTGTAATAGCACTTTTCACCAAAGCATCAATCCCCATGGCAGGTCTATCGCCCCAAGTCGCAGCGTCTCTAAATTTTGGTGCACCAGCAACACCCACTTGGTGGCAAATTGTACAAAAAGACTTATAAGTACTTTCCGGATCAGCAGATCCTGTTGCGACCGCTTCAGCAGCCACTTCAACGCCTACATTCACTTGAGCCAAAGGCTGAATACGCTCAACGATAGAGTCAGGATCCATCTCTTGAACCATAGGACTGCAAGCAAGAAGGGGGCTTACAAAAAATATACTGCAGCACAAAATAAATACTATTTTTTTGATTTTTCTCACTCTAGGCTCCTAAATGGGCAAATAATTTACTCAGCGAGCATAGTATAGCAACCCTCTCGCTAGACGAAAAGCATTACACAGCGTATTATGACATCCTTCGCGCCCGTAGCTCAGCTGGATAGAGTGTTGGCCTCCGAAGCCAAAGGTCACAGGTTCAAATCCTGTCGGGCGCACCAATCACGAATTAACCAATGGCTTTTCGCTAAATAAATATACACTGAGAGATTTCTGGAAATCTTCATCATTACGCCTCATCCATTCAGCTAACATGGCCACCTGCTCTTTCGCGCTTTTGCGCTGATATTCAAAAATAGCAAATAACTCTTCGTTCTCAGTAACATCAATAACATCGTTATATGTTTGTATATGGCCCAACAAGCTAGCAAGAATTGACAGCGTATTTTGCTTGCTTTTGTTGAGAGCCTCTAACGTTTGTGCTTTTTTATCTGATTTGGTCATTCTTCATCCTGAATTATTTCATTCCTATTTTTAATTTTCCAAACTAAGCAATCTAACGAGCTATTTGGGTATGGTTAAGTATGCCCCATACCGACGCAACCATTGCTCAGCTTTCCTATATTCCGGCATAATACTTTCCACTTTCTGCCAGAATCTAACCCCATGACTTCTATAAAACAAATGACAACACTCATGTATTATCACATACATCAATACTTGTTCTGGCGCTAAGATTAATACCCAGTTAATATAAATATCTTGATGTATACCGCAGCTCCCCCAACGACTTTGCGTTTCACGAATGCGCACGCTTCTAGGCCATCGCTTTAATTCAGCAGAAACTTTCTGCGTATATTCCTCCACTTTCTCTTGAGCCAATATTTTCAGATAGCTTATAACCTCTGATTGAATACAGCTTTCAAGATGACTTACAGAGATACTTCTGTCGAAACATATTACTAGTCTTTGCTGACAAACATAAGTGAGACAACCACCATGAAGATCCAAGTCTAATATTTTGGAATACCCTTGTACTGTGATCTCTTCACCGGCCTGAAATTTTCCCGGCCAAAATAAACTCTTGTTTTTCTGGCTGGCAATATATTGCGCCTTCGCCCACAGCCTATTCTTATCAATAAATGCCATAATAATCTGGTGCGACATCCCTATAGGCGCGACAATTTCTAATTTTTTTTCTTTCATTCGCATCTGCAGCCGTCTCACCCGAGTGCTGAATCGGATATAATAGGGTACAGTGCATTCTGCAAATGGCAGATATGCGATATTTTCTATGGATGATGTGACTTTTGCCATGCTACTTATTTAATTTAATTAATACCTAATTAATGAATACAACCATAACAACATTAAAAACCTCTAGGCCTTTTTTGAAATGGCCAGGCGGGAAAATGCGCTTAATTCATTTTTTGAAACAGCACTTACCTGAAAATCCCATTCTGGTAGAGCCCTTTGTTGGCGCTGGCGCACTCTTTGCGAATACCCAGCATCAATCCATACTCATCAATGATATAAATCATGATCTGATTAACATCTATAAACAAATCAAGAAAAATCACAAAAAACTTAGTAGAGAAGCTAAGCTGTTATTCCACCCACGCTATAATAACAAACAAAAATATTATCAACTAAGAGAAGAATTTAATCAGTGTGAGACACCCTTCAGGCGTGCGAGCTTGTTTTTATACTTAAATCGACACGGCTACAATGGCTTGTGCCGTTATAATCTTCAGGGTGGTTATAATGTGCCATTTGGTGCCTATGAGGCACCGTACTTTCCCGAACAAGAACTGAGCAATTTCTCCAAACGCCTTAAAGCAGCGAAAATCAGTGCATTATCGTTCACAGATTTCTTAGATAAGCTGTGCAAGCACCCCGATATCCATAAAATGGCAATCTACTGCGATCCACCCTATGTACCACTATCTAAAACCGCTAATTTTACCGGATATGCCGCCTGCAAATTTAACTTACAAGATCAAAAAGATTTGGCCGAGTTAGCTAAAACCCTATCAAATAAGGGTGCAAAAGTCATGGTGAGCAACCATGACACCCCCTTTACCCGCCAACTTTATGGCACAGCCCAACAAATAGAAACTATACAAGTTCGCCGAGTAATAAGCTGCAACGCCGAACAAAGAAACCAGGTTGCAGAACTTATTGCAGTGTATGGTATAAGCTAAATTTTCAATTACTCGCTATCTTTCTTATCAGACTCGGCTGATTCTATTTTTATTGCCGCAGCATCATGCTCTTTTTGAACCAGAAACTCTGCAACCTCTAAAACAGCAGCCTGGCTCCCAGCAAGGCGCACCGAGGTGAAATATACCCCCTCTTCCCCCACAATAAATAGTGAAGGCACTGATGTGACTTTTAGTGCATGAGATATGGCATTGGACCATTTATGCTTTCTATTGACTGAAAAAGAATCAAACGCTTTATCAAAATCCTGTGCCTCAATCCCTTGCTCTACAAAGAACTCTCGCAATACTGCTTCCGAGCTACTTGTCAGCTTATCAGAATGAATGGCATTAAATAATGGCTGGTGTACTGTAGATAATTTATCTAAATCTTCGGCAACATAATAAGCCTTACTCAGGGTTCGCCAACTAGGCTGAAATTCAACCGGCACTCTTTGAAAGGCCACATAATCAGGCGCTTTTTGCACCCACGCCTCAATGGGACCATCTAACTTATAACACCAACTACATCCATAACTAAAAAATGCCAAGACCTTAACTTTTCCTTGAGTTTGGGCTTCTTTTTTAAGCTCTTGAACCAAGTCATCTGCCAGCACATCATCAGATACTGATATATAGTTTTTGCCCGCAACAAAAGCTGGACTAGTCTGCACATTATCATCAGAAGCATTATCGACGACATCCGTTGCCGAACTAAGAGGTACCCAACCCAGGGTCAATACTCCCATTATCAAAATCTGTGTGATTTTTCTCATAATATATATCCTAGTTATGTAAGCCTTCAATATAACTGCTCACGGCTTTCATTTCTTCGTCTGTCATTTTCTTTGCAATATATTGCATCATACCTGAAGGATCATTATTGCGACTACCGTCTTGAAACTGCTTAAGCTGTAATTCAGTATACGCCGCATGCTGTCCGGCGACTCTAGGGAATTTTGCAGCGCTGTTCCCCATCCCCGCAGGTCCATGACAAGCCAGGCAAGCTGGCACGCCTGATTTTATATTGCCACCTGAATATATTTTTTGCCCTAACGTCACATATTGCTCTTGCGCAGAGCCCTGAGTTTGCTTTTGCCCTGCATAATACGCCGCAATATCCGCAATATCCTGAGATGATAAATTCATAACCATACCGTACATAGTCGGCACAGAGCGCTGCCCTTTGTCGCCCTCTTTTATTTCTGTTATTTGCTTGATTAAATATCCCTGGTGTTGCCCAGCTAACTTCGGCCATTCTGGCACAATGCTATTACCAGAAGCACCATGACAAGCTACACAACTCTCTGATTTTTCTTGGCCTGCCACGGGGTCTGCCGTTAAAGCAAAGCAAGATAAAGGTAAAATAAAAAAGGTCAAAACAGCGAGAAGAAAGCTAATCCTAAAATTCATTCTTATTTCCGTGCAACATTATGCGCTAAATCTGTCTACGCATGTTAAAATAACTAATCCTGACCACCTTATACCAATATAGGTAGAAGCTGGTCAATATTACGGCCTGTGTTGGTTATCTGTCAACAACGCAGTGAACCCTTAAATTTTATGAAAAATTACCTTGTAGCTCAACCCATGTCTATAGATTTTACAAAAGCAACTTTCTCCAAAAGCACTCCTACATTGGTGACTGCGCCTAATGACTGCGGTATTGAGGTCGCCTTTGTTGGCCGATCAAATTCCGGAAAATCCAGTGCATTAAACGTTATCACCAATCAAAAAAAACTAGCGCGTACCAGCAAAACACCAGGGCGAACTCAGCTAATGAATTTTTTTGATTTAGATGAGGACAGGCGCATCGTTGATTTACCAGGATATGGCTACGCCAAAGTCCCCGATAAAATAAAAAGACAAATTGAAGAAATTCTCAGCAGCTACCTAAGTCAGCGAAAGTGCTTGCAAGGGTTGGTTTTGCTAATGGACATTAGACACCCTCTTAATAGCCGTGATATGGACTTAATTAACTTTGTTACTGACTATGAAAAACCTGTTCATATCTTGTTAACAAAGTGTGACAAAATTAATCGTGGCCCTAGCAATAGCACTTTACTAGAAGTCAGAAAACGACTTAATGGCTACTCTAACGTTACAGTACAAACTTTCTCCACACCACGTCGCCTTGGCCTAGAAGAGGCACAAGAAAAACTAACTGAGTGGTTTACTTTCTAAAAATAGCAAACATCAATACATTTTTCTAAAAAACACAGAGAAAACTATTATCTGGTTTTCTTTGTGCCACCTGGCACCACTTGACCCTGTGCTGGTTCTGCACCAGGTTCTGCACCAGGCTCTGCCCCTGCTTCTTTTCCTTTTACAAACCCCTCTTTTTTTCCCCGATCAAACATGGGGGATATCACACCGGAGCCTGAACCCATCTCTTCTTGCTTTACAAGTGTTTGCCTTTCTACTATTCGTCTCATTTCTTTCGCGAGCTCAGGAGAAGCGCAGTCAAAGGCTGACTTGCCACGGTTATCTTCCAAATCAGGATCAGCCCCCTTATCCAAAAGAATCTGTACTGTTTCTGTAGACCCGCTCTGGGCGGCCCACATGAGTGCTGTTTTTCCCTCTCTATTTTGTAAATCAGGGTCAGTGCCCTTATCCAAAAAAATCTGTACTATTTCTGTATCCTCTTTCTGGGCGGCCCACATGATTGCTGTTTTTCCCTCTCTATCTTGCAAACTAGAGTCCGCGCCATTATCCAAAAGAAGCCGTACTATTTCTGTACGCCCTTTCTCTACCGCCCACATGAGTGCTGTTTTCCCCCATATATCTTGCAAACTAAAGTCCGCGCCCTTATCCAAAAGAAGCCGTACTGTTTCTGTAGTCCCATCCGCTGCGTGCCCCATTAATGCTGTCGCATAAGAAAGTACAACTTGCAGGTTCAGCTCAGCGCCATTAACCAAAAGAAGCTCTATTATTGTTGTATCCCTGGCAGCTGCTAACGCATATCCAGGCTCAGCGCCCTTATCCAAAAGAAGCTTTACTATTTCTGTATGCCTTTTCTCAGCCGCCAG
>CAZWHY010000073.1:0-2958 GCA_964633725.1 Uncultured Candidatus Berkiella sp.
ATTCTCCAGATAAATTATTTATTTTATTTTTATTATATTTATTAATATTTATTATAATGGGTTGCTTGCTGGCATCCCCCCCCGTTGCTGGCTAGCATCCCCCCCGTTGCTGGCTAGCATCCCCCCCGTTGCTGGCTGGCGAGTCGCCCAGGTTTTTAGTTATGTTTTCTGTAGATAACTTTTTAGGGGCTGGCTCTACTTTTTCATTTTTAGAAGTAACAAATGGCAGCACGTTGCTTTGGCTTGCTTTCGGCTGTGTGTTTGCAGGCGTCAATAAAGCTGTAGACAGTAGGCTGTTTACGCCCTCCCCTCTTGCAGGTACATTTTTAAGTTCATTTAAAACAGCTTCGGGTAGTTTTAGGGCATAAGTGTTAAGGCCATCCTTTGACAATTCAACATTTAGGTAACCTTTTTCGTTTAAACGCTTCGTGACCTTATATGTGGAAACTTGCTTTAATCTTGTACCATTTGCGATCTGTTCACGAGTTTGTTTGCAAGACAAGTTGGCAGAGAATCTAGCCTGGCGATAAAGATGTCGCCAAACACTAGCCTCAATTTCACTTAAATCATCTGTTGATGACAGGTGTAAATCTAAAATATCGGATATAGCGACATAGTAGCCGCGTTGAGCGCTTTCATGAATAATATGCGCAGCAGAATTATTAAGCATTATAGAAACCTCCATTTCCTTGCAGATACACAAAAACAAATTAACTAGAAAACAAACTTTCTAAGAAGCTAATAAAATGTTTTTGAATGCGTTGGAGTGATCGAGCTTAATAACTGATTTGAAATAAGGTACACTGGCGATAGCCATGGCGTAATCTCCATCTAAGATTTCGTTTTGGTTAGTGCAAGTGAGGTGTTGGTTCACCTTGCTTGCATGTCTAATTAAGATATTACTCTTGTTTCCTTGCTGAAACAATCCATTTTTTACGAAAATAGCTGAATACTGCTTGCTACTTTTCATCAATAATTCCTTCTATAACTAATTATGACCGATTGTGCTTTTTTTATTTTTTAGTCGCATTTTTCCTGACAAACCTTTGCAAGCCATATATTTAACCTGATTTCCCTAGGAAACAAAAGTGTAAATGCAAGTTAAGGGCGGCCTCATTCCTCTTCAATGTACTCTAATAAATCGGCTGGCTGACACTCAAGGTGCTTACATATTAAATTCAGTGTTTGAATTCTAATCGCTTTTATGTGCTCGTTTTTTATCTTTGAAAGGTTTGCCTCTGTTATGCCAACCAATCCAGCTAACCCCCTCAGTGTCATTTTCTTTTTTACTAATATTGCATCTAGATTTATCTTTATTGCCATTCACGAACGCCTAAACAGTTTGCTCTAATTCATTGGAATTTTTATATCCTTCTAACATCACATCTGATATGTAATATATTAGAGAGCCAATTAATATATAAATAATCTCATTGGCGCCAAAATCAATGGTTAAAAATCTACTACCTTGGAAACTAACAATAGTGCTAAGCATAGCGCCGTAAACGGTATTTCCTAACGCAGCTAAAACCAAAACGAGACCCAGTTTTTTGTAGATGACCACATTAGAAGCACTAAACAATACCCCCTTTGCATAGTTATCGAACAATTGATTAAGCTTATATGCAATCGACAGGAAAATAGCAACGGGCATCATAGATGCTATTATGGCCAGGAATTTTGAAAAAGGCGTGATTGTTAACTTGTCATAAAAAAGTACGAATTCTGAAAACCCTAAATCTATAAAAAATTCAAAAAACACCCAATAGATAACGACTGACAATGGAGCCAACCAAATTGACACGTTCAACACAAATTTCATTACTGCGCTAATTGTTTTTATTTTATTCATATTTTTACACCTACAAAACATTCATGAAGATTACCAATTGTTCATCCTGCGTGTCAACAAAAAGTTTGTCGCTTTACAACAAGCCTATATCGATTTTCAGCAAACACAACTTGATACTCATTAAGATAACTTGTTATGTGCCCCCCATTTTTCTAACACCTTTACACAACTTAAGCATAGTGACTTCTGAATTGTGATTAAGTACAATTGCGGCCACTATTTCCACCACGTAGGAAGATATTTATGCCAACCATAAACCAAACCAAAGATGAGCAAGAGTTGTTTGCGCACATTTTCATGTTCCGAAATAGCAGCGCCAAACAAAATGCAATCATAGAACTTACCCCGTTTCAAAGAGCAAAGTATAACCGCTGGTCCAAGGAAGCAACCAAAACTCTAATGAAATGGAAAGAAAAGCTCGAACGTGAGCCTGAAAAATAATCAGACAACATCCACTTGGGTAAAATTAATGTAAGGCACCATATGGAAAAGAACGTTCTAATTACTGCCGCCGCTTCTGGAGTAGGAAATCATGCCGCGCCCATTCTATCCAATTGTGGGTTCCATGTAATTGCTGTTGACTTAAATCCTTGCGATAACCTTCTAAACACTGCAGCAACATATATTGCCGATTTAAAAGACTTTAATGCCCTAGAACATATATTTCATAAAATCACTCCCACCTCTATATTCTTTTGCAATTAGCGATCGATTGTGCGTCGCACAACCGCCTCCCATTTTCTCTGCCTCCCTCTTTTAATTTCTTGTGTTTCATGATTGGCGTATATACCCACGCATAAAATGTTTTAATGATTTTTGCTTTCATTGTTTCGATATCGAAACAATATGATAGCTCTACATTAATGCGTACTTGAGGCAAGTCTCTGTTCTCAGCTAATACATATTTAATTGTTTATTTTTGTCTGGCTTAGCGTTTCGATATCGAGACAAGATAACAAGCCAAATCAATACGTATTTAAAACAGGTCTTAGTGTAGTGTTTCGATATCGAAACAAGATAGCCAACGCAAATTAATACGCATTTAAACTAGGTCTTAGTATAGTGTTTCGATATCGAAACAAGATAGCCAACGTAAATTAACACGT
>CAZWHY010000073.1:3058-7309 GCA_964633725.1 Uncultured Candidatus Berkiella sp.
AGTATAGTGTTTCGATATCGAAACAAGATAGCCAACGTAAATTAACACGTATTTAGACTAGGTCTTAGTATAGTGTTTCGATATCGAAACAAGATAGCCAACGCAAATTAATACGTATTTAAACTAGGTCTTAGTATAGTGTTTCGATATCGAAACAAGATAGCCAACGCAAATTAATACGTATTTAAACTAGGTCTTAGTATAGCGTTTTGATATCGAAACTAGTTGATTGCTCCATATCTATATGTGCTTGAAGAAAATATTAGTCAAGATATCGATATCCAAACAAATACATATTCAAGATAAGCCATATTGTCAGGTTTCGACCTCGAAACTAAATAAGTCCTGATCAAGTAGAAATATCAAAACGATCAAATAGATCATGCCATTTACAAATAAACGCTAATGATCTGATTTATATAGTAAATAAGACTAGAAAAGCACACAAAAGATTAGTTACTCACCTTGTTTATTTCCTAGATTGTTGTAACTAATTGCTTGTAATTACCCAATTTTAGGTTCTATAATAAAAGCAACATAACAAACGCAAAATTGGGTGGGAGCTAAAAATGGCAACAGCAAAGGAGGTATTTGAAAGCCTAGAGTCCATAGGCGACCAAGCTTTAGACCTATTAAGGGAACAAGCCTTTATACCAGGATCCACTAAGAAACTAAGAACGTGGGGGATCACAGAGGCCGCCCAAATGGTTGGAAGAACAACCCAAAGCCTTAGAACACAAGAAAAGAAAGGGAAAATTCCAGAGTCCATACCAGGAAGAAAGGGTAGGGCATATAGCCTAGAAGATATAAATAAAATCCGTGATTACTTTGGCACAAGAAACCAAAGGGCAGAACAAGATGAAACAGCTATCATCGCATTTGCAAACTTCAAAGGTGGTGCAGCAAAGACTACAACAGCGGTTCATTCAGCAATGTACTTCGCAAAAGCAGGTTACAAAACATTATTTGTAGACTGCGATAGTCAGGCATCTGCAACGCAAGTGTTTGGATACAATCCAGACGAACACATTGAAAATGATGAAACATTATTACCATGCTTAATAGAAAACAAACCGCTTTCTGAAATAATTAGACAAACATACTGGCCAGGCTTAGATCTGATTCCAGCTAATCTTGCATTATATGGCGCAGAATTTTCACTTCCCGTAATGAAAGCAAGGGCACTTTCCAAAAATATCCAGTATGATGTTCACGCACTTCTGTCAACAGCACTTGAAGACGTTAAAGAAAGATATGATATTATTATTTTAGACTGCCCCCCATCAATGGGGATGATTTCAATCAATGCCATATATGCAGCCAACGCATTTATTATACCCGTACCACCCTCTATGCTGGACTTTGCATCAACAATCCAATTTTTTGCAATTGTTAGAGAAGTCTTAAGCGGTTTTGCTCCAAAAGAATATGCCTTTGTGAGGATGCTTATCACCAAGCATGACGGCCAAGACAGTAATAATACTTTGGTTGATACCTTGAGAGCTTTATATGGGAAATTCATGATGAGAAATATGATGTATACCTCAGAAGCCATTAGGAAAGCATCTAGTGACTTACTTACTCTGTATGAAATAGAAAAATATGCAGGGTCAAAAGTTACTTTTGATAGAGCCATGAATTTTACGAATAACGTAAACCAAGAAATTGAAGGGCTTATTCATGAAATGTGGCCTAATAGATGCACCACAAAAGTCAAACGTCAACCTTCAACCCAGAGCATAGAGGTTTAGAATTATGGCAAATAAAGCTAAAACAGCGATTGGGTCAGTACTAAGCCAGCTTCAAGGACTTTCAGTTGATGATGTAAGTCAAGTATCACCAATTAAAAAAAGAAGTAAGACTGCGATGCCAGCCAAGGCATCAAGGACTAACTTCAACCTTCTTTATAATGAGATAGAAGGAGAGGGCATCCTTGAGCTCCCAGTTGAAGATTGCCTACTTTGGAAACATAAAGATAGACCGGAAACTGAGCTTGGTAATTTAACAGCGTTGGCTCAAGATATTAAGTCATACGGCCAAACTCAGCCTGGAATGGTAAGAAAATCTAAAGACACAGAAAAATATGAAATAATATTTGGGGAGCGCAGGTGGCGTGCCTGCAAAATTGCTGGCGTTCCTTTTAAAGCTGTTATTAGAAATGTTTCAGATGTTGATGCAGCATTAATGCAGATTTCCGAAAATGAACAACGAAAAGATTTGTCTGAATATGCAAAAGGAATGAGCTATTACAATCTAATTTCTTCAGGAGTAGTCGATCAGGCTAGTTTGCAGAAGCATCTTGGAATAAGTAAAACTGAAATGAGCAGAATCCTATCTTTTGCAGCAATCCCAAAACCTATACTAAATGCCGTTGGAGATTTCTCAAAAGTTTCTTCATATGTTGCTTCAGCCATACGTGCGTATGTAAATAAAGATCAAAAATATATTAGCTCAATTGTTAAAATTTCCAGTGAAATATCAAAAGGCATTGGTGAACCCACTTTTGAAAAGCTACTAGCCAATGAGGTTCATGCAAAAAAAGAAAAGCCCGCAGCGGCCGTTACTAAGATTGTCAAAGGTCGCACAAATAGGCACTTATTCACTTTTGCCAAAACGGCAAATGAAACTCTATCAATTCGGTTCCCAAAAGACATTACTCAGATTATTGATTTATCTTTAGTGGAGCAGACGTTGCAAAAGCTAGTTGAGAAACAACTTAAAACCGTACCTAAAACAAAGGACACATAATTGTAATTAAAATAACTTATTTCGGCCGTTATGGCCACTATAAACAAAAGCCCCTCAGCTGCAACTAAGAGGCTTTTAGAAATTCTTGAGAGATCCTGTGAGATCAAGCTTCAAAAATTATCATCTTCTTAATTTTAGCTGATTTTCCCAAGTCTCTCAACAAATAATTGGTTGCTAAATTATGCAGTCAGGGAGACTTATGCAAAATTTTTTTCAAATAACGGGATTTAACAAGGCAAAATTTACAGATGTCTATCTGTTTTCGCACCACCTAGTTATCCAGCTGATCTCCTGATGGTTACTTTGAATAGCATCATAGAAAACAAAAAAGTTCCTCAGATACTATCTCTATCCAGCAAAAGGGTAGAAGAATGGTCTGAACACTCATGGAAATGGTTACATAGAATCCGAACTGCTCTTTTGGGAAGGGTCGCTGGAGATAAAAGAATATCTACCAGAACATTAAGGATTGAGCAACGCGTTGCTATACAAAAATTATTAAGCACCATACTTGCACATATAGATTTAAAAACAATGTGCATCGGCTACTATGATAAAAAAACTGGTATATTTATAAACCTTGGCATTGAATACCTAGCAAAAAAGTCAGGTCTTAATCAAAGAAGGGCACAAAGAGCGTTGCAATGGCTCTATCAGTCAGGGTACATCATAGGCCATCGCAGAACGGTTATTGATGAGGACACAGGAGAGTTTATCCACAAAACATCTATACGAAAAATTTCCTTAATACTATTTCGAGATTTGGGCATAACGGAAATAGCCTTGAATCGAGCACGCAACACTTCTAGAAAGAGAGCTGAGAATTTTGTTTTAAGAACCTTGAGAAACACTAAGAAAAACACATCAAATACAATCAACGGAATAATTTCCAATATTAGCAATTCGCTTTCGCCATCTCCAAGGCAAAAACAAATAGACCTCCCGCAGCTCTATTTGGAGCGGATAGAACAGCTAAAACATATGTTCCCTGATATGAGCTTACATGAAATCAAGGCGCTTCTTCCTTCCCCTAGTGCCTATAAATAATCAATCCTCACTAATCAAACCATTTTTTCCATAAAATTTAATATCTTCACAAAATTACCCATGGAAAACATGGTAAATATATTATTGTAATTACTGGTATCATTTTTTGCACAGGTTATACATATTTACTGTCGTGTTTAAATGTGACGTAATACCTTATATTTATACCTAATAATAAGAACTATTATAAATAGTTAAATAGGAACACAAAACAACATAGTCGATATAATCAATTCTAACCGAAACCCCAAACAAGGCGACAAACAACTACAGGTGGAACAAATCTTTATATGACCAGGTGAGAAAAACGCGCAGCGTGGTAGTAGCCAATTAAAAATGAAAAACAAAAATAAAGTTTTGACAAACAGTAATTAAATATTGATAATGATTCATTTGAAATGCTAATCAAGGCCAAATTGAGAATGGATAAAATTAAATCTTTAAGTAATAAAATGC
>CAZWHY010000074.1:0-7102 GCA_964633725.1 Uncultured Candidatus Berkiella sp.
TTGAAGGCCTTTCTTGGGGCAATCAAGCCATTCATAATAATATGTTTGCATTATTGTCTTATAGTGGTTTAGGCGCGAATAGTGTGCCATCTAGTATGTCAGCAGATATTTCTCTTTCAGGAGATGGCGATTATCTCTTAAATATTACATCGTACTATAATACAGGTGAGTGTGATATATCTTATGAGTATGAGTATGAGTTTGCGTATTGATAATTGTCTTTGTCAGAGCCGAAAAATTAGGTTTTATCGCAGAAATTATAAGATGCCACTGTCCTTCTCCTGATGTCAGGAGAAGGTGATGAGGTTAGATACCATGATTCAAGCATCAAGAACTCTACAGAGAGGGGCTAAATTAACTGGAACAGAAACTTCTACCCCCCAAACTTGGGTTTTAGTATCGCTAACAGCACCGCGCCAAATAAAACGATGGTTGGAAATTCATTCAGAATGCGGTAAAAGCGCTGGCTATGTTTGTTTTGAGCATTGCGGAATTTTTTGAGTGTATAGCCTAGGTGAAAATGATAAATAACGAGTAGAGCCACTAAGCTTATTTTAATATGCAGCCATGGGTTTGCTGCCATATAACCTTTGCCATAAAGGCCAATAAGCCAACAACCTAACAGTATGGTCAGAAGAGCGCCGGGCGTCATAACAATCCAGAACAATTTTCTTTCCATCTTGCAGAATCTATTGTAATGTTGTTCGTCCTTGGGCTCTATCTCACAATGATACATAAATAATCTAGGCAAATAGAATAATCCTGCAAACCAAGTAACCATAAAAATAATATGAAAAGACTTAATCCAAAGCATAAAAAACAAACCCGTAAGAATAATTCTAAAGCCAATAGTTTACACGCTAAAGTGAAAATTAAAACGTTTAAAGAACTTTGGTTGGAAAATAAAGCCAGATTATTTAAATCTGCCTACAAAATATTAAGACGACACAGGAATTGGATTCGGATAGGATTAGTTGTTGGTGTGGTTTTATGTTTCGTTACCATTAGTGGGGTTAGCTATAAAACTGGGTTTCATCAAGGCGTAGAGCAATGGCTTAAATTAACCACCAAAATTCATCAAATGACAGCGCAGCAAGATATACACGTGCAAAAAAACGTAATGCTAATGAAACAGTTGGCCAGTTTGCAACAAAAACAAGTGATACAAAAAATTGAATATCAGAAACTATCAGAACAAGTAAAACAATTGTTCAATGAAAACGCGCTATTAAAAGAAGATAATTTACTTTATCAACATATTATGAGCAAACCAAACGCTAAAAGAGGCTTAGCAGTACAAGGTTTGCAAATTTATTCCACACAAAATACAAATGTTTTCCAATATCAATTAATGCTGATTTCAAATTTGACGCATAAAAAATTAGTGCAGGGGCAGGTGCATCTTGTTGTGAGAGGTAAAATAGGTGGAAAAGATATCTCTATGCCCGCTAAATACCTGGCGACGGATAGGAGCGTGACACCATTGAATTTTAAATTTAAAAATTTCCAAGAGTTATCAGGAGAAGTGGTTTTGCCTAATGGCTTTGAGCCAAAATCCGTGCAGGTGCATATAAATCCTGAAAAACAGGTAAAATTAAAGACGCAAAAAGTTTTTCCGTGGTGGATAGAGACTTAGGAATGGGCATGTAATAACTTACTAGTTTAGCGCTCAGTAAGCTGGCATATTTAGATGGAACGATTGAGGCAAAATGCGAGCATAGCAGGGCTATGTGAGTGTTTTTCCGATTGAGGTTCATTTAAAGATGGCTTGCTTAATGAGATGATAAAACGGTAAGTTATTACATGCCCATTCCTTAGGGGCAATAAATACTAGTATATTGTAGCAGATCTTAATATAATGTAAGTTAGGTTTGGTAATAACGAGAATTTTATGAGTGAGTTATCCAGCGTTGATGCTAGTTTAACTATTAGCGATAGCGCATTTAATCGAGTGAGTGAATTAATTCAAGAAGAAGAAAATCCTAATTTACAGCTAAGGGTTTATATTACGGGGGGCGGCTGTTCGGGCTTTCAGTATGGTTTTATGTTTGATGAAAAACGAAAACCCAATGACACTGTCGTAGAAATACAAAATGAGCAAGGTATGCCGGTGCGTGTTGTTGTTGATGCTTTGAGCATGACTTATCTAGAAGGCTCTGAAATTGACTTTATCGAGACACTGCGAGGATCTCATTTTAAGATTAAAAATCCTAATGCCGCGACAACCTGTAGCTGTGGTTCTTCGTTTTCGTTGGATGTATAGTCAATATTGTTAAATCCCAGCATAAATCCCACCCAAGAGCGTTTTATCTTTTGCGCCAGTGATTGAGCTTAAATCCAAAGGATTTTCTATGAGTCGTTGCTTTGCTAGCCAGGCAAAGCAGCAGGCTTCTATCCATTTTGGTTCGATGCCATAAGCCATTGTGCTTTTTATAATATAATTTTTCCCAAGATAAACAGCAAGACATTGTAATAAGAATGGATTGTTAGTGCCACCACCGCAAATAATTATGGTTGCTTCTGGTAGCGCTTGCTTTATATCGTCAGCAATCGTTTTCGCTGTAAGGTGGGTTAACGTGCAGAGTATATCCTGATTTGTATGATTTTTTGGTGATTTTGTCTCAAGCAATTTAGCTTGAATCCAAGCCAAATTAAAATAATCTTTGCCGGTACTCTTAGGGGCGGTTTGTTTGAAATATGGATCAGCCAGGAATGTTGTCAGTAGTTTTGGTATAACTTTACCTTGCTGGGATATTTTGCCATTTTGATCGAAGTTTTGTTGATAGCTTTTCTGCATCCAGCAATCTATTAGGCCATTAGCAGGGCCGGTATCAAACCCTAAGATATCTTGATTGTGTCTTAAAACGGAAATATTGGCAATACCCCCCAAATTAACAAGCACGCAAGGTTGTTCATTTGAGAATAACCAATGGTGGAATATCGGTGCTAATGGTGCACCTTGTCCACCTAATGCCATATCGGCTCGTCTAAAATCCGAAATAGTCGTAATTTTCGTTTGCTTAGCAATAATATTAGGATCGCCAACTTGTAAAGTAAATGAAAAATCTGCTTTAGGGGCATGCCACAGTGTTTGGCCGTGGCTACCAATGGCTTTAATATTTTCTGTGGGGATATTGGATATTTGGATAGTATTGCAAGCTGCTTTAGCGAATAACTGACCCCATTTATGATCAAGTTCTCCAAATGCTTGTAATGAGACTTGGCCTTTTTGGGACAAAAGCAAAGATTCAGCTCTCAAATCATCAGGAATGGGATGAGAATAAGTTTGTTTTAATGTAAGGTGATGATTTTCATCGTCAAAATATGCAATCACCGCATCAATACTGTCCATGCTTGTGCCTGACATTAAGCCTAAATAATAATCCATTTTATTTCCTGATTTATGTTTACTTGCTCGTGGCGACCATCACTTTCTCGGTTTCATCTAGCAAAGCAAGATATTGTTGTGCATGTTGTTTAAATGCGACCATTTCACCTTTAGGAACAGACTTCCCATTAGGTAATGGCACAGTGAGCGGGTTTTTATGTATGCCATTGATTCGAAATTCATAATGTAAATGAGGCCCTGACGCTAAACCAGTGCTACCTACATAGCCAATGACTTGACCTTGGCTGATTCTTTTATCGTTGCGCATACCTTTTGCAAATTTAGAGAGATGTGCATAAAGGGTGCTATATTTGGAGCCATGCTGCAAAATAACGGCATTGCCATATCCGCCTTTACGTCCTACAAAAACCACTTTACCTGAGCCTGATGCTTTAACGGGAGTGCCTCTTGGGGCAGCATAGTCAACACCTCTATGAGCACGAATTTTATGTAGTACGGGGTGCTTACGTTGTAAATTGAAATGCGAGCTAATACGAGTAAATTCTACTGGCGTGCGAATAAAGGCTTTTCTTAAGCTCTCCCCATTAGGTGAATAATAAGCACTTGTGCCTTTGGGGTTTGTGTAGCGTATTGCTTTATAGACTTTACCATTGGCGCCAAACTCGGCAGTTAATATAGCGCCATGGCCTATTCTGGTGCCTTCGACATAATGGTCATCGTATAAAACTTTAAAATGGTCATTGGGTTTGATGTCTAACGCAAAATCAATATCATATTCGAATATTTGAGCAAGCTCCATAATAAGATTATCAGATAAATTAGCTCGTTTACCCGTTAGGAAAAGCGAGTCTTTGATAATACCCCCTCTAAAAGTAGTTTTTCGCTCTATAGGTTTCTCTATTAGTTGGCTGTTAAATTTATTTTTGTCAATGCGTGAAATTTTTAATTCTTGAGTGGGATTAAGTTTTAGCACCAAGGTATCTAAAGAGCCGGGTTGTTCGCAGGCTATAGATAGCACTTGCCCTGGGAATATTTTTTTTAGAATTTTGCTATGTTGAATGCTTGTTAAAATATTATGTAGTTCGACAGGTGGGAGCTTAGCTTTTTGAAAGTAATAAGCAAGACTGCGGCCTGCCTCTATGGTGTAGTATTCAATGTGAATTTTAGGGGCACTTAATGTGGCCGTTAGAGTATCTTCTAATATAGGTTGTTTTTCTTTTAGCGCGTCAGGCGCCAATATTTGTAATGTTTGCTCCATTGCTACAGGAGATTTTGAGGTATTTGTATTCTCAGGTTTGTCTTCTTTTTGTTCTGTTAATTCTATTTTGATTTGATTTTCGTCTATTTGTAATGCCAAAGGGGTAGATTCAGTCTCAATAATCAATGTTTGAGAAGGACGAAATGTGATTTCTGTTTCTACTGGGCTGGGTATTTGCGACCATTGCCCCACCCGCCATACCAAGGCAAACGTTAGCAGACCCAAAGCAAAGGGCCACTTGCTCTTGCTGAGTAATTTTTGTTTAAAAGTTTTTTCTTTGTTTAGCATGCTATATTTATAATCAGTTCTTATTTTTTTGACATTTTGCATTGATTACGAGCCTATCTTTAAGTTAGTCATGCTTTAGGATAAAAGCAACGCACATTTGTTTGCTGACATTCAAACTAATAAGTATAATTCGCATTTTATCGTATTTCAGAGATGAACGGTATTTGTAGAATTCTGTTTTTTGATTATAGTGCATAATAATTAGGTGAAAATAATAATACAGTTTACTAAGTAAATAAGGTGATGGGCATGAATGAGCAAGAAGCTGCGCTAAAAGAGATACTGCGTGGTGTAGAAGAAGTATTAGTGATGGATGAGCTCAAAGCAAAGTTAGCATTAAACCGCCCGTTACGAGTCAAGGTTGGTTTTGATCCCACTGCGCCGGATTTGCATTTAGGGCACACTGTGGTTATTAATAAGATGAAACAGTTCCAGGATTTGGGGCATGAGGTAATCTTTTTAATAGGAGACTTTACGGGGCGGATTGGCGATCCAACCGGTAAAAATATCACACGTCAGCCTTTAACAGATAGCCAAGTAAAAGAAAATGCTCAAACTTATGCCAAACAGGTGTTTAAAATTTTAGATAAAGATAAAACTCGGATTATGTTCAATTCTGAGTGGTTAGGGCGTTTGGGGGCGGCAGATTTGGTTCAGATAGCGGCTCAATATAACGTAGCACGAATGTTAGAGCGGGATGATTTCTCAAAACGGTACAAGTCAGGCGAATCAATAGCTATACATGAGTTTTTATATCCGTTGTTGCAAGGCTATGACTCTGTATGTTTAAAAGCAGATATTGAGCTAGGTGGTACAGATCAAAAGTTCAATTTGTTGGTGGGGCGCGAGTTGCAACGCAATGCGAAGCAAACACCGCAAGTTGTTTTGACGCTTCCCTTATTAGAAGGCTTGGACGGCGTGAAAAAGATGTCAAAGTCTTTAAACAACTATATAGGTATAGACGAATCGCCTAAAGAGATGTTTGGCAAAGTATTATCTATATCAGATGAGCTGATGTGGCGTTATTATGATTTAGTTAGCTCAGAATCTGTAGATGCTATTGCCGCTTTAAAGCAAAAAGCTGAGAAGGGCATGAATCCAAAAGATATTAAAGTTAAATTAGCCAAAGAACTCATAACGAGGTTTCATAATGCAGAAGCTGCGGAGCAGGCAGAGCAAGCTTTCATTCAGCAGTTCAAGAAGAATCAAATCCCTGATGATATTCCTGAGGTGTCGTTAGAAGTGAGCTCCGAAGATTATCCTTTAGCTAACTTGATAAGGGATGCTGGTTTAACTAAGAGCACTTCTGAAGCGAATAGAATGCTTAAACAAGGCGCTGTACGTATTAATAGCAACAAAATAGAGCTAGTAGATCAGAGTTATCCAAAAGATGAAGCTTTTATATTACAGGTCGGTAAACGCAGATTTGCTAGAGTAACGGCGGAACTAAAAGTGAAGACTAGGGGCCCGAGCATGAGAGGGTAATGTATCGCCATTCTAGTATAAAGTTAACTGGCAAAGCTGGATTAAAGGAAAGTGGAAATAACTGGTTGACACTACACGAGAAAAGCGTAGAATCGTCACCTCTTTCAAGGCAAACGTGTTTAGGTTTCTAAGCAATTAAGCGGATGTTTTGTAAGGTTTTTTGTTGGATTCGATGTTTTTTAAATGGCATCAAAATTAATGAAAAATAAAGGTTGACGACTCGTCAGATTGATGTAGAATCGTCCACTCTTTCAAGGCAAACGTGTTTAGGTTTCTAAGCAATTAAGCGGATGTTTTGAAAGGTTTTTTGTTGATTTTAGTGTTTTGTAAAAACGTCAAAATCAATAAAAAATAAAGGTTGACGGCTCGACAGATTGATGTAAAATGAGCGTCCCTTTCAACCAAAAAGTTTACTTGAAGGCCTCGAAAGAGACTGGAAAATAAAGAGAAAAAAGGTTGATTGTCCCATTAGAAAGTATATAATGGGCACCGCACTGAAGAGTGCAAAGTTCTTTAAAAATTCAAAATCATGTTATGTATGTGGGTACTCGTCAATAGAATGAGTGAGAGATTATCACAGACTTGACGAAGTTATTTATAACTTTGAAGATATGTAGTGAGACAATGTTTAGTTTGGCGTATCAGCCAAAGATCAAATTTTAATTTTAGAGTTTGATCCTGGCTCAGATTGAACGCTGGCGGTATGCTTAACACATGCAAGT
>CAZWHY010000075.1:0-6457 GCA_964633725.1 Uncultured Candidatus Berkiella sp.
CAGCTTGCCCTCTATTCCGATTCATGAGTTGCACTTACAACTTGAATTCACGGATTATTGTAGTTTTGAATTGAACGATAAACCTATGAGCACTTTTAAAATGGGCGCTCCGTCGTTTCCAGCATTCTCTGGTTTAAATGACCATGTAAACCGTGTCATATCACAGTGTATTCCCAGTGAAGGACCTATCCCTAAAGGAAATTACTATATCTTCGATCGTCAATCTGGCGGCTTGCTTGGGCCTTTAAAAGACCTATTTAATGATAAAGATGAATGGTTTGCGCTCTATGCAATTGATAAAGAAATAGACGACGAAACCTATTGCGAGCAAGTAAAGCGGGGGCAATTCCGCCTTCATCCAAAAGGCTACCGAGGAATAAGTCAAGGCTGTATAACAATTAATGATTGGACAGACTATCAAGTAGTACGCTCACTATTAAAAGGAACCAAAACAACAAAAATCCCAGAAGTAGATTTTGAGTGTTACGGTAAAGTCAGAGTATGGTAAGTTCTATGCTAAAACATAAATACCTAATTCTTTGGTTAATCAGCGGAACACTACTAATAGCCTATATTCTCGGAAATTATTACCATCAATTGGGGTTCTATTACCCAGAATTCTATAGTAGGTTTTTAATGAATATTTTTAAGCCTGAGAATGCCGAAGAGGCTTATGACTTGCATACGCTTTCTAACTTTATTCTTGCTTTTATTGTTTCGTGTGCTCTTGCAGTGCTCTTTATTTTTTATAAAAAAGCACTAAGAAAAAATAATTAAGTAATTAAAAGCTCAGGGGATTGTCAGGGGTAGACCACTTACTTTATAGTTTTAATCAAATCAAGAAGCTAACAAAAACATCCAGCGGACAGCCAAAAGCGTCACGATTTTTGCTGGAGCAAAAATACGCGCCACTTTTGTCTGCCGCTGATGTTGGCGTTAAAGGGGTCACAATCAAGGGGTCAGTGTACTTGAAAAATACTATCTACTCACTTCAAGTACACTTGATTCCATTAAGAGTATTTCAACATGACGCGCAGAAAGCCTACAAGTTAATATTGCTATTTAATGAGATAAGTAGATAGCTAAATTAAAATCAGTAGGGCCAGGTCTTTTGTTTTTTAGCGCCCCTGCTGGGCTAGAAAATAGTTATATTTGTTGGGGAAATTTCAGGAATCATAAATCAAAGGCCTGCCCCTGAAATCACGCTTAGTTTTAGTTATGAGGTTTATGAAGAAAATAGGGCAGTTATTTTTTCATGAAAGCGTGTTTTATGGCGAGCTGGTTGTAGTTATGTAAGAGTTAAGGATGATATGTTAATGCCTCAATACACGAATGGAGGCACAATCATGTCAACGAAGAAAACCTTATATCCCACCTTTCTCAACAAAAAAATCGATCGGTTTTCCCAGCGTCTTGAAAGAGAGTGGCGAGGACGACACATTATGAGGGGACGTATTCCTGATAAAAATGCTATTCAACTTACCAGCAATGATTATCTATCTATTGCCAACCACCCTGAAATACTCGAAGCACAGAGTGAAATGCTGAATAGTGAGGAAAACTGCTTGTTAATGTCTGCTATTTTCCAGCATGGGAACAATCCGCAGATAAGATTTGAGCAACGGATGGCAGAGTTCTTAGATGCAGAAGAAATAGTGCTATGCCAGTCGGGTTATAACGCTAATACCGGGTTAATCCAATCCATCATCGAAGACACCAAAATCCCTGTGTATATCGATATGTTCGCGCATATGTCCCTGTGGGACGGTGCACGGTTTTCTGATGTACCGATACACGCTTTTCGGCATAATAATGTTCAAAGTATGACGTCACTCATCCTGCAATACGGGCCTGGTATCATTTTGGTGGATTCAATCTACAGTACCGATGGCAGCGTTTGCCCGTTGAAAGTGCTAGTAGAGGCTGCTTATGCGCTGGACTGTATCATCATTGTTGATGAGTCTCACTCCCTTGGCACACATGGCCCTTCAGGAAAAGGCATTGTCGTGGAGCTTGGTTTGGTTGATAAAGTGATGTTTCGTACGGCAAGCCTTGCCAAAGCTTTTGCAGGTCGTGCGGGACTTATCACCTGCCCCAAAGGTTTTGCCGATTACTTTAAGTTTACCGCCAAACCTTCAATATTCAGCTCAGCACTGCTTCCGCATGAAATTGCAGGGCTGGATAAAACATTGGATTTAGTTATTAATGGCGATGGCTTGCGCAAGAGGTTACATTACAATGCTGACTATTTAAGAAAGGGGCTTAGCCGTAATGGGTACAACGTAAGCAATAGCCAATCGCAAATCATAGCACTAGAATCTGGTACAGAATGGCAGACTATTATTTTACGCGATGCTTTGGAAAAGCACAGTGTTTTTGGTTCGGTATTTTGCGCACCAGCTACCGCGAAGAATCGCGCCATGATCCGTTTTTCTGTTAATGCGAGTTTGAGCAAAATGCAGCTCAAACATATAGAACGGGTTTGTCAAAATATTGTGGGTGAAGTCGCTCTATCCAGCTGGAAATCGACAAACCGGACTCGATCGAGTGCTAAATGTGCGGAAATGAGCTGATGGGCAGATTATGCATTATGCTTAAGTAAATATTCCCGATAAGAGAATATTTTTTGTTCGAGTGAGTTTTCTTCATTGAAGATGGAAGGTTTTGAATCAAGCGCACAATAATAATTTTCTTGGCCTTCTATCTTCATTACTTCACAAAGATATTTCTGCCAGTTTTTGACTGTATCATTATAGTAAAAATCAAAAGATGAAATATCTAAAAAATGAGTGCGCTGGTGAAGCATAGACACAAGTTCGTCAGGTGCGTCTGCGTCAGAAGCAATCTCAATATGTTCCTCGAATAATTCGTCGGAATGGATGCGTAAACGATAAGTCCTTCCCGCTCCTGTCGCCAGGGTAAATGAACATGGATCAACGTCAGACCCTTTATTAAAATAATATTCGACAATTTTATTATCTTGAATAAGGTTCAGGAAATATACTTTAAATTTTTCATCATCCATAAAATGACAGGCTGTTTTTAAGGTTCCGCGAACAACACTGGATAATTCGTGAAAATATTGAAGTTGATATTTACGGATCAAATCATTAATTTTACTAAACACATTGGGTGTGTTTTTCTTGATGTAATAATCAATAGTATTGTCATTTAGAGCTTCTAAGCCGATAGATTCATTAGCAACGCCAGTCAGTAATATCTTTTTCACGTAAGGGTTTTTGATGGCTCGACAAACCTCCAAGCCGTTTTGGCCTGGCATATCGTAATCAACGACTAAGACGGAAGGCTCCATGAACCTATTTTTATCGGTTACTTTTTTTGGGATACCGGTTACATTGAGCTTTAGTATGAAGTCTGCATCGTTACCGTCGTTGCATTCCATATCAGATGTTACGCAATCCTGCCTGCAAATTGGGTTGCTGCCAATTTTTTCATTAATATAATCGATAGCATGCTCAGGTTTTATAAACGGCACCATGGCAATGTCTTCACCTATGACCAAAGGCAAGCTATTTAAAAATGTCCTGTGGTCATCCAAAAAAACAGCGGTGGTTGGGTAGTAGCATACATTGACTTGATTGCTCATGTGCCTATCTCTATTTTTTTAATAGGGAATGAGAGTATAAATTTTGTGTGATCGCCATATTGAGATTTACATTCAATTTTCCCATTAAAATGTTCCATTACCTTCTTACAAAAAGACAAGCCGATGCCTGTTCCATTTTTCTTTTGGTTTCCAGACGTATATAAATGATCGAATATACAGGGCAGATCACGCGAAGGTATGCCGTTAGCCGTATCCTTAAAGAAGAGGTAGTTATTATTATTGTCCTGAGCAAGTGTGATTTCCACCGAGCCTTTATTAGATTCGTTGATGCAAATTAGTGCATTTTTAATGAGGTTAAAAATAACGTGAGTCATCAACAGGTCAGACCCCCAAAACTCAAAATTACTCTGCCATTGTATGTGAATTTTTTGTCGTTCTAGCTCGGATTCAAACGGGTATCGTTCTAAGGCGCTATTAACAATGTCTGCCATCCAAAAATAATCAAAAGGAATGTTTGCTATGTCGGTTTTCTTGGCATTCATTAGCAGCATGTCAATAATAGTATTGGCGTGAAGGATTTCGCTGTTGGTATTGGTCAAGACATTCTCTAACGCATTCACGCGATTAGATGGTATAGGCTCGCTGACTAAGCTGTTTTGTTCTGCCAAACGGTAGGCATTGACCAATTTAGGAAAATACCGCGCCAAGCCATCCATATTATTTTGAATGGTGATTAAGGGTGTGCGGAGCTCATGGGCGATATTCGTTCCAACGCTTGCCAGCACTTTAAGTTTTTCCTGATTTATTTGAATAGATTTATAGTTAAATATACTGCCAGCAACGACAACGAATAAATAGATGGGGAGTTGTTGCCAGTAATGGATGCTAAATACCAATGGGTCAGTCGTGAATGCATAGGCTAGTACAGCTAGGATAGAACCTATAAAAAACATCAGTGTCACTAACACCCAGTCATAGGCAATCAAAACTAGCAGTGTTAACCCCGCCATGGTTGACATGGCCCAGACTATATTCCCGTCATTTTTGAGTAGCATAAATGTAAAAAAGAAGGGTAAGGCGTAGAGAAAAGCAACAAACCAGTAGATTTTTATATAGGGCCGGATTGATTTTGGCCATCGTGGAACGAGCACCAAGCCTAAAAATAACGCGGCGCCAATTAGTCGCAGAGGCAGGTTTTCATAAGGTTGGGGAAATAAACTATTCCATACCCAAAAATAGAGCGGAAAACCGATAAGGCCAACATAGCCGATAATGTGTAGGTGCGGCAAAGAGTATTCTACGCTGTCAGAAAACGAGCGGCTAATTCGGTTATATGACTTCCAGTACCAAAATTCTGCTTGCAAAACCCACTCCTTGATCCTGTAGCTTTTCCCATTAAGTGCTTGAGCTAAATTTGTTTAGCTAGCTTTCAAAATTCGTATAATTAATTACCACACAAAATATTTACGTTATTTTGCGCGGTGATTAATCTCTTGGCAATAATACTATAATTGGTGGCGGGTTTGTTCATAATGGCCTCGTGGTGTGCCTTTAAATGGCTAGAGAGGATCCCTCTGTGTTTGTCATGGGTGACAATATTCATCATGGTCAAGACAGTAGAGCTTATGGGCCCATACAAATCCAGGATGTGCTTGGTAAAGCGGCATACGTGCTATGGTCATTTGATGATCAATCAGCCTCGCGCATGGGCCTGGAAATTCATTAGTAGAATCAACAAGAATCAAGGCAGAATAAAGGGAGTCAAGGGGCCAGTGTACTTGAAAAATACTCTCTACTCACTTCAAGCACACTGACTCTTTTAGCTCCTTGAGAGATAAATGTGATTAAGAAAATAACCTTTGTTTTGTTTGTTTTTTTCGCGACTGTTGTTATGATTTATGTGTTCAAATTGTTTGATGAAGATAAAAAGGAAGCGAAAAATACATTTGAAAACAATGATCAATCAATATATCAAAATGAGAGTGATGATGCCATTCTGGAGCTTCCTGACCATTCAGAATATTTGAAGCAGATTAATGAATCAGTCAAAACAGCTCGTGATAATCAAGAAAAAGCGAAACAATTGACGGAAACGAAAGAATATAAATTACAAACAAAACTACTGCTTGAGGTAATAAGAAATAGAACACAGAAATTAAGAGAGTCATCACCTGAGTTAAAGCTACACGGACGAATTATTGACCAGTTTGGTAACGGAGTTTCAGGCGCCGAGTTTAATTATGGTGCAAATCGCACCTATCTTTATCAAGCTACCGGCTCGGGAAAAGCTATTACAGATACTCAAGGTTATTTTTATATTGATAAGGTGAAAGGTGAAAGGTGAAGATATCGTCTTGCAAAACCAAAAGAAAATCGGCTATCAATTTCCTTTTAGCTTTACGGTCCCGACAAATGATCTCGGAAAATATACTAGGGCTAATCCTTATCTTATTAACGCGTGGAAGGTTGAGGCTTATCCAAAGGTAAAAAAAGGATCAACTCTGATTGGTTTCGAACCGGATGGCAGGGTATATACGGTTAATTTTTCGGAAAGTAAAATTGCTAGATCTGGAGAACGCAGTGGCGATTTTACGCTTTTAATTGACAGAACAAGTGACGACTGGACTATAAAGCTAAATGCTTTTGAAGGCGGCTTCGTGGAAACCAAAGATTTCTTTAATAATTTGGCTACTGAAGTTGGGTATATCCCATTTCTCACTTATAGCGGAAAAAAATATCCTGGTGTAGTGCAAAAGAATTTTTATTTTCAATCACGCTCAGGGCGATTTTTTGGTTTTATGAAATTAACCCTTAGACCATTTCATAACGACAAACCGATTGTGTCGCTATCTCGTGATAGATTTTGCACCCCAAGGGCACGTAGCACCG
>CAZWHY010000076.1:0-6408 GCA_964633725.1 Uncultured Candidatus Berkiella sp.
CTGACTGTTTTTGCAGGACATTTCTAACTGGCTTAACCGGACATTTCTAAATTGCTGCTACATTTTCAGGTTTATATTTGAACTTTTCGTTGGGATAAGGTGTCAAAAGGGTATGTAAAAAATTATATTTGTGGTTTTATGAAGTTATGGCTGAATATGATAATTCAACACAGCGTCGAAAGATAGATGTTTTAAATGAGTGGAATACACTAAAAGGAAGAGAACCGTTAACTGAAGACGGTTTCTGTAATGGTGATGCAAGTCTTTTTGCATTATTAACACATAGAGGACAGCGAGAGGCATTCAACAGTGCGTCTAATAAGCTTTGTAAGAGTACAGGGGCTCAATTAGCGGTAATGGAAGATAAGCATGATGAATATCAAGCACACCTAAATTATATAAGAGAGCAGCCTGAAACCAAAGAGGCATTAGATGTCTTTCATAAAAAATACCCGTCTCATTCTAGAGATCCTAATAAGTACACAGATCAGTATATTGATGAATTGAGAATAGCACGTAATGAGTTTCTAATGTTATCCGAACATGTAGAGCAAATACAATTTTTATTTCAACCAGAAAATTTCTTGTCTGGGTTTGAGCAAAATACATATGCTAGGAATATGAATTTTTTGGCCGGGAATACGTTTCCGAATAATGAAAATGCTTCCGAAGACACCATTTTGTGTGCGGAAAAAGACAAATTAGAATCACAGTTTCAATTTTCGTATGTTTATAATAACAGTTCGGAAATATCCCATGTACTCAAGGAGATTGCGAAAAATGCGACAGAAGATAAAATAATTATGGTTAGCACCGCATCCCATGCAATGTCCATAAACTATAATGCAGCAGATGGTATTTTTGACTTTAAAGATTCTAATCAGAATGAACCATTTAAAACAAAAAATATAGATGTTATTACTAAATATTTATATGACAATCAAGGGAAAAAGTCCGCTCCCGATGCGCTCAAAACAATACCCATTTCATTTTCTGTGGTGGATAGAGTTGAAAACAAAATGGGTTTGATCGATAAAAATAAGCTAATTTTGGATATAGAGAAAAATAGAGCAGAAGTATCGTTTGAGCAAAAAGTTGAAAATATGCGAGAACAGATGTTCATAGCCATAAAATGCAATGATTTTGATACGGTGGAGTGTCTATTGACACAATGTGAGGGGAAGGATGACCTAAAAAATGCAGTTTTAAACTCAACTGAAAGAAAACAAACTGCATCTCCAATAATATATGCTAGTGCTTTAGGGCGAATGGATACTATGGATATGCTTGTAGCGCATGGTGCCAATGTCAATTATCCTGGTGTTTTTTCTATAGCAGTAGAGCGTGAACAAACAAATGTTATAAAATATTTATTAGCACATGGTATAGATACTGAGCATGTAGATATTGATACTGAAATGAGAGTTGCTGCCAAAAATCAGAGTAATGAGATTTTACAAATATTATGTGAAATAAAATATCCGATAGTGGAAGATGGGGTTCTATCATCCATTCAAGATTTAGAGAAGATGGAAGATGAGACTCTGAGTATATTACTGAGTCACATGGCAAGGTATAATAATTTAAAGGGGGCAGAGTATCTTGTTAATCAACAAGGTGTCATGCCAAGCCAACAAACACTTGTGAATGCTATGCCTTCAGAAGATATTAAAATTTTTAAGTTAATATTTGAGTCTGGCAATTTTCAGGAAAATAAAGCATTGATTCAGCAATTATTACATCTTGCGTTAAGGCAAAATTCGGGTAAAACAGAGATTCCAAATAGCTATGAATTATCAAAATATTTAATTGATAATGGTGGCACATTAGAGTTAAGTCCTGAAGATACAGATAGGCTTGCAGTACTTGCTGCCCAGCATAATGATTTAGAACTGTTGAAACAAATCAATCATTCAGATGGCATAGATAACGATGATCCTATAGCTTTCATATTGGCAGAGTTGAACGATATGAATAATACTGGGAGGAATCTAGATGCTATTAAATCTGCGGCAGAGAATAATCATTTTGACATTGTTCAATACTTGGTAGAAGATCAACATGTGTCCATTGAACCTGACATCATAGCTCAGGTAACGAAAGATGCCTGCAGAACGGGTAATACAGAAATGCTTGAGTATTTTATAGCTCAACAAGCCGATCTGAACCAAGCGAATATGGCCGGCTCAAATTCTTTAAATATTGCTGTCGCAAGTGGTAATTTATCCGTTGTTGAAATTTTAGTAAATGGTGGGGCAAATCTTAATTATCCAGATCAAAATGGTAACACGCCACTCATTCAAGCAGCAAAATCTCAAAACCAGCATATTATAGAATATTTAATAAATTCTGGTGTAAAAAACATGGGGCTTGAATTCACAACAGGTTCTATACAAGGTTTTGATGTCAATGTTAATGCATTACAGCAAAAACTAAACCGACAAGAAACCAATGCTTTTATACAGACCTGGCAGCAATGCGCTCAAACAAATGGAAAGTTGGAGCAGTGCAAAGATATGAGAGGGCAAACACCCATTATGTGGGCAGTACAACTAGAAGATATGAAGTCTGTTCAATCTCTTTTGAGTAATTTAACAGAACAAGAAAAATCAATGATGTTAAATATGTGTGATAAAAGTGGTATTTCTGCATTAGATATGGCGGTGGCATCAAATTATCCTAAACTGGCACAAATGCTTCTGAACAATGGCGCGACAGTCACAGCGGAATCTAAGGCAACAATGAAGAATATGACCAAACAGGGAGAGCCAATGGGGCAGATGCAAAAACTATTTCAGCAGCACGAAAAACCTGCTATTCAAGCAAAATACGTGGCTAGGCAGCCTGTCATGTCTCATTCTTTTGCGCATCAAGTGAAAAAGAAAAAAGGAATGCCACAGAGACCACAAAAAGAGCAACAGCTCGACAGACCAAAGAGAAACGATCGCAAAAATAATAGAGTTTAGGAATAGGCATGTAATAACTTACCGTTTTATCAGAGAGCGTTTAAATAGGTGTGTCAGCTCTGATATTCCATTGCCGTCCCAATATTAGGGCTGACACAGAGGTCAGCCCCTACAATTTCGTGCCATGGAATATCTACCGTATTGCTAGCTTCAGTCTCCCTTCAAAATAAATATCCAATTGGCAAATCGATAAAGCCCAGTTGGCTAAAGGCATATTCCATTTTTTCTGGATATTCTGAGTAGCACAGAAAATGAGCTTAATAAGTGCATTTTCTGAAGTAAAAGCGCCCTTAGTTTTTGTGTGTTTACGAACCTGTCGATGAAAACCTTCGACCGCATTTGTCGTATAGATGATTTTTCTAATTGGTTGAGGATACTTGAAATAATGACTTAAATTTTCCCGGTTATTATTCCAGGAACGTATAACTGTTGGATATTTCTTACTCCACTTTTCGTCAAGCATTAACAGTGCTTCTCCAGCTAGCTCTTTTGTTTCTGCTCTATATACTTTTTTCAGAACAGCCAAAAATTAGCACCCTTAGATTCGGTGAGATAAATACCGAGCACTTCTATTAATCCCCAGCACAGATATTAGGGGGCTAGAGAGCTAGAATATGTTCTTTTCTTGTTTCGTCCACCAGAACATATGTATCAGATATATTTAGTTTATGTTCTTTGTTTGCACGTTTTCTCAAAAATAGCTCGATGCTTGGGTCTGAATTAGTAAAGCTTTTTCTTGCATGTACACCTGTATTTAAGAGCTCAATAATTAACTTCATTACTAAAATATCCCTAAAAACCAAACTATGGTAATATTTTATCACATTGTGAGTACAATGTAACAACATATGAGTTGTTTTAAGTGTACAGTGTCAGTATATAGTATGTTCTTTTTACGCAGTTTGTTCTATACTATATAAAGATAGGTAATGAATATAAGGCATAGCCATGAGCACAACAAACCAAACTAGAGTTCAGGTTAGAACGACTGTAGATGAGAAAGCTTTTTTGGAAAAGGCAGCACATCGATGTGGTTTTAAAACGTTATCAGAGTTTATTCGTGTGAGCGCTCATGAAAAAGCAAAAAGAGACTTAAAAGAGTTTCCAGAGACTGGTGCCTACCAAACGCCAACAGAGCCAACAAAGCTAAGTTCTGCCGATTCAGCTGTTGTGGTTGAAAGCCTAACTAAGAACCAAGAGCCAAATGAGTTGTTGAAGGCATTGATGTCCAAAGAAAATGAAGAAATACTTAAAGAGCTGCTTGCAAAGAAAATTTAAATTGTTATTAATATAAGAGATAGAAAAGACAGCTCTTCAGGGGTAGCCGCTAAAGTTAATTGTTTTCCTGCTTTCAAAATTATATCTTAAGTTATGCGACTCTGTTTTATACGCGTAGCCACTTCAAGTTTATAGCTGTACATTTAATATTTGGATAAATTCATGTTTACCGTTATATTTCCAAGTGATTATTTCAATAAAAATAAAGTGGAGGAAACATTCAAGAACCAAGCTGATACTTTATCTTTATTAAATATAGAGTATGCCTGCATAAATATAGATGACATAAAAAACATTCATCCACCTAAATTTTTAAGGAAAAAAAAAGCATTCTATCGTGGCTGGATGTTGGCTGAAAATGCATATGATGCACTTTATAACCAGATGTTACGTAGTGGGGTAAATATGCTTATAAGTCCATCTGAATACATGCAGTCCCATCATTTACCAAATTGGTACAATAAAATAGCAGATTTAACCCCCGAAACGGTAGTTTACAATTATGATGATTGCATCATAGATAAGGTTTTTTCTTTAGGATGGGGGGAATATTTTATTAAAGACTATATAAAATCATTATCAACGGAACAATCGCCAATTGTTAAAAGTAAGGATGAATTGCAATCTTTATTGCTAAATATGGAAAAATTTCGAGGTGGAGTAGAGGGTGGTGTATGTATTCGAAGAGTAGAGCAGATAGTAACTGAATCCGAGCGAAGATATTTTGTATTAAATGGAGTCCCATTTAGTTCTAAAGGATACAATGCAAAAATACCAGATATTGTTAGTGAGTGTGCCTCAAGGCTAGACTCAAAATTTTACTCAATTGATACTGTGAAAAATAAAAGTGGCGTTGATATGGTTATTGAGATCGGTGATGGCCAGGTATCTGATTTAAAAGAATGGAACCCAGAAACATTTTTTGAAATGCTTATGCAAGGTTGGGATAGTTGCCACCGATAATATATGCGTTGCATAGTTTAGATCAACTATGCAATGACGCAACTCTCTGACTTTACTAAACAAGCTGCAAATTCCTGTCTTTAAGTTTAGATTTCAAAATCTGAGTCCGTGCCATGATTATAGCAAATATAATTGAAATTTTTACAAAAACTTAACGGTTACGCATTAATCCATATTGATTGCTTTATTCACATTCTCAGGAAGCTGGTTGGTGGAAATGAGCTCATTGATCTTGTCGATCATAAAATTTACACAGGGCTTAATGAGCGTGTTTAGATCATCCCAATATTCAATTTTTTCACCCATACAGATAGATTTTGCTCGTTGCAATACTAGGTGGTAGTCATTGGGTAAGCGTGAGATAACCCAACCTGCTGATTCTGGCTTAGAATGTATAGTATCTGTCTCTAAGGTGTACCACATTCTTGCTAAGGTTAATAATACATTTCGCGTATCAAATTCAAGGCTATCCATAAGACTAGGCAACTCCTGTGCCATGGCTTTGATAAAATCTGGATAAGGAACCTGGGGCAATAATCGATTGGGCGCAGCCCCTACTAGAGTTTTACCAGAAAGTAAAACTTGGGTAATTTGCAACGCGAGATCCGGCATGACTTTAGATTGCCAAGGTTCAATATTTCCGCTTTCAAACTCTTTTCGTAACCAATCCCCATATTGAAAGTCAAATTGAGGAGGGTAGTGCCAAGGATTCACATCTGATTTAACAACGATTGTTAATTCAACGGGAGGTTTTGCGCTTTTCATATAAACGCCCGAAATTTGAAGTAGGCTAGACGCTAACTGTTTTTTTTCTTCTCGGGTAGTAGAACGATTAGTAACGACAAATAAATCAATATCGCTATATTTCTGTAAGCCACCGATGATAGCTGAGCCGTATAAATAAACTCCCAACAGATCATGCGTTATGATTTGCTTAAGTAAATTAAGGCATTGATCTATTTGCTGTTCTAAATTTGGCATGAGGATAACAAGTAACCAAGCTAATATAATTTTTATGATTATACATAATAATGTAACTCTGGACATCCATTGACGATGGCTTTGTTGCGTGACTGCCATCTGACTCGTGCAACAAGGACGATTGGTGTGTATCCACACTTATATGGTTCATTATTTTATATATTTTGGTACTAATAGTACCTAAATTAATAAAAATATAAACTGGCATGGTTGCTCTGGT
>CAZWHY010000077.1:0-6211 GCA_964633725.1 Uncultured Candidatus Berkiella sp.
AGCTTAAGCACTCGCTGCTCAATCAAACTGGATTCCTCGGCAACGCATACCGAAGCCACTCCGAGCAGTAACAATACCCCTAGCATTCGTTTAATCAATACGGCATCCATCCGCGACCCCCTTCCAAAATAGTGACTCTCTGAAGCGACCCCTGCCCCTTGTTGTTTAGTCCTTGTCCACATTGGCTTCATAATGGTCATGAGCGAAAAGCCAATAGTCCTTTTCATCATGACCACCGTACGTACAGGACAGCCCACCCTTGGAGATTTTTTCAGTTACTTGTACAACATTATTTTTGATAATCAAGGCTTGAGCGCTCTTACCACAAATGTCATTGTCCCTTATTTCCCAAACTTTTTTGTCTTCATCACTGAACGGGGTTCCAAACATTATTACAACGAAATCTGCATCCAGACGCGGGTAGGTGAAGTATTCAAGTTTTCCTTTGTATCTTACAAAATAACAGGGCGGCTCAGGGCCTAAAACAAAACGTGTTGTTTTGCCTGGCGCTATAGAGTGCAGTACGCAGCTTCCGTTTTCGTCAAGGAGCGATAACTCATTATAGTAAAGTACCGCATGATCCGTCACCTTGTCCTCTGCAAAAACGCAAGCGGATAGAAAAAGCAATAATGCAATGACGACGGGTTTCATTCTGTCACCTCCCAGAACCACACTTCTTTACCCTTAGAAAAAAGGACGGCCTCCCACCCTGCATTGTTCTTCCATTCCAAACATCAATGTGATCTGTTGGACCCCAGCCATTTTTTATGAAAACAACCCCTTTTCGTTTTTTAAAGTCGCGCTTTGTCACCCCCTTATACATTTCGACATCACCAAACAGTGATTTTTTTCTCTTCATCCAGTTAGCAAGCTCTTGTGCAGCCAAAATATGACCGGGAGAGTGCTCAAAACCAGGATAGCACCTTCTCCCTGAATACAACGTATGGACCAAGCTCAGCGGCAATTTAAGCGTGTTTTTTTGCGTAAAATTGAGCGCAGCGAATACGCAAAAGAAACGCGCTGTAAATTGCCGCTGCAGCGCTTTGTTAGGAAATTTAAGGGCACTTATCTATCGAGTAAGAAACGCTATCCCGGTTTCTCCAACATCTAAAAGCTCTTTTAACACTCTTAACTTTCCATTGATCTCCAGTTTTTTCAATCACTAGCTCATGAATGTCTCCCCTTACAGAGTCATCCAAAAAACCATCACGGATTATGGTAATAGTGGATTTTCTGTTTGACTCGTTACTCTCAGCTAAGTAATTAACTGAATAAGCTTTTAAATTAGAAAGATCAAAAAGGTGTTGAGGATAAAAAAAAGGAGAAGAAACCCAGCTCTCGGAATCATTCCTCGCATCTTTCACTACTGTCGATAATTCTAATGTTGAGAGTTTCTCCCATAATTTAACAGAATACCCGTAAGGTTCTATGCGTTTCTTGTCAGTTGTTGTACACCCCAACATAAAAAACATTAAAACAAATAAAATAATATTTTTTGATAATTTCATGGCTTTTTCAAACTTTTCAAACTTTACGTTTTATATTTAGAAGCTGAGAAATTAAATTTTCCCCAGGACTGCTCGTTTTAGTAGTGGCACCGGGCACACTTGTATGCCCATATATATTTCTATATGTTAATTTATATTTTTTACACCATTCGACTAACACTTTAATCACACTTTTTATCTGTCTGAAGGGGTTTCATGTTCAAAACTCCCAACTATACATACTCCTAATGAATTATGGTTTGTACCTTTAGCATGGGCACCTTAGCGTTTTTCTGATCGACCAGATACACTCTTACCATTACTTTCAACGACCTTATGATACCCAATTTGAGAAAACCCTCGCTGCTTATGCCACGCATCTATATCTGATTTCTGTGTAGTTGCTTTTGCGCTAGCCGAATGATACACCACTAACTTTTTAATAATCATTATTGTGTCTCCGATTCATTTTCCTAATAAATGAAGTGGTATTGACACCTGATTTTTACAAGGCAACGCCCATTCTTATTGCACATTGATTACAAAAGGTTGCTTTGTCACACGGAAAGCTCTCTCCGGCGGCCAGCCATTTTTTATGAAAACAACCCCTTTTCGCTTGTTAAAGTCGCGCTTTGTCACCCCCTTATACATTTTGACATTACCAAACAGTGATTTTTTGCTCTTCATCCAGTTAGCAAGCTCTTGTGCAGCCAAAATATGACCGGGAGAGTGCTCAAAACCAGGATAGCACCTTCTCTCTGGATATAACGTATCAAAGGTATATTCCATGGACACATGCGAGCCAGGCTTACGCCTTTATTAACGAACACCTGATTTCGAAAGAGTTTTAAACGGATGAAATGGTTGCTGTAGTTCAGGAATACTTTCCAATATTTCTCTTTGATCTTTGCTGATGTTCAAATATTTTGCTTCTGCTTCAAGTTGCCCCCAATAGTGTCCAAATAACAAATCTTCTGAATAGGGCAGCGCAAGCTCTGCCGCTTTACCATAGTGCTTAGCAGTGGTTTTATATATGCTTAAGGCAATAAGAAACTTACCTGTTGCACTTTCATCGCAGGCATCCTCAGCTTTATTACTTAAAACAAATAATGCTATTTTTAATTCCTGTTTTGTCAGATCGATGGATTCAAATAAAGAGGAGGGCACTATAATTTTTTTATTGTGGCATTCGTCTATTTTTTCTTCGAAGTTGCTGAGAGCGAGTTCAAATTTATGTAGAGCCAAGTCAAACGTGCGATCCCCAATCAAATTGGATTCCTGTGTATCTGCGGCACACGAAAAAACAATGGCAAACAACAAGAATACACCTGTGATTTTCTTAACCAAGATGACAACCATCGAGCACCCCCTTCCAAAATTGTGACTCTGGGTAAGCACGATAAAGTACTTACCTGCCTGCTATATCACGAATCACTCTACGTTGTATCGGTGTAATAGAGGCCATGGCTTTAGCAAGCTCTGCAAAATCTGTTTGCGATATATTGTACGTTGATTTTAACACTCCTTATAGTCATGGTGTCTCTTGGTCTAACACACCTAATTCCGAAAGCGTTTCAGATATATAAAAAGGTTGTTGTAGTGCAGGAATACTTTCCAATATTGCTCTTTGATCTTTACTGATGTTCAAATATTTTACTTCTGCTTCAATTTGACCCCAATAGTGTCCAAATAACAACTCTTCTGAATAATTTTCTGGTGAATAACCTGGTGAATAAGAAACCCCAAGCTCTTCTGTGGTTTTGCCATAATGTGCAACAGTGGCGTTATAGATGCCTAAGGCTATAACAAACTTACCCTTTGAATCTTCATGGCAAGCGTGTTGAGCTTTAATATAAAAAACAAATAATGCTGTTTTTAATTCCCTGTCTGTCAGGCTAATACCGCCAAACGAATGAGCGGGCACGACAATTCTTTTATCGTCACAGGCCTCTATTGTTTTTTCTAGATCACTGTGAGCCTGTACAAACCTTTCTGACACCAGCTTAAGCACTCGCTGCTCAATCAAACTGGATTCCTCGGCAACGCATACCGAAGTCACTCCGAGCAGTAACAATACTCCTAGCATTCGTTTAATCAATACGGCATCCATCAGCGACCCCCTTCCAAAATATTGACTCTGGCCAAGTACTATCAAGTTGCCGTCTCCTTGCTGTATTACGAATCTCAACACGTTGAATCTTTGGAATAGAGGCCATTGCTTCAGCGAATTTCCCAAAATCTGTTTGAGATATATTGTACGTTGATTTTAATACGCCATTGCCTGCAAAGATATTTACCATAGTGCCCGCAGACATAAATATAGACAAAACCCCACCCAGTTTATTTCTCCGCCTGATGTCTTCAATGGCCTCTATACTCTCTTGGCTGAATTTAACATCATTTAAAGAAATACATTTTATGTGTCACCTTCTTCATTTTAGTAGTTGGTTCTATTGACCAATATAAAATAAGGTAGTGGCACTATCATTTATTTAAATCTAGAACAAATTTTTGAGCCGCTTCAGAAGATTCAAATGCGACAATAATTGTCTTCATTGCGATTTTATCTTTTATGAAAAGGTCTTTGAGTATTTTTTTTTTTGGCTAATTATGCTCATAGTGTTATTGATATTTTTGCCAGTGAATTCTGATACTAGTTGCTGACCTCTGTCAGAAAGCATTACATTTACGAATTGCTTACCTGCCGCATCAGACGCAATGGAAATTGATGTAATATCTGTGGCTGTCAAAATAAGATGGTTATTCCCAGATTCAAATCGAATGAGCTCTTTCTGAGCTGTACAAGCAATCAGCAAAATAACGAGCGCCACCAATATCAGTACAGATTGCGTAATAATTTTCATGGTTTTACAGAAATTCTAATAGCTTGGCCTAGTGTATGACTGCGAAACCTAATTTTAGATACACAAACACAGACACCTGACACAAAGGTATGTGAACCAGGGCCTGCTGTAATGTCATTGATTAAATCGTTCTCTTTCCAATATTTAATTTGCGCATCAAAGATAGATTAATTAAATCTATCTTTGATGTAGACTTGACCCCGGCCCCCTCGCGCAAGCCTGGCAACAAGATATAAGCGATTTTAGTCATGGTGTCTCTTGGTCTAACACACCTAATTCCGAAAGCGTTTTAAAGAGATAAAAAGGTTGTTGTAGTGCAGGAATACTTTCCAATATTGCTCTTTTATCTTTACTGATGGTCAAATATTTTGCTTCTGCTTCAAGTTGTCTCCAATAGTGCCCAAATAACAACTCTTCTGAATAATTTTCTGGTGAATAACCTGGTGAATAAGAAACCCCAAGCTCTTCTGTGGTTTTGCCATAATGTGCAACAGTGGTGTTATAGATGCCTAAGGCCATGACAAACTTAGCCTTTGAACCTTCATAGCAGGCGTCTTCAGCTTTCGTGTGAAAAACAAGTAATGCTGTTTTTAATTCTCTGTCTGTCAGGCTAACAGAGCTAAACGAGTGAGCGGGCACGACAATTCTTTTATCGTCGCAGGCCTCTATTGTTTTTTCTAGATCATTGTGAGCCTGTACAAACCTTTCTGACACCAACTTAAGTACTCGCTGCTCAATTAAACTGGATTCCTTGGCAACGCATATCGAAGTCACTCCGAGCAGTAACAATACTCCTAGCATTCGTTTAATCAATACGGCATCCATCCACGACCCCCTTCCAAAATAGTGACTCTGGGTAAGCACGCTCAAGTATCTGCATACCTGCTATCTTGCGAATCACTACACGTTGAAATTTTGGAATAGAGGCCATTGCTTTAGCAAGCTCTGCAAAATCTGTTTGCGATATATTGTACGTTGATTTTAATACGCCATTGCCAACAAATATATTAGCCACAGTGCCCGCAGACATAAATATAGATAAAACCCCGGCCAGTTTATTTCTTCGCCTTATATCCTCAATGGCTTCTATACCCTCTTTGCTGAATTTTACATCCTTTACCGCAATACATTTCATGTCAATCTCCTTCCATATCAAATGACCGTTAGTGTTACTCCCCGCATCGATACTCCGCGCTCGAAGGATTGTTGGGTACGCTATTTTTTAGTATTCGTCGTCGTATCAAAGCCTACCGCATCAGGAGACGCTGCCGTGCCGTCATCCTTGTAAGATGTGTATCTTGATTCTATTGCTGTAAAGCTGATGGTGATAATTTCGGTGGGTCTGTCTTTATCAATAGTCAGGCCGCCAACGGTATAGTTGCTGATCAACGCATTTTTTAAGGTATATTCCATATACACATCTGAACCAGAACCGCTGCCGGTTTTGGTCAGATGAATAATAACCGTTTTACCTTTACCGCAGCAGGCTTCAAGAAATAGCTTGTTGCTGGCGCTGTCCATCTTTTTGGTAATGCGCAATGCTGACATAACGGCATTTGATGATTCACGATCCCCTTGTGTGGAGCTTTTAGCCGTGATTTCTCGCTCTACATCCCATCCCCAACTATCAATATCCATCCAGTCTTTGTGATTCGAATCAGATGATTCACCTTTTATTCCCTCGTAACTCATAAAAATTGACATAATTGCTAATTTCTCCTGAAATGGCTGCACCTGAAATGGCTGAACCTGTTGAATTAGGTAGCTTGTATCCTTGCATAGTGAATAGTCTCTTACAAGGGGTTTTATTTGCCAATACAAAAACTGGAAAATATTTCACCCAGCAAATCATCGCTGCTG
>CAZWHY010000078.1:0-6158 GCA_964633725.1 Uncultured Candidatus Berkiella sp.
AACTAACCATCTCAGAATGGGCTGATCAATATTGCTACTTACCAGATAACAACGCGGAGCCAGGGCGATGGAGGACATCCAGAGCGGCTTATCAAAAAGGCATCATGGATGCTATTGGTGATAAGCATATCCAAAAGGTAAGCATCATGACTAGCGCTCAGGTGGGTAAGACATCTATGCTGAATAATGCCATTGGGTATTATATTCATCAAAATCCAAAATCTATCATTATTATGCATCCTACTTTAAAAGATGCTAAAGATTGGTCAACATTTAAACTAGCGTCCATGATTGCCAGTACGCCAGTGTTAAAGCACAAAGTAGCGAAACCTCGCTCAAGAGATAAAACCAATACCACACTGCGCAAAGAATATCCTGGTGGCTACTTGATGACACTGGGTTCAAACTCGACTTCGGAGCTAAGAGGGCGTTCTGCGCCAATCATATTATGTGATGAAGTAGATGCATACGAGCTAACCAGCGAAGGCGATGCTATTAATTTATTATGGAAGCGTGCCAATACGTTCAAAGATAGAAAGCTAGTACTGACTAGCACTCCCACTGTTAAAGATATTAGCCGTATCGATCAAGCTTGGGAATCATCGGACAAGCGTCGATATTATGTGCCATGTCCACATTGTGATAAGACTCAATGGTTAAAGTGGTCTCATGTTAAATGGGATAAAGATACTGTTGGAAAGCACTTACCCCAAACAACTTACTATGAGTGCGAACATTGTCATCAAAGAATAGAGCATAGCTATAAAGCAAAGATGATAGCTAAAGGTCAATGGCAAGCGGAGACTGAGTTCAATGGTCATGCAGGCTTTCATCTAAATGAATTAATATCCCCATGGCGTACTTGGGCTGAAGTGGTCGAAGATTTTTTAGAAAAGAAAGCGCAAAAAGATTTACAAGTATTTTTTAATGCCGCAATGGGCGAACCTTGGGAAGAATTAGGAGAAAAAGTTGATGGAAACAATATTTATCTTCGGCGTGAGTATTATGGTCCTGATTTACCTGAACAATCAGTGGTTTTAACCGCTGGCGTTGATGTTCAAGATGATAGATTAGAATGTGAGATTGTTGCGTGGGGGCCAGGAGAAGAGTCATGGAGCATAGATTATGTGATTTTAAGAGGCGACCCAGGTCGAGAATTACTATGGTCTAAACTCACATCGATATTAGCCAGGACTTACAATCACCCATCAGGTAATCAGCTATCACTATCGGGTACGGCTATTGATACCGGCGGGCATTATACCCAAGAAGTATATCGATACTGTCGCCAGCATCCCTATAGGGTCTATGCCATTAAAGGCAACGCAATTCCTGGTGGTCCATTAGTCGCCAGACCAACAAAGCGTAATTTAGGGAAAGTAAATTTATTCTCAGTGAATACTGTCACCGCGAAAGATACGGTATATTCAAGATTAAATTTGGCTGAACCTGGACCAGGTTATAGTCATTTTCCAGTCAAAGAAATCTACAACGTGGAATATTTTCATCAGCTTACTGTGGAGAAGCGAGTGCTTCGATATAAGCAAGGCCGACCCTACCATACTTATGTGACCCCATCAGGTGCGCGAAATGAGGCGCTGGATTGTCGAGTGTATGCTTTGGCAGCTTTGTACATTATTAATCCGAATATGGTGCCCCTAGAAAATAAATCGTCAAATCAGAGCAAGAAGAAACCACTCAAATCCACTGGGTACATATCTAATGCGAATATTCAGTTTTAAATACTTACAAATAATCCTATAGTTTTAATTGACTCGTTTTTACTTGTATTAATTCCTCTTCAGTATATTCAACATAGGCAGGGAGATACATTGAATCAAAGCCAAATCTAAAGCCAATGTCATCTAGCCTAGTTTTAAGATAAAAATTCATCAGCTTGCTTGGTTCACTTACACATATTCTTGCAGACGGCATAGCTTTTGATCGATTCTTTTGGGATTTTTCTTTTTGTTTGAATTCTTTTACAAGTGCAAATAGTGCGTCACTTAGCAAATACGAATCATCATTCTTTGCGGGTGTGCTTTCAATAGTGCCCTTGTCAGCTTCTTGTTTATTTTGTGCCACTTTTTTCTTAATGAATTTGATTAATGGATCTAAATCTTCATCCATTTTAGAGACAACTTGGTTATATTCACTCTGCTCATCATCTAGATCCTGTTGGGTTCTAAGCACAATACTTGGATATTCGAATCCAACCAAAATCAAATTCAAGTTGATGGTTGAGACTCTGCCATTGGCATTTGGGAAAGGATGAATTTTAGTTAAATCGCGAAATGCTACCGCAGCTAAGCGAACGACACTATCCAATTTTCCGTCGCACTTAATTATTTCTTTAGCAAGGAATGCTGCATATTCTTTCATTTTATCGGGGATTGAGTGTGGCAAAACAATCTTACATATTTTATCGACTGCTCTTGTTTGTGCTGGGGTTAATAGTCCTTGCTCTTTTGCACAGGCCATTGCGGTTAGAATATATGTTGAAGGAAATACTCGTGAAGTAGGCATGAAACTAGGGAATATTGGGTAATTTCCTTGCTCTGCTTTCTCAATTATCTTTATCCATTCAGAGGATGCTAACTCAAGGCCAGACTCTTTAAATAATTGGACAACCAGCTCATTTCTTTTTTGCTTATTATGATGAAAATTATTTAAGATATGTGCAAGAGAAACTGAGAATTCAACTCCTTTTTCCCAACGAAACACCAGCTGGGTTATATACTCACCGGAAGGACAGTTCCAATCAGATAAAACTGTTTTGCCAGCTAATCTATGTAATTCTTTTATCCATTTTTCAAAATGTTCGCCTTTGAGGCGAGGCCTAAGTTCAGGATTTTGAATACACCTTAATATCGTTGTCTCAGCATAAGCAAGTGCTTTCTTGAAATCCTTTTTTTGCCTATAGGAATGAATAAATTCTTTTATGCCAAACCAACCATCGGGATCTTTGACTGCGGAAATCGCTCTTTCAGGACAGTAGTGATCAACTAAAGCTTCATTAAATATTTTTAATCTTGGCATAATCAGCAACCTCGAACATAGTTAGCTTGCGAAACAAAACGGAACATTTAAGTATTGTAACCTAAGTATTACGAATTTTCAGTAACAGGCCCTGGAATACAGTGAATTTTCTGGAAATAATATTATTGTATGTACACCAAAAATGATCTAGAAAACGTCGAGAAAGCGCTTCTACAGCTTACCCTCGGCGAAAAAGTAGTTTCATTCAGCAGAAGCACAGCAGTTGGTAGTCAAACCGTCACATTCAATCAAACCCAAGTTTCTGATTTGGAACGCCTCCGTTCTCAAATCAAGCGTCAATTACACCAAGGTAAATCCAGTTTAATAAAGGTAACTTCTTCTAAGGGACTATGAACTTCATAAAAAAATTATTTACTCAGGCCACCAAGCCCCTTGCTAGAGCCTATGAAGGAGCCACCACCGGTAGGCGTTTAGGCAATTGGGGCTTAGGCAGTGCAGGCCCCAACAACGCATTAAGTGGTTCATTATCACAACTTCGTTCTCGCTCTAGGGATTTGTTTCGGAATAACCCTTGGGTGGCGAATGGATTTCGGTCATTGGCATCAAATTTAGTGGGTTGTGGTATTACCCCCAGATGGATATTAGACGATGCTGAATTAAAAAAATCTATTCAACAAAAATGGTTCGAGTGGACAAATGATGCCGACTTTGATGGGCAAACAGATTTTTATGGCCTACAAATGTTAGTCGCCCAGACCTTGATGCAATCAGGTGAGGTGTTAATCAGGATTGTTCCCGGAACATTGCAAGACAAAGCTATAGTGCCTTTGACCTTGCAGGTATTAGAGCCAGACTTTCTGGTCGATGATTATGACAGGGTGCTGGATAATGGTAATAAATTACAAATGGGGATTGAGTTTAACCCTCGTGGTAAACGAGTCGCCTACCATCTACACAAATCCCACCCCGGTGAAGCTAATTTAAATCAGGTTAATACCATTCGGGTCCCCGCTCAAAATATATTACATATTTATCGCATTGATAGGCCAGGCCAATTACGTGGTGCGCCTTGGGTTTCTTCTGTTTTATTAAAACTTCGAGAACTAGACCAATACGAAGATGCTGAGCTGGTTCGCAAGAAGACAGCAGCCTTGTTTGCGGGTTTTATTACCGAGCCTGGTGATTTTAATCCGCAAGGGGAAAGAAGTGATGAGATAGGTTTAGAGCCTGGTATGTTAAAGCACTTGGCTCCAGGTGAAAGTATTGAATTCTCTCAACCTAGTGATGTGGGTGGCAGTTATGAAGTTTGGATAAAGCAGCAACTACGGGGTGTTGCTGCTGGCATGGGTGTTACTTACGAACAACTAACCGGTGATTTAACTGGTGTGAACTACAGCTCTATCAGAGCAGGGTTAATTGAATTTAGAAGACAAGTTGAGTGTTTGCAACACCACTTGATTGTACAACAACTTTGCCAACCCATAACCAATAGATGGATTCACCTGGCAGTATTGAGCGGTGCAATCTCTATTCCTGACTATATTAACAACCCCAGAAAGTATCAACGCGTTGAATGGCAGCCCCCTGGATGGGATTGGGTAGATCCACTCAAAGATATCAAGGCTGAAATATTAGCGATGCAACACAACCTGAAAGCGCGCCAAGATATTATTGCCAAATATGGTATGGATGCGGAAGAAGTCGATACCAAAATATCCCAAGACAAATTTCGAGAAAACTTATTAAAAATAAATACGGATATAAATAATGAACCTGATGAATAGACCCATGCTGGCAACTGAACAACAGTTAAGTACAGCATTCAATTTTGATTTTAAGCCCACACTGAGCCATAGCTCTATGGGTAATATTGCTTTAGTTCCGATAGAAGGATTATTGCTACACAGATTTTCTGGTTTTGGGTCAAGCTACGAGGTAATACGTAGTCAAGTTCAATCTGCCTTAGATGACACGTCTGTAGAGCAGATTGTATTAGATATTGATAGCGGTGGTGGTGAAGTCAGTGGTCTATTTGATTTGGTTGATTTTATTGTTGAAGCACGAAATCAAAAGCCTATCACAGCCTTGGTCAACGAGCATGCATACTCTGCTGCCTACTTACTTGCCTCTAGTGCTAGTCAAATCGTAGCGCCTAAGACCGCAGGGGTGGGAAGCATTGGCGTTATTGTCGCTCACCTCGATCAAAGTAAAGCTGAAAGTGATGTGGGTTTACAATTCACGGAAATATATGCAGGCAAACACAAAGTAGATTTTAGCCCACATCAGCCCTTGTCTGAGCAAGCAAAAATTGAAATTCAAACCCAAGTAAATGACACCTATGACTTATTTTTACAAACCTTAGCTCAAAATCGCCAATCTTCAGCATCAATATTTCGTGACACGGAGGCGAAAACCTATTCAGCATCCCAAGCCTTAGATTTACAGCTAATCGACAAAATCCAATCCCCATATAAATTTTTAGAGGAACACATGATGACAGAAGAAACATCAATCGAGTCTACAGAGCCATCAGTCCCAGACACGAGCCAGTTGTTAGCCATAGAGCGAGCTCGAGTTAAGAGCATTATGCAAATGTGCCAATTAGCCAAATGCACAGATAATCTTGAACAATTTATTGAAGAGGGCACAGCTATAGAAGAGGCCAGAAAGTGTTTGTTTGAAAAAATGGCAGCAAGCTCTGGCGACATCATCAATACCATCCCCGAGAAACAGCAAAACAACAATCAACTAATGCAGGCCATGATTAGCGGCTTAGGAGGTAGATAATGCCAGAATATAAAACCCTTGGGCAATATGAGCCATCAAACTTATTAGCCGGAGATTTTCCGATTGTGACAAGCACTATCACCATTACGGCTGGTCAGAGTTTGACCAGAGGTGCCGTGCTGGGGCGCATAGATGATAGTGATGAGTATGTATTAAGCGAAGCTACTGCAACAGATGGTTCTGAAAACCCCATAGCGATTCTAACTGAAGACGTGGATTCTGCCAGCGGTGAAATCGAATCCGTTTGCTATTTGTCGGGGCAGTTTAACAGCAAGGATCTGGTGTTTGGGGCTGGCCATACTGCCGAATCAACCAGACACAATTTACGATTACTAAATATATATTTAACAAATACATTATAGGGATATTTG
>CAZWHY010000079.1:0-6124 GCA_964633725.1 Uncultured Candidatus Berkiella sp.
GTGCCGGCAATTAGAGCAACTTATGAGCTTTGCGAATTAGTTGCTCTTATTAGCCTGGCATCCAGGATAAAATGTTGATGAGCGCATATATCTATATTCTTGCAAACAAAAAAAATGGTACGATTTACACTGGTGTTACGAATGATATCGTTAGGCGAGTTTTTGAGCACAGACAAGGATTTGTTGAGGGCTTCTCAAAGAAATATGATTTGAAAAGACTTGTTTATTTTGACTCTTTTGAATCCATATATGATGCCATCACAATGGAAAAAAGAATCAAACGCTGGCGCAGAGAATGGAAGCTAGCGCTGATTGAAAAACTTAATCCTGAGTGGCAAGATTTGTATGAGCAGCTCACATCCTAATCCTGGATCACGGCTCATAACTGCCACTATCCGGGCAAGCCCGGCAAGTGGCACTAATGTCCTAGACGACGGAAAAGAGATTGGCCAATGGCATATTTTTTTATAAAAGACTTGAAATTGGTTCCTTATTGAAATATATTATTAAGATAATTTCAAAAACTTTAATGGCAACAGAAGATGGTTTTAATCAGCATAAAAATATACAACCGATGGCAGCTTAATCTCGTTTAAGCTGAATTATTGTATTTTTTTGAATTAAGGCCAGATAAAATGAATTTATTAAATAAATCATTATATATTATTTATAAAACCCTTCCTATAACGCCAATCTATTTGATTCTTACTTCATTGGCGTGGCGTCTTTAAACTATTATTTTCAATTATTTTTTAATTTTAGTTAAAGGCGTTAATATGTTAAAACTTCCTAACAATACAGATTTGTCCACATTTTTTGATACTGACTTGATAAATACACATGATATCTTAAAGTGTGTGCCGCAGGAGGACTTTGAAGATTGCGGTAAGGTCCATTCTAACCAAGCATTGCTTTTTGCTTTCATTGAAAAAAACAAAGAAAGATATATTAAGCAAGCATATTCTGATGAGCGCATGAGTGAATTATTAAGCCGTCATTATCATCCCGAAAATCAAGGAAATTATGATTTATTTTATGGTCGGCTACCTCAAACTGAGTTATTTCGATTATTTGTTGATGTAGATAAGCAAAAAAATCCAAAAGAACAAGGCTTTGTCGGTTATGAACGCAGAGAACCCGGTTGTATTCAGAGTATGCATGATGCTTTTGAATATATGATGGGATCGTTAGATGAGCCATTGAGTGTTGAATATATCAAAAAAATCCATGAAATAGCAGCAGAGAATATTCCTCCCTTTTTGATGTTTCGTGGCTGGGGTGGTACATACCCTGAGTCAATACGTCCTGGGCAATTTAAACAAGAGGAGTCTGGAAACATTCTCATGAGGGCTGAAACGATTACACCATTGGGTTATAAAGTTATGATACTCAACTTCAGAGCCAAGTCCTATTGTATGGATGAGGGGAGTTTTTATATAGAATTAGGGATTCCTGAGAATGGATATGATGCAGAGGTCAATAAATTTATTCTTGAATATACGCAAAATATCAACACCGATAATGCATTTGAAAAGCTCAAAGCTATTGTTGGGTTAGCGCAAGATTTGGATCGAACACATCCCTTCAAAGATGGTAATATTCGTGTTTTTGCAACGCTACTGATGAATCGAGAATTATTTAAGTATGGTTTTACGCCATCATTAATGGATGATCCAAATAAGTTAGATGGGCATAGCTTAGAAGAAGCCATGCATCAGGTTTTATTAGGGATGGAAAATTTCAAAACTTTGACGATAAATGGTTCTATTCCGGGGTGTTTATCAACAGAAGAAATTATGTCTACTGGCGCAAAATATCCGATTAACTTTAAAGAGGGAACAATATCTAAACATCGCAAGATATAAGACAGGTTGGTGAAGTTCCAGTAAATATTTTTTTACTGGAGCCTCACGGCATTTCAAGCCACAAGAAGCAAACAAAAAGTATTTCGTAGGGCAATATATAACATTGATAAACTAAAAACAGAACAAAATTCTGATATTAATAGAAGCTCACCTCAAAAAATAAAGTAGAGTAAGACACACAAAAAAGAGCGGAAGTTTACACTGAAAATGATTCAGCGGGAATCGCTGAGACTTCACTTTATTCGTGTGGTTACGTCATTTTGCGTGCACCCTCCAATGTTATTCACCTGATTAACGGCTATGATTAATATTTGAATCAGCACTAATTTATTGAACAGCAGCTTAAAAACGAGAGAGACATGGCTAAAGGTAATAAACCAGCAGATGATGAAGAAGGCAAAGCAGCATTAAAGGCTAAACCAGCAGCCGATTCTGAACAGAGTTTGCGAAATATTGCGAGTGACGCTTTAAAAAAGTTTGACTCGGCTCTAAACGCTGAAAAAGCTGCAATGTCAGGTGGTGATAAAACTCAAATTTCAAGTGCCAAAGAAAGTCGGATGTCCGCAGCCAGTGAATATACAACAGCCAGAGTGGCACAGTTACAGAAAACTCAAGATCGCTTATCTGGCCAAAAGTCTGCTTTAGAAGCCAAAGTAGAACAAAAAGGTCTGACTGACGAGCAGCGTTCTGATGCCAAAAATCAGCTAATGGAAAAAGATGCCCAGGTATTTTATGTTAAAAGCCAAATAACAAAATTGGATAAACACGAAGACAATAGCGAAAAATTATTTAGCGATGATCCGAAAAAAACGAATGAAGCGGCAGAGGCGCTAAAAAGACAAAATAATAAAATAGCAAATGAAAATAAAAAAGGCGATGAAGCTTTTAATAATTTAGGTTTTAAAGAACGAACAAAATTTGTTGCGAAAAAAACCGTCGAAAAAGCTGCGGATACAATAGACAAACCTAAGCCTCAGAGTGCGTCAGGTGTAACCAATGAAGGCGAATTAATTGCGATAGCTATTTATAACACTATGATGCTGTTATTTGGAGCTCTAGGATTAGGCGGCAAATCCGTTAAAGGTGGTGCCGACCTGGTTGGCAAAGGCTTCGATAAAATACAAGGTATGCTCGGTGGTGGTGACAAAGACAAAGAGGCCATACAAGGAGAAGATGTCGAAGAGCACGAGGCGGCATTAGAGGAAACACTAACGAATGCAAGAGAAAAAATTGAAGAACTTGAAGGTGGAAATATTGGGTTAGAAGCTCAAAAAGCAGACTTGAAAGGCGAGATCCATGTGCTTGGTAAAGACATTAAAAAGCTAAAAGCAGATCTAGAGGCTAACTTAGGTAATGTAGATCTTACAAAAGAATTAAAAAGTAAAGAAGAAGAGCTAGAAGGCAAAAAATCTGAACTAGCAGGTGTAGAAGCGGAAATACAGCGTAACGATGATGAAATAGACACTCTAAAAGGAGCTATTGAGGAAGGGCATAATGGTCAAGAGATAGCGGCAGAGCATAAAGTGACATTGGCTGTTAAAGATCCTGAACCTAACGACGCAGAATTTAGTAGAAAATCATTTTTAGTTGGCTTTGAATCCAAAAACGCAAATAAAAACACACAACAAGAAGATGAGAGTATAAAGGAGAATAAACCAGAAATCCGGCGTAAGCTAAAAAAATAAAGATTACAAGGACACCCATTATAAAAACCTTGACATCACAGATAGAGAGACGTAAGTTAAAGTGATAATAAATACAGGAAGTATTAGCTAATGACCTCAGCTCGAAGTATTCAGGTGAATCTAGAGATATAATTTTTCTCAGAATCTATATAAATTATAATGGGTGTCCTTATAATCCTTTATAATCCTTGTGGCTTAGGGCAGATATTAATCAGGTGTAATGCGCTCCAAGTGTAAACCTGGAATGAACCATGCCGTTATTTCATGCCCGTTCCTAAGGTGAAATAAAATGTTGTTCCCAAATCTGGAGTCGATTCCACCCAAATTTTTCCACCATGCTGCGCAATGACTTTTTTAGCTATGGTTAAGCCAAAACCCGTACCCGACTCGAAGTGCGCTTCGTGATGCAATCGTTTGAATATCTTAAAAATAGCATTGTGGTGTTCTTTTTTGATACCGATACCATTATCCTTAACGTAATACACATTTCCCAGCTCAAGATCTTTATGATAACCCACTTCTATCCACTTGTGCTTCTTGTCGTTATATTTTGCAGCATTCGAAATAAGGTTTGAAAAAAGCGCACTGACCAATATTTTTTCGCAATGGGCACTTGGTAACTCACGAGAAGCTTTAATCTCAACGCCTCTCGCTTCAATAGCTGGCTGTAAAGTGTCAATCACACCTTCTAATACCGCCTGCAAATCAACTTCATCATAATTATTATGTTTCTGGCAAAGAGTAGAATAACTTAGCAATTCACTCAGTAATCTTTCCATTTTTTTTGCGAGGCATTTAAGCGTTTCTAATTTTTGCAGTCCACCCTTATCTAGCTTATCCTGGTAATCTTCCTGCAAGAAAGATGCATAATTATATATGCCACGCAAAGGCTCTTTTAAATCATGTGATACAATTTTAACAAAGTCATCTAATTCCTGATTGATGGTGGCTACTTTTGCGGCATTCTCTTCTAGTTGCGCGACAAATCGTTCACGTTCAGTGACATCACGCCCAATACCAAGGATAAAAGCTTCACCGTTTTTGTTTTCAAAACGAACTTTTTTAGTAAAAAGGGTTCGAGTTTCACCATCAGGGAACTTTATCTTCTCAAATGTTTCTGACTTTCCGGTATCAAATGCAATTTTATCATGACGTAAAAAAAGCTCTACCTCTTCTGGAGGATATTGCTCACAGGTGGTATACCCAATTACTTTGTCTTGCATTTCTTTAGGATATAAAGACATAAACACAGAATTGGCGTGAACCACTTTAAACTCTTGGTCTTTAACAAAGATGAAGTCGGGACTAGCGTCTAGAATCAGCTTTAAAAAGTCTTCAATATTATTTTTCTCATTGATAACATTTTCCTTCACATTAACTTTGTTATCATTACCTATGCTTTGTGAAATATATCGCTCACACTCTGGCGTATAAAATTGAAAACCAAATTTCCCTAATCGCTTAGCATACTGCATAGCACGCCCAGCTTGCTCTAATAATTCCTCGGTTCCAGGCTGACTTCCATCAAAAATAGCTACCCCGATATTCAACCCCACCCGATGATGACCCATTTTCACCTGTATAGGCCACATAGCCAAATCAAACATTTTGCTACAGTATGACTTTATCTCCGAGGATTCATTGACGTCGGATAAATATATTGCAAAATTACCTATCCCAACTCTGGTAATCATGTCGTTATTCTTAAGGTGAGTTTTAAGCCGTTTGGATACTTCTTTTAAGATTACATCACCTATAAGGTGGCCGTGCTCATCATACAACTCTTTTATATTCTCCAACCCCACATATAACAAAGTTAAGTTTTGCTTATTTTCTTTAGCATGAAAAATAATTTCATCTAATTTAGCTGTAAACAAAGGTTGACTCATCACCCCTGTCAAATTATCTCTCTCTGCCGATTGCATAAGTTGGGTGAGGTCATTTACGCCTTTGATGGCCATGCGGATATGTCTTGGTAGGGCAGTAAAGCTCTCAGCTGTTTTAGAAACATAGTCAACAGCGCCGCTTTTCAGAGCAGTTCTGGCTATTTGTTCATCGCCCCGGCCGGTGAGCATGATGATGGGCACACTGCCTTCACCATAGGTGGTGCTCAGCTCTCTTAATACGCTCAGGCCATCCAGATCAGGTAATGTATAGTCAAGCAGGATGCAGTCCGGAATATTCACTTTGCAATACTCAAGACAATCATGTCCATTTTGCACTTCAGAAACATTAAACTGCCCGTCTTCAGTCAAATGTCTTCTACATATTTCCCTGTCCGAATCATTGTCATCTACTATCAATATATTTAGCATGTGCGTGTATCCAGCAATATGTAAGTCTATTATTTCTACGTGTTACTAATATCGACTCATTGCTAGATTTCTGAAGACAAGGGGGCTTCCCTGTCCTAGGCGAATCTTTATGCTTGTTCTAAATCAACAGCTTAGAGCTTTCAGTTCCTTGTTGAAAAGTGCTAAGCTTTAACGTTATGGGAGCTGTTGTACAACTGTTATTTACCCTCTGTCTCAGCATTGTTGTCGCCTGAGTCATTCAACTTGTAATTAGAGGGGG
>CAZWHY010000080.1:0-5553 GCA_964633725.1 Uncultured Candidatus Berkiella sp.
CTTTCCCCTTGAGGGGGCTAATGATAGACAATTACACAGAAAAGATTACAGTCTCAAATCCTGATCTGGCGTCACCATTAAGTAAACATAAAAATTGGCTGAATGTCTAGCAAACCGCGGTAAGCTAACTAAGCTCGCAATTATCACTTGGATAAAATATTAGTATCATGAAAATATTATTTATTTGCACACATAATCGATGCCGCAGTATTCTGTCTGAAGCGATAGTCAATCACCTTTCCAATCAAAAACTGATAGCACGTAGCGCTGGCAGTCAACCGATGGGCGTCGTTCACCCTCTTTCGTTGAAATATCTTGAAGAAGCGGGTATCAACACGAAAGGCTTACAAAGTCAGTCTTGGGACGAATTTGAGTCATTTAAGCCAAATATGGTCATTACAGTCTGTGACTCTGCAGCGAAGGAGGTTTGCCCTGTTTGGTTTGGCAATACCTTAAAGCTGCATTGGGGACTAATAGATCCATCAAAGCTTGAAGGATCTGATGAAGATATCGCCAATGCATTTCGACAGACGATTAGAGAGATCACTAAACGAACAGAACTTCTATTATTGCTTCCCCTGACAAACATGGATAAAAATCAACTTAGCAGGGAAATGAAAAAGCTAGGCGCCAGTATTGATTGGCTGTAGTAAGCTTAGTTAGCCCCAGACATCTTCTTCGCTTATTTCGTTAAATCGACGATAAAGATGACCCAAGAAATCACCTCGGCCTTTTTCGATGAATTCCCTATCAGGAAATGCCATCTCTAAAAGCAAGCCAAGACAACTTTCAAACCATGCTGCTTCTTTACCTTTAGGGGCCGTAGCTTTAACTTGTGTGAGAAACCAGACAGCACGATTAACTATTTTAGGATCCTTGCCTAAATCAAAAAACTCCATAGAACGGTCCGCTGCGTACTTATAGAACGTTTCTGTTAGCGCTGCAGCAGCAGTCGGAATTGATAATTCAATACCACTAATAGCCACACGTTTTTTGGCAACGAGAAAACACGCGTTTCGTAGATCATTTAAGTTAAGTGACATAACAAAAAGTCCTCCTTATCCGTTTGAACAGCTATAGTCCCCTTTGAGATTCCACGCAGTACTTTCTTCTATTCTAATTGAACACTACTCTTTTTGTGACAACTAAGGTAGTTTAATGTCGTGAATATCAACTAAACTTATTATCTCGTTGAATGTCACGTGTAATTTTTGTTGAGAAAAAACACATACTTACACTGGTTGGTTATATTTCATCATGTGCCATGATTACGCCTATACAGGCCCATTTTGGCTCAACTCAGTATCATGTTAGGTGTGAAAAACAAAAATTTCACCGTGCGCTTAAAGAAACCTAGGCTGCACTTCCGATCCGATTTCTGTATTCAGCATCATATGGGCACAAAACCAAGCACTGCGGCAAATGCGGTCATCAACACGGAACTGCAATGGAGAGGCGTTTTGTTGCAGATTAAAGCTTTTGATAAGTGTCTACGTACTCAATCCAGTAGCCTGCGGGCACGTCGATATTGTCTTTCACTGCTTGCTGAATCTCTTGAACAAAAGAGCCCAAATCCCGTCCTCGAACGTTGGTAGCAACTACCACACGGCGCTTGCCATTTTCTCTATAGATCTGGTTGTAGCCCATCTCCAATTGAAGATCAACCACTTCACTTAATGGGAGACAATTACCATTTGAAAGCATGACAGGTGCTTTGCCGTATAGGATTTATAGCGGGCAATGTCACGATCCAATTCCTTGCTTTGCACAATAAAATGGCAATGGTTTTCTAACACAACATAAGCGTACACCTTCAAACCATCTTTAGCTGAGAACTTTAATGCTTCCAACAAAATATTGACAGCTTCAGGCCGTGTAAAAACAGGAATCCAATGTAATACCGTTAGGGTAATAAAGTGTGGCTGTTCAGGATCGGTTATTTTGCATCGACTTCCACCCATTAGTTAAGCTCCGTATGCATTCCAACGCGGGAGCGTGGGAACGAGGAACCGCCTCACTGATTTGAGAAACCAGTGATAAGGTTTTTTTGGGTTATTGGGGTTATTGGGGTTATTGTGTAGGGTGGTTGGTAGGGCATCGGTTTTGGCTCATTGGCTTGTATTTTGATCTCGTGATGTTACTCACTGACCGTATTCCATTTTTCAACTAAATTTATATTGTGACTTTGAGGTTGATGTTTGTCATTTGAAATTTTATCAACTTTAATCACTACGGGGATTTTCGCCATTAAACCAGCTAATATGCATGTTCCAGTAGCTAGGCTAGGCAAGGAATCTGCCGATACCTTATCTAAATAAGCGATAGTCTTTTCTACTGCGAGCAAATCATTATTGTTTATTAAACGATGTAAAAAATAATTATGTAGCTGTGAAATTATTGTTGGAGATATATCAGATGGTCGTTGACTGGAAATCGTCATAAAGACATTAAATTTACGACCTTCTTTAATGATTTCTTCAAATGTTTCTAGGCGATAGTCTTTCCATTCTTTGCTTTCTCTATCTGAATTGCTAGAAAGAATATTATGTGCTTCATCAACGATTATATGTAATGAATGAGACTTATTATTTTCTCGTTTCTTTTTATCGTAGGCTTCTTTTACCAATAACATCGGCAGCATTTTACGAATATCCATATTAACATTTCGCAAAGAAACTACAGTAAAGTTGCGTGCTGAACCTTTTTCATAATCTTTTATGATTAATACTTTTTCCAGGTCTAAAATTCGTTTTTCTAGTCTCTTTATGAGGGGAGATAAATGTTCGCGATTAGAAAACCCCCTGATCATTTCATCATAGTATTTGAGGATTATTTTTAAACCTATTTTTTTAATTTTAGATATATTATTTACGACAATCTGTTTATTATTGAATGCAGATTCAACATTATTTTTAAATGCATCAACGTTATCATTAAAAACCCCATCTAAATTAAAACTGTACTGCTCTGTACCACCCGTTAATTTAGATGAGAAAAAATTAGCTGCCTTTCTAATGTTCCCATCATTTAAATAGTTCGCTAGTTCATATAAAAATTCTGTTGGAATTGCTTTATCTATATTTCGACCACTAACAGATGTGGCTTCAATTAGTTTAGCTACAATATAATTAAAAAAATCAATATCATTAATTTTAAGCTCTATATGCCTGTCTTTGATGGCTCTATTTAAAAACGGTTGTTGTGTTTTTTCTGTGGCCTCTAAAAAAATAGACCAAAAAGTTGCATTTTCTAATGTTGTTTCATCAACAGGTAATTTTTCATTATCATCAATGTCTGCAATCTTTTTGCTGGTTGTTAAGTCATAAGTGTTTTTACTTTCATGGTCAATTATCGCGTCATCAATATATTCACCATTAAAATCAATCAGCAAGAAATTAGCTTTTTTCTGGAAGTCTTCTCCACTTCCAAATTGTTTAAACAATTGGCGATAGATTTTTGCCAAAGTATAAGATTTGCCACTTCCTGTGTTTCCAAAAATGCCAATATGGCTGGCAAACAGCTTATTAACGCCTAATGATATGTCTACACCATCATCAAATTCTAGTTGACCAATTTTTATTGGTTGATCATCGTTATCTACAAATTGATGAATATTATTGAACTCTTCAGTGCGAATTAAAAAACAAGTATTGTCGATCAGAGGCAGCTCTTTAATTCCTCGTTCAAATCTTCCATTGTCTAAGTAGCCTAAAATTTTAATACTTAGAATTCTTCTAATTTTATCTTTATTGCTGGAATATTTTTTGTTTGTTATTTCTTTATTTTCCTGAATTAACTCGCCTTCAATTTTCCCTATAATCTCCTCATAATCTTTTTTTATTTTCACATATCCACCAACGGATATATTTTGAATGATTTTACCTTTATATAAAATTGAGGATGTGTTTTTTCCTGAATCAATACGAACCTTTACGGTTTGACCTACAACTTCAACAACACTTCCAACTCTAAATATAGAGTTGTCTATGATGTAGTCTTCGACATCAGTTATAACACCATTATTCATTTTTTTCTTCTACTTCATAATCGTTAAGAAGAAGGTTAAATAACTCGATGATTCCTTCGAAATCATAATTTTCACCTTCATTAGGGAAGAGAATTTCTACATTTCTATTTTTGGCATCTTCAAGTTTCTGGTATTCTTGAGTTATGGTCTCACCATAACTTAAAATATAAATTTTTAATGTTGGGTTAGTATTTGCAGCTCTTAATGTTAAGTCTCTTATATGCTTGTCAGAAAAAGAAAACCCTAATACAAACAATACGCTATTTTCTTTTTCTAACTCATTGGCATAAATTCTCAAAAGATCATAATAAGTTTGATTCAATGTCGTATCTTTAAACTTCTTTTCTGTTGGATTAACTATCATTAACTCATCAAACTTAGTAAAATCAGTTTTTGTTTCATTTATTATTTTTAAATCACGATCTAGTAAAATACTGTTTTCTTCTGCTTTCCAAGAAACAGAGCCATGTAATTTTACAATATTAAAGACGGGTATTTCGGATGTATTTTCATAATGTAAGCTGGTTTTATAATATGACTTTTTGAAATTACCAACATCATATTTAGGCTTGAACCTACCGTGAAAACCATCGTTGAACTCTATTTCAGTCTTTTCCAAGGCTATTTCTGAGAAAATATCAATATTAGTAGTAAATATGTTGATTTGTTTGGATAATAGAGTTGATTCTCTTTTAAGCACTATTTGATTCATCAGCTTATAAAATTCTTTGTAGTGATTTAATACTGTTTCATCGCTTAACGGTGATGTTATTAGTTCAGAATTTTTACTTATTGATTCATCAAAGTATTCTTGTTTTATTTTTTCTATTTCGCTTGGGTCTTCTTCCGTGGTTAGCCTGCTTTCAATATCACCTAGAATTTTCAAAAAAGGATAAGATAAACCAGACCCTATAAGAAAGTTGATGTTTGCACTAGCAATAGTTTTTTTAATATTATTATTCATAAATTAAGCCGCATAAATCTCTTGTTCTAATTCAGTAATTACTTTCAAATACTGTTTCTTCCCACCAAACAAACTAACAATTTCCATCGGTGCCCCCATATTATCAAACGGGTTTACTTTGAGGGTTTTTATATCTTCAATATTTTCAATGCCTTCATCGGCATATTTATCCAGCAAGGCTTCTAATACTTTTCGTGCCTGTTCGCCATATTGGGTGAAGTAATCCCGTTTTTTGACGTTATTGACGTGTTCGGCTCGGGTGAGTGGCGGCTGGTCAAAAGCAGTGTGGCAAATGAGGTCAAAAATATCCATCTCTTTATTCACCGCTTCTTTGAGATTTTCAAAGATAATACCTTGCTCGGTTAGCTCTTCGATGATGATAGTGATCATACCTTATCGCTAAAACGCGCTTTGGAAAAAACGCCATACAGCGCGGGAATAACAAACAGGGTCAGCAAAGTCGATGACACTAAACCGCCCACCACCACCGTGGCCAGGGGTCGCTGCACTTCAGAACCGACGCCGGTCGCCAGTAGCATGGGGGCTAATCCCAACGCGGAGG
>CAZWHY010000081.1:0-5445 GCA_964633725.1 Uncultured Candidatus Berkiella sp.
TAGTTTCGAGTGTAGTGGTCAAGGGAATGAACCCCCATAAATAATTATTTACTTGGAGCTTGCATTTGAGGCAACACACAAGAAATTGACTGGTTAATTATCACCAGCCCCCTTCTGTTTTTACTGTGTTTTGTAGTATAAATGCATAGTTTATCTATACTATGCAATGAGGCGTCGAATTTACGTACTACTTTTTAAAACCAAACTGATGTTTAGCTGATTTTTCCTTTTTAAACACTCTCAATCAAAACCGACGAATACTATCTTTATCACGTCCAAAGATAGCCTCACTAGTGCTTTCCTCATTGACGAACAACTTTACCCCATTAATATTCAACACAGTGTTTGCATTGACTTGATTCTTGACGGTAACTTTGGATTTATTATAGGCTTTGATCGCCTTTTGGGCCATATATAATTTCTTGTTGATGTCACATAAAGAAGCTACTAAAGCGTTTAGTGGTTCTAAAATTTCCTCCATGTCTTCATCTGGGAAATTTTGACTTTGGAGATCCTCCGCTATATCCATTTCAGACAAAAGAAAGGCCGCTTTTTTGAGTTTATCTAAGATTTTTGTTCGCTCTACAGTTAATTGTTTATATTCAGTTTTTAATTCTAAAGGATACCCAACTGTCACTTTGGTTAACACGTTTGAGCTAGCCCCTAAAATGTTCATCGTTATTCCTGCTACCGCATTGGCTCTACCGCCTATCATTTGCCCTTTCCCACCTTCTTGACCAATCAGGACTTGTCCTTTGGCTTCAATATCTGAATGCATAGTATATTCATTGATGATTATATCCTTTCGTGCACTTAAGATTGCCAAATTGACAAAATGAGCATGAATATTTCCTCCAGCAGTTAACCGAGCGGTATTTTGTGATTTGTTATCTTCCTCAGAAAGTTCACTCCCAATGACGCCTTCCTCTACTACGATATCTTCACCCGCTATTACAGTAGCATTGTGGACCGCACCTTTAATGATCACCCCTCCCGTAACCTCCACTACCATCCCTGAGCGTACGTTGCCTTCAATCAATAATGATCCATCTAAAGTGACATGGCCAGAATGTAAGTCAATATTATCAAACTTAACTATGTTATCAATATTTACCCCCGTAGGAAGCACCAGAGGAGAACCTTTTTTATCAGCCAGTAAGTAGTTCTTGTCTCCAGGAGATACCTTGGAACCTGATAAGTCTAGCAAAAAAGGGACATCGTCACCAGGGTTAGGTGGTAAGAGCGCTCCATGCACATTGACTCCCGCAACCCCTTCTGTGGCAGGAGTGCGCTTCATCAAGGCCGTGCCAATATCCACAATGGTGAAATCTTTAATATCTCTTAAATGTGCTTTATCCTTCTCATCTATCCTAGGTCCCCGTTTAGTGATCGCTTTAACTAAAGCTTCAAATTGTGCATCTTCACCGTCTATGGGTGGTTTGCCGTGTGCAAATTCTTGCTTGTTTGCTTGCTGATGTTTAATAACTTCGGATAAAATTTCCCGATCACAGTAGGTTTCAGGAATATTAGCCTTTTGTAATTGTGCTTTCATATCAGATAATGTCAGAATTTTACCACCATATGCCGGTACAACGCTTAGCGTAGCTGTCATTTCATCAGCTGCTATCTCTATAGTCAGCTCTGCATTCTTTTTGGTGGCTAATAGGAAATCACCTCGTTCATTTTTTTGTATGTTGGCCTGCAATATTTCAACGCTTTCTTTTTCAAAATAAAATTGATCATACCCGGATAATTCTAACAATTTATTGATATCTGATTCACTGAGATCCGGGTTATCATCAGTAGCACTTAAAATCGCATTAAGCTCGTTTTTTTCTTCGTCAAATACCAAAGTCAATTCCGTATACTCTGGCTTTTTGCCGATTGGAAAATTGCCACGTAGGTTTTTGTTGATCATCTGTAGTAGGCTATCCAAAACAGAGTCATCCGTCAAATAGTGTTCATAGTTTTCCTCTTTTATTTCTTCTTTCAGCATAGATAATGTTGTTATCGGGTTGTCCTCAGTAGCTGTGAGATTAGCACTTAAAACCCGACTTTGCTCATCATAGACTAGTTCATAATTGGTGAATTCTGGCTTAAGACCCAATTCAAAATTGCCACGCTCATTGTTTTTAATCCGCTGCATGAGTTCCTGTATGACAGAAGCATTGATCCCAAATACCTCATACTGATTTTCTCGGATCAGTTCTTGAAGTCTTGCCCAGCTGAGATTAGGATCGTCATCTGTGGCACTGAGATTACCATACAGTTTTCGAGTTTTTTCATCGTAAATGAAATCTAATTTGGTATACTCCGGTTTCTTCGCTAACTCGAAAACACCGGACTCTCCTTTGGCAACCTGGCGCAGTAGATCTTCGATGGCTGAAGTTTTCACATGAAATGATTCAAAATTTTGATCGGTAAGGTTGGACTGGATAGATTGAAAAGAAACTTGCGGATCAGCCTCTGCTTGAGTAAGTACTGCATTTAGAGAACGAGTTGCATCATCATATTGCAATTCAACTAAAATATAAGAATTCGAAGCGTCTGTACTAGATGCTTGATCGGCTTCTTTCATCTCAGTCTTCCTTATCTATTGATGATCTCGGACTAATTTAATATCTAAATTATAGCCTAAAGCAACTGGGCGCTCCCCGTATAAGTACCAAATATTACTCACGGGATACTCCAACGCTATGATTTATAAAAGAAAATCGGTAAAAAAAGAACAGCAAAAAAAAGCAAAAGAAAAGGACACCCAGTATAAATATAATGCTCAATGCTAGAACATTAAGCATATAGCCCGCCATTAAAACATTTGAAAATTAAACTATAAGAGAGTGGAAAAATAAATGCCAAATTTTATAATGGGTGTCCCTGTGAACATTCTACTGTTCGGCTAACGTGACCCTCCAGAAAATGTATATTTACTGATTAATATCACCCCGCCCTGCTCTATTTTCACTGTGTTTTATAGCATAATTGCATTGTATAACTGTACTATGCAATGAACCTATATTTCGTCTTATTTTTCTCTCCGGATTTCTCTAATAACCGTGCTTCAATACCGTGTAACAAATCTCTGCTAGCCGTTGCCGAAGAAATATTTTTGTGCAAGGTTATGTAATCTTTTCGTGAAAACCAGCTTTCATTAAGTTTAGTTTTGGCAAAACGTATTCTATCGTCAGGATCCATTGGCTTGCCAGAAACTGTTTGCACATATTCATCAAGCGCTTCAAGTATTTGTGCCAAGCTATACTCAATGAATTTTGTGGATTCTGCTTCAGAGTCACATTCAGCTAATACATGATAATATCTTTCTTGGCTTTTTTTTATAAGAGACTCAACAGAGATAAATTCAAATATCGGATCTTCTTTCATTAAAATAAGCTGTTGCCAAAGTCTACCCATACGACCATTTCCATCTGAGAATGGATGGATAAATTCAAGTTCATAATGAAAAACACATGCTTTAATCAACCACGAAAGATCTGTTTCTTTTTTGATAAAATCAAAAAGGTCTTTCATTAATTTAGGCACCATTTTAGCAGGTGGCGCAACATGAGTAACTTCAGTTCCTTTGAATATTCCAACACCTTTATCACGAAATTTACCACACTGAGGTATCAGGCTTATCATCAAAGTTTTATGTGCATGCTTAAAAGACTGCAAAGATAAAGGATTGAGGGTATTTATATTTTCATATAGATCAATTGCATTTTTAACTTCAATAATGTCTTTTTCAGGCGCCAGAATTATTTTCCCATCAAGAATGCTTTGGACTTGGTCTAGCTCAAGGGAATTCCCTTCAATTGATAAAGTCGATTGAATAGTCTTGATCTGGTTATCTTTACGCAACTTTATTGGTGCTGGGTGTATCCTCAGGCCTTCAAGCAAGCCAAGCTTTCTATTGATATCCTGTGAAAGACTCAAAATATGGCTAGTTATTGTAAATGGAGGTTTTGTAGTCATGTACTGATAGTATCATATGATGCTATCAGTGTCGAGTTATATGATGTCATTTTTTTTCCCAAACACATATTACTACCTGGCTTTACAGGAACTGGGTGATTCAAAGCTATTTTTAATAAGCATATGTAGTTTGGGGTTAAGTTGGCCACTAAGTGATTCGGCAAAATATTCTAACTGCCATTTTTGAGTTGATTGTGCTTGTTTGCTTTCTACTGTATCCCAGGGCGGATATATCCTAAAAGCTCTTTTACCATCCTGTCCTGCATTAGATAATATTTTTTTCGAGGCGAGAACGTATTTTGGAAATATAAAATAACCTAAATTTCTTTTTTTACGAGCTGTAATCACTAGTACATCAAAGTCATCGGTGCTATTAAAGGGTTCTATTTTTTTATTAATGCTATTCCTTTTCCAGAAAGTTACAAATTGACCTGATTTTTTAGGTGTGATTTTGGATGTTCTGAAAATGAATTTTTTCCCAGAAATAAAGCAATAGCATGCAGAGTATTCTTGACCCTCATCTTCTTCTATTAGGTTTGTATACTTCATACCAATCTTGCCACATATTTCTAATATGTTAATGCTGTCTTTATTTAACTCACCCATAGATCCTTCAATCAATTTGAAGCCCAGGATTAATTTGCAGTACAATCAGCCCTATTCTACATTGCTTAGTATACTAGTACTATGCAATGACGCGATTTTTGCAACGTACTACTTTTTCAAAATTCCAACAAAATATTAAACCATAAAATATTCCACTTATCAAACAGTCGTTGCTTAGCTTAATTAATTTCTAAACGATAGGCCCAAGGTGCGCATTTCTAGCTCGTCATTAAAGGTGTCGGGTAAATCGTTATTGTTGGCTTGCAGCAGGCTGTAAGCTGGAGTGAACGGCTTATAATAAGGTTCAATTATCTCCTTTGATAAGTTCCAAATATTAAAGTTTAATGCTGATCCTGCCATGCTTAGTGATTCTTCTGAAATATTGGGGTTTAACGCTGACAATGCCTCTGCTGAATTAGTGTTGTTGGCTTGTGAATTATAGGCTGGAGTGCACGATTCAAGGTGAAGGGCAAATGGCCACTCTAATGAGCTAAAAAAATCAAGGTCTAATAATAAATCTGTCTGCCCCAACGATTCGCCTAAAATATCAGGGTATAAATCTGGGAGCGGCCTTGCGTCCTGCTCTTCAAATGGTGCGTTCAAATTTTTATCGCTCAGCTCTGGGAGAGAGCACTCTTGTAGTGCTCCTAGATTTGGTCCGGTCTGATGGCTTACCCCCCTTCTCCCTGGCGGCTTAGAAAATAACCTTACGATTTGTGGGCATGTATAACCTTTCGCTATCAAAGCATCGTGGTGCTTTAATACCGCCTCTAGATTCTTGGAGCCGCCATTGTTAGAAACCATGCTCGCAATTTGAGTCGCCGTATACTCTTTGTCTATCAACGCATCGTGGTGCTTTAATACCGC
>CAZWHY010000082.1:0-5431 GCA_964633725.1 Uncultured Candidatus Berkiella sp.
ATTCAGCCAGAGGCTGAGAGTACCTATTTTAGTGGCGGCTTTTACTCAACTTTGGCTTTATATTTGTATATGTGGCCACTTAGTGTTGTGCTATACAACCAAACTAAAAATAAACCGCATATTACAGTTAAAAGTAGTCAGCTACAGCAAGGTTAGTATGGCAAATTAGTAAACACAATTAAATCATTTTGAGGTGCACTATAGAGGCACCTTAAATCGAATGCTAAAGGTGACGATATGAAGTATAAATTAATTTTAGTACTGTTAACGTCGGTTTTGTGCTCTTGCAGTTATTCAAATTCAGGATTTAAACAGTTTGAAAGTAATCAACAAAAAGATACTGGACTAGATAACTGGGGAAGAGGGGCAACCCCGTGGATGAGCGATTGGGAAGAAAAACAACGCGAACAAGCGAAATGGTCACGACAAATGGAGCACAATCTTAAGAAAAAATAATTATCTATGATTGCAGTGGTTGGTTATTCCAAAACATGAGATTTACGAGATACGTTTTTTGTAGGCAAATAGGCAGCTTTAAAAGGATGTCAGCCTTAATTATTACAGGCAGACTATTAGTTTAATAATTAATGCATTTAAACAATAGTTAATAGGATTAAGTTGGAAAAGATATGAGAATTGAAGACCATAACGAAAATGATGAAGTTTTAAACGCTATTAAAAATAATGATGTGGTCGCGTTAGAGACTTTAATCTCGTCTGGACATTCTGTTGAGAGTCACCCCGCATTTGTTGCGGCACTATATAATCCCCTGGGGTTAGCTGTTTCTTTGGCTAACTATGATTGTGCTTCGTTACTAATTCAGCATGGAGCCGATGTTAATTTTGTAGACATGTCTGGATATACTCCGCTAATTATATCCGTTTTGAGTAGCTCACCAGAATTAGCTGCTTTACTACTAGATTCAGGGGCTCAAGAGTCTTTAAATCCAGACCCACATTTTATCATGGCAACAACGCCATTGGCTTTGGCTTGCTCGCTAGGAGAAATTGATATTGTTGAGATTTTACTCCAGCATGGTGCCAACGTTAATCTTTTAGGTGGCCACTCTGGGGAAGCATCGCCATTATCATATGCTGCATTACAAGGGCACACAGAGATAATGCAGAAATTGATAGAGCATGGGGCTGATGTCAATTCTACCGCACTCTTAGAAGAGGGTGACGCAGGTGTTTGGGAGGCATATTCGGCATCCTCTTTGTTAAATGCTGTTCTTTCAACAAATATTGAGGCCGTAAAGCTGCTAGTTAATTCTGGCGCTGACGATTTAGGTTGGTCGGCATTGCATCGTGCTGTCGCGACTCAAGATATAGAGCTTGTAAACGATATCTTGGCAGCAGAGCCTTGGCTATCTAATGAAAGTGATGGGATGGGTTTATATCCAATCCAATACGCAATTTTTGGTAGTGATACTTCAATATTAGATGCGCTAGTTGCTAATGGTGCTAACCTCGATGTTATCAATGAGGAGCTGGGAGATGTTTCTTTAATGCATATAACTGCATATTTTGATATTCCTATAGATTCACTAAGTTGGGTTATAAATCATACTGAAAACTTAGATGTTTTGGATGTAGAAGGTAATACACCTTTGATGTATGCAGCAGAGCAAGGCAATGCTGATAAGGTTCAAACCTTCATTGATTCAGGGGCTAATTTCAATGTCCAAAATATCGATGGTTCAACGCCACTGCATCAAGCTATTGATTTTAGAAATGTCGAAGCCGTTAAGGTATTGGTCAATGCGGGCGCAGACTTGAATGTTCAGGATAATCATGGATATACCCCCCTGCATCAAGCAGTACTTGCTCGCAGTGAAGATGTCGTCAAAATATTAGTTACGGCAGGGTGTGACGTGGATATTAAAGATAATTTTGGTCATACCCCAGCTTCATTGGCAGACTTGCTTAATATTCCTGAGTATATTATCAACATTGAGTCCGACCAAAAAATAATAGGGATTGATGATGTCCTTGAAAATCACGATCTAAATAACTTGTTTGACAAGGCTTCTCTATCTGGCAATGAGAACAACACTGCTGGTACAGCAGAAGAGCAAGTTATACTTTATGCTGGGGCTGAAATTAGTTTGATTACTTCTATTGAGGTTTTTGATTTTTAGCTCACGTTGTTTCTGCGTGTTTTGAACCTTCGCATAAGCGGCACACATCTAGCAGACAGTTGAAATCGGAAGCTGGAGAAAAGTGTTGAACCAAAAAAATTTTAAATTTATTTAACTTGAAAATATATAACTGGTAACTTTAATAATGATTAGCGAACAATATATCCGATCAAGACCTTTTTACAACGACAAAGAGCACATCACAAGAGTGCATCGGTCTAACGCCTTTTTACCCTCTAAAATTGAAAACAGTTATATGGAAGAAAGGCTAAAAAATCTCTACGTAGATGTGCAGAATCGTCCAGCCAAAAGAGAGCTGGACTATACAAAAAGTGAATTCTCTGAACAAACAGTAACGATCTTGCACAACATTGGCGGTTTATATTTCCAAGATTTATTCCCAGATGAAATATTTTCTGTAGAACATCCGTTGATTAAGGCTTTACAGGATTTTGAAAGACAGTTCTTATTCAAAGGCGGGGAGTCTAAGTTTTCGACATATAGAAACTTGCCGATAGGGGGAATGTATTTTTCAAATATCAAAGATAACCTTGAAAAAATATTCTTTCTTTCATCTAACCTTAATGAAAGTAGAAATCTACCAGAATCAAGACGAGCGATTAAAGATTTAATTCAATATCTGGGGAACTGCGCACCTGGATTGACGGCTGATTTAGATGATCTTGTTTTGCACTTATCCAACAATAATAATATAAATTTTTGGATGTCCAAATTAAGGACAGATATTGCCGATACTTATGCAAGCATAGCAATTGGTGATGGAAGTATCCCTATGATTTATGAGGCTCATGTCCACACAAAGTTAATTGTACTTTCCCATGAGCTTGGATATCAGCCATTAAAATCAAATATTTATGATTACTACTTATCTCGGATTACTATTTCTCAACAAGGGATTTCTAATTTTAAAAAATATTTTTTCAATGAATATTCAGTTGATAATATTTTAAATGTTATCTCTGATAATTTAAATGCAATGATAAATAAATTGCATGAGAAACACCCTCCCGTTCAGGATGGTTGGATGGAATGTGCCACTAATTATAATGAAATTGTCACAATGATGAATGAAATAGTTAGCTCCTTAAATGTGAATGCTGTTTTTGAATACACAGTTGATACTGAGTATCCTTCTAAGGCTCCAACACTAGACTCATTGTTTGTGTTTTCTGATGATTCTTGCAAAGTAAGAATAAGACCAGAAATATCAGAAAGTACTAGCTTATATTTAGAGAAGACTCTTATAGAGCAGGGCGTTTTTACAACAAGACCAGAATATTCATTTTGGGGGATGGTTCCAGTTAGGGCAACAATAGGGAAACTACCTGAACCTTCTGATGTTGATATGTCAAATATGACCAAAGAACAACAGAGAAAAATAACCAAATTACGAGAAACTAAAGCAGCTGTAAGCGATGAAGATATTTCAGAAATTCTCGCAAGTGTGGGTTGCGGATATACTCCACAAATTAATGTATACCAGCAAATAGAAAACGGCAGGCATGCAACCGAAAGACATAGGGAGAAAGATTTACGGTACAGAATAGAGCGGCAAAAACAAAAGAGAAAAGCCAAAAAAGAAGAAAAACGTTTGCTTGAATTAGAGCTAAAGGCTAAAACGGAAATATTTAGAAACAACTACAATAGGGATATCCTTATTACTTGTGCGGCTATTTGTTTCCCTGGGGTTGCATATGCATATTTCATGGTTGGCGCAGGATTGATATTTTCACTTATTGTTGTGCCCACATTTATTTTGCTGGTAGTTGGCTTTGTATGGAGTAACGAGGAACGCGACAAAGATTTGCGGGTTGTAGAACAACGTTTCAAGCCGTACATTTCAAATGGTGCCAGAGAGGCTTTTCAAGATGGAGTAAATTCTAAGCTTTCTTGGGGAAACTATTTCACAACATTTTTTCACCTGAATAGCCATAGGCATTTAGCTGCATTCCAAGCAGGTGAGAAGGCGGTGGAAAAAGAAGATCTTAGATTATATGTGAGGTTTCAGTGAACCATGCCAAAATGATTGAGAATATCAAAAAGAATATTACAGTTGAAGATTTGGTAGTAGCTAAAGAAGCGCTAGCATTGTCTGGGATTGTCCGACCAAGTGATGCTGCAGTATAAAATAATATATTCAGTTCGAGATATAGTCCGTGATACAACTATGAATGAAGCTGAATATAAGCTTGAGATTGGTAAACTTGGAAAGAAGAGCAGCGCTTAAAAAGCCTTCTATTCTAACAGGTATTGAACATACTGAGCTAATTGCTGATTCCGGTTTATTTGGCGTCACTGGCTCTAGTAGTGATGGAAAATCAATCTAAATGTGCTGGATAGAAGAGGCTATTGTACTTAAAAGTCTATGAATGAATTTATGATGGCTTATTGAATCCCGTCAATACGTTCTGTGATAAATATTGGCGACATATGCTAATAACGCAGATTAATTCCAATGAGATAAGTGTACTTCACATTTACTTAAGAAGCCTCACGTGTAAAAATGGGCGCTATTCAATAGCTAAAGCTTGTTAACTAACATTTTTCAAGTTGGTTTTGGGGCGGACTTGTGTTTTTTAAAAATTATCTTGCTGACAATATTTCTACGCTATACCAGAGAGTTGTTAGCAATTTTGCGAAATTTTGTGTCAGATTATCAAACTGGTTGGTATTTAGAAACGGCTTTAGATCAACTTGTGAAATAAAACTTTCGTCGTGTAAGCCCCGAGCTTGGTTTAGAAATAAAAATGCTCATAACCTGACTTTAGATTTAAATGCACTTCGTTTATCTATAATGCCAATTATGTTTGGCATAACTATAGCATTACCACTTTATTTGGTACCCATAACAAGCTTGTGGTATGGGATTGTTTTTCTTACACAAATTTTAGCTTTTTCAGTTCTTAATGGTGCTGGCGACCTAATGAGGCAGGAAGCTTTGCTAACTTCTTCATGCGTTTTAAATAGGGCTGAGGATGAGCTTGGTCGAAATAAAAATGAGCTACAAGAGCACAGCCGCATAAATAGCCACTCCAAGTTGTCGGGTGATGTTTGTGCTGGCTACCTGTTCTCCACTGAAGAAATGATGATTTCACGTTTTGATACAAAGACACCAGCCTTTCAGAACACTGAAAACAACTCTAGCGTAAATCCTAAACATATTAAGATGCGCTCATAAAAAAATACTTTTTATGCTTAATAATACACTTGGTAAAAAAAAAGGCATTAAAGTACCATGGACGTCAAGAGTTGATTGGGCTTAGTTTTTG
>CAZWHY010000083.1:0-5396 GCA_964633725.1 Uncultured Candidatus Berkiella sp.
CTATCGTTGAGAAAATCACCATCTTTGCCAAACAAAGTGATGGTGCGTTCGATATCAACAGATAATACCTCTTTAAGGCCGTCGATCATAGCGAGATAATGAGGCGCTATTGGCTTTATCATCGCCACCGAGATATTTTTCAAAAAAAACACCAAAGCCTGCTTCGCAGCGAAGGCTGAAGGTAAGCGCCATCACTCCAACAATAACACCGCATGACAGCAAGCGCTGTCATGCGGTGCTGAAAAATGGACGCGGGTTCACTTTTTTGTTAATTTTGCATAAACATTGACCAGCCTAGCTTTATCATTACCAGAGATACTTAGATACTTCTTAGCTAACATTTCATCTGGAGACACATTAAGCAGCCTTTCAAATATTTTTTTAAATTTGAATAAAATTTTTGCTATAACGTTTCCTTTTCCTGGACCCCATTGATAATAGTCTACTGGAAACAGGCCGCCTGCTTCACTTATATATAACTGTTCCTCTAGATAAAACTGGCTAGTGCTTACTAAATCACGAAATGACTTATCATCATACTCTCTAGCATAGAAATTCTTCATTTCTTCACCTCTCTCGTACACCGAGCCATCTTTATACACAACATTCCTATGAGATTTAAATGGCACTGTAAAAAACAAGCTACCATTAGGCTTTACCACCCGATAAATATCTCGCAACGCTTGCACATCTCCTCCATCTTCCGGGTATATATGTTCCAATACCGATATTGAGATCACTGCATCAAATGTATTATCACTATACTCCATATCACGAGCATCAGCTTTTTCATATTTCAAATTATTTATGCCAAGTTTTCTCGCTATTTCAGCATAAGGAGTCAATTCGTCATCGGTAATATTAATATAATAAAAATCAATGCTTTCATATTTGCTAGCCAAATATATTGAGAACCATTGTGGACTACTGACATCAAGTATTTTTATATTTAAATTTAGGTTGAGCCCACTAATTACAGCTTCAAACTCTGCATATCTCATATAATCAATTGGGCATATTACTCTAGACCGAACACCTCGACGAGCATTACTATTTGACGGCAAAACGCTTAATGCCTTTTTCGCGAGAACGCGGGTACCCCTTGCCATCTCAAGCGATAATTGGAACTCATTCATTCCTAAGCCTCTCATTAGTTATCTCTAGTAAGGACTATCTCTAGATTTAATTCTATTTGTCTATCCTGAAAAACCCATATTCAATGTCTGTGTTGCCATTGATCTGTCGGGCTGATTATCCGGAAAAATAGCGCCGGATAGGCGCAAACCAAAAATACACTCCCCGCAGCCACCTCTTGCAGTTGAATGCAGCAAGCAACCATCAGCAGGTTTATTTTCTCGCCTACAAACCCCTTTAAAGTTGCTGTTAAGTCGATAGTCAGACTTTAAATGCCCAATCACGAGCTATTGCTAGTGACTATAGTATCCTTGCCTATACCTATAGCATAGCGTGGTTGTTTATAGCTGTAATATTTTGAACTATAACGATAATAACCCTTTTTTCTTGAGACTGTAAATAAATCTATGTAACTGTCAATCATAGACTCCCTACAGGGGAGGAGAGACAGAGGATGAAAAAAAAGACTGACTCGCAATCACCTAAGAAACTGCAAAAACATTGTGAAAACTGGCTTGCTCTAGCCATAATAGATGTAACTAGAAAAATTAAAGAAACGCGGATTCGGATAATAAGTACAATTTTATGGAAGAGGAGGTCAGCTGATATAGTTCGGCTATTTTCCCCTGCCTCTATTTTTTTAAACACAAATATCTGAATTTAGCTACAATACCCCGTATAACCACAACAAAATATTACATATGAATGCTGACGCAAATGTAATCGTACATATCGTGTTTCCTGTGCATAATCGGCTTGATGAAACAAAGAACTTTATCAACTCACTTACACAGCAAACAGTTAATAACTACAAATTGGTTATCTGCGATGACGGTTCCACAGACGGGACGCGAGAGTTTCTAAACTCTAATCATCCAAATATTATTGTAATAAGTGGCAACGGAAATCTATGGTGGACTGCTGGAATAAACAAGTGCATAGAATATGTCCTCTCTCATTGTAAAGAGACTGATTACATATTAACCTTGAACAATGATACGTTACTACCACCTCAATACATCGAACAGAAGCTGAATAGAGCTATAGAATATCCGAACACAATAATAGGCTCTCTTTGTGTATATTCAAACAATGAGAACATGATAGAAACTAGTGGCTACATCATGAATTTCGATACATGCAAAGGAGAGCGCCTAACAAAACCTGGAGAAACTCGTAATAAACAGCATAAAGGTGTCAAGGAAGCAACACATTTACCCGGCAAAGGCGTTTTACTTCCAGTCAAAGTCTTTCGGGACGTAGGTTTATATGATGCAATAAACTTTCCTCAATATCATGCAGACACTGACTTGGTCTTGTGCGCATATAAATTCGGGTATAAGGTGCTAGTGGATTTCGACTCCATCGTTTTTAGTGAGGCAAACAAAGATATCATGGCTCTACCAACCAATGACGTTACGCTTGCTGGCATAGTAAAATCATTCGGCCCATACTCAATCAACAATTTTCAGGTGCGCAATAACTTTGCAAAAAAACATTTCCCCAAGAACCGCTTTAAGTTTCTTCTAACAACTTACTACAAAACTATCGGCGGCATGCTGAAAAGATACCTTACTTATAAATTAAGCAGGTAGTAAATTGTATTACGAATTTATTCTAATGCAGATACTTCCAAATTGAGAAAATCATATGACAACTAAGAATACTAACTTATTTCAGGTTTGGAAAATATATCAAAGGCGCGCAGAGTCTATAGCTCACTATTTTGACATAACGGTTATTTATTATCATTATTCCTGGGAAGAGAAATCAAAACTACTGAAAGCCATCTCTTATATTTTGAAATCCACTAGAACGTTAATAGACCTCATAAAATTTCGGCCAAAGAAAATATTTATCCAGCTACCGCCAACACCAGCCCTTTATTTGGTTGGCATCTATGGATTAATAACTCGAACACCATATGTGGCAGATTGCCATAATGCGATGTTTGTCGGATGGTGGATTCGATGGCCATTTACAAAGAGCCTGTTAAAAAGGGCGTCTGCTGTTCTGGTTCACAGTGATGATGTGCGTGACTATGCCGAAAAAAAAGGCATCCCAACAATAGTGATCAAAGATCCACTGCCTGATACCAAAGATATTATCAGCACTAAAGTGCTGGATCGTTTTGATCTTAAAGCGGGAGAATATGTCATCGTCCCGTGGAACTTGGCACCTGACGAACCCATTGAGGAATTTATCGAAGCAGTAAGAACGCTCTCTAATATAAAGTTTACAATGACTTGGTTTGCTGAGAGGTTACCAGAAAAACTGAGAGCGGATTTACCGAAAAATCTCTTATTTACTGGGTATTTAGCAATAGATGAGTTCAACGATTTATTTGCAAACGCAGGCGCTGCAATCTCCTTAACTACACGGGAAGGCACCCAACCAAGCGCAGCGGCAGAAGCTGTTGCATTCGGCATTCCGGTAATCCTGTCCGATACAGAAACAGCCCGGCTACTATATCGTGATGTACCAGTTTTCGTGCAAAACCAATCGCCTTCTATAGCCCAAGGAATATTAGAAATATTCCGAAACCATAGTGCCTACTGCGAAAAGATAGCTGAATTTAAAAATATATTTAAACGTGAACTTGACCAAGAAATGGAATTATTGGGTGCTCATATATTGAAGGGCACCTCTAAACATTAATAAAAGATCATGCAATGGTAATCACATGTTAAAGCGAATTTATAACTGGCTCAGAGAAAACCATACGATATCACGCGTGTACCATAAGTTGCGCCTAACAACAGAAATTCGTAAGCCACTCCCTCCCGTTATCGTCTATCAAATGGGCAAGGTTGGCTCTACTGCAATAATCGATGGCCTGCACGAGAGCAGTCCAAGCATGCCAATTTTCCATGTCCATTTTCTTGTCCAATCTAGGATTGATGATGCGCACCGCCATCTGCGTACGCTTACAAAAAAATTCAATGCTAATACTTGGTGCTTATACGAAAGTAAGTTCGTCCGAAAATATATAATGAGCATTAAAAACAAACAAAAATTAAAAATAATAACATTATTTAGGGACCCAATAGCACGAAATATATCTTCTTTTTTTTATAATATTCATAAATATGCACCAGAATTTAACACCTTCGATATTGAAGACCCTTCGATCATAAAAAAATTGAGGGAGCTATATTTAAATAGTTTTACCGAACATGAATATTCCATTCAATGGTTTAGTGATGAACTGGAAGCAACATTTGGAATTAATGTTTTTGAAAGTCAATTCAATACAAAAAAAGGGTATATGATCACCAACAATACTAATGTCGAAGTTTTAGTTATTAAACTAGAAAAACTAAAAGATTGCGCATCAAACGCGGTTGAGGAGTTTCTAGGCGTCAGAAACTTCACTTTGCGTAAAGCAAATACATCAGAGGAACAACCATACAATGAGCTTTATAAGAAATTTCTTAGAGAGGTGAGACTACCTGCTAGCTACATTAATGAAATTTATGAATCTCAATTAATGAGGCACTTCTATAGCACAGAGGAAATTGACCACTTCCGTAAAAAATGGATTGCAGTGTAAAATAGCTCGCATATATTTTCTACTGCCTCGGCTAATTTTTCTCTCTGATTCAGCATCCCTAAAACACTAGCCAGCTTTAAACCATAGCTCTAGATTTAACAGCGCCCATAACTGATGGCTGCCTGATCACGACAACCGACGCAAACCGTATTGGTCCATAGCGATCAAGGTAGCCAACGATTATGTAAGTGCTGATTATTTAGCGTTTATGAGTCGCAGAGGTAATTGCCATGATAACGCAGTGACCGAAAATTTTTTTGCTACTTTTAAAAAACGTGTGACGAAGAAAAAAATCTATGACACACGTGAAGAAGCTAAGAGAGAGATTTAATTTTATTGAAATGTTTTATAATCCAGTGAAACGGCATAGCCACACGGGTAGCGTGTCACCCGCCAAATTTGAAGAAGACTATTTTTCCAAGCTAGAAAGCGTCTAGCAAACCCTAGGAAATCCACCCTCTCTGAAAGAACAAACCATCACCGGAAAGGCATCTGGATCTAAGTCTATGTCATCATTAGCCCATATATTAAGTGTCAAACCCGTCCGCACGAACAACGCTCCAGGCTATGTTCATTCTACCACTCCAGTATAAACTACCATCACCGCGTAAAAGTCGTACCGCTGGTAACTTTGCAGAAACTGTATCGTTTACTAAATAAATTTCTAACCCTAAATTTTTAACCGGTAACTGGCTGTATATTGATTCAA
>CAZWHY010000084.1:0-5353 GCA_964633725.1 Uncultured Candidatus Berkiella sp.
TGAAGTATGACGAGAGAAGTTAGCTTAGGCTAGATGGGTCAAAATGACCGCTTACATTCATAACAATAATTATGGGTATTTACCCCTAATACATATTCGGGATAGGAGGGGGAGCAATATTTGTGAGCCTCCGATAGCTATACATGGTTATCGGAGGCTCACAGCTTCAGTAGAGTGATACACAGAAAAATGAACGCGTGAAAGCACATCAAAATGACAGTATGCGGCGGTATTAAAGGGGGTTTGACGCCCAGTTTGTTGATAATAGACGTTAAGGTATTTTAGTAAAGACTAGTGAGATTCCGGTAACAAATTATTTACCGGGACTTCACAAGTAAGATATATCAGGGCAATTAAGAAATTCTTAAAATAAAGTCTGCTACGCCTTGGTGCGCAAAAAAATATAGACGTTTAGACTTATCTCAGCATATTAAGAAGCTACATGGAGACATCCAAGGAATAATTCTATACTCGAAGTTTATTGAATGATTCTTGATATGGATTTTGTATAACGCCATAATGAAAGCAAGTCTATTCCGCCCTGCTCCCTGTTATTCAAAACAAAACTGCATAGTATCTGTATACTACGCAATGCTAAAAACCCTTTAAAAACAAGGGGTTTTAGCTATCATTGATATTCTTACATATTTCGTATATGTGTTCTTTGCTCAAACAACTCTTTAGAGCCATTTGGATTTTTCGCAGGTTTATACCGCCCAACTTCATCCATCATTCTAAACAACGGCTTAAATCCATAATGTTTTGTTATGCTAAATTCATTCTCGTTTAAGATTGCATCTTCGTCGATTACTCCTGTGAAACAGTTATAGGTATCGACCAGGTAATTGATTAAGGGCCCATGACAATCCTTTTGTTTAGAGGAAAAGTTTACCCAGGCATGACCAGTCTCAGCTGTAAGTTCACAAATCAAAGATACTCTCCCATCCATATACCCTTTTTTGACTAGGGAGTCTAAAAGATAAGCATCAAATAAAGCTCTATGGATACATATTACAACATCACTTTCAATATAGCTGCTTAATGGTACCATATACAGTTCCTGCCCTGTATCATCCTCATAAACTTTGCAAGCATGTTTGTGTTTTTCAACAATGCTGTCACATTTGTTTTGTTTAATTGGGTTATCTTCGTTTGAAAAAATACTATCAACATAACATTGAAGCTCTTCTAAAACATCTTCTACTGTTAAGTTAGCTCTGTCTCGTAGTAAAAGATTTTCTGCTCGGCGTGAACATATGGCCTGTTCAAACGAAGTTGCGTAAGCCTCTAATTTATCATCATCGATCCACAATATACTATTGGTGCCGTAATTAACAAATACTCTTGTTGTAGCGGCTCGATAAATTGAATTTGGGTATTTATTAATCACATCAATATCATCTGATTCAATGGCTTCAATAAGTTCTGGTAACCTAGTTAAAATTACGGTATTGATATCATAATTACACTTTTCGAGTAGTTGCAGTTGATAAACATCCACTAAATGCTGATGAAGCTTATTTTCTGGCTCCAAAAGGCGATCCCTAAAATATAAAATAGCCCGATCTCTAAATAGACATGCATTAATAAAATCAAACATGCGCTGTGCACTTTCACTCTGTAATGAGCCCCCTAAATGAGGTATCATTAATGAAAATAAACGAGCTCCAGATAAAGGCGTGTTTATAGAATGCAAGTGGACAATACTATTAAAGAGCTGGCGTAAAAGGCTTGTGTTGCGACAATCTGAAATTAAACGAAAAAAAGACTCTACAAATACAGGCGTTTTGCGTATCATTTCCTGAAATGCTGGTTTTGTAATATTGTCAAGAAACGCTTGAACATACTCGTCAACATGTAAAGCTGGTAAATAATCCTTCGTGACAGAATGCCTCAGTAATATCATTCCTACATTAGTCACGTCTTTAGTTTCATTGTTAATTTTAGCCATTTTTTTATTGCCTTGTACAGGTATATTATGCAGTTGAGTAATACCTAAAACCCCATGATACATGGGGCTTTCAGGTTGAGTGTAATGGGCAGAGCAATTATGCTGCTGCCAAACGGCCGACCTTTCTCTCACGGTGGGCTGCCATTCTTTGTGGGTTGATCTCGTTTTTCTGCTGCATATGCTCAAACAGCTTAACGAGATCGTTCACGCCTTTATGTTGTTTAGCAACTTGAGGGTAAGCACACTTGAATGTATTGGATGAGCTTTTTTGGCTGAATAAATCAAAATCCTTATCAAGCTGTCCGATCATTTGCTCTAGTTCTGTCCCATTGATTTTAACTGAATCTAGGTACCCTCTTAGTAGAAAAGAAGGTGCAAAGCTAGGAAGCGGCATTGAAGATAGAACCGGCACAACTGTGCTTGAAAGATCCTTTTCCATTTGATTCAACATGCTTTCTAAGGATAATCCAGCATCAAGTTGAGCTACGTCTTCATCAACCTCTTTCACTTTGCCCATCTCTCCCAGAACTTCATAAGCTGGCTCTTCATTAATTTTTATATTCTGCATCACATTTAACAAAACTTGTTGCATATATAATCGAGCAATTGCTTGGTAAAAGTTGATACCAAATGCTTCTTTTAGATTTTCATATGCTTGCTCGCCAAATGCTTTTTTGATTTGTGCATCAATATCTGCATCACTCTGAAAAGATAAAGACAGTAACTGATTAACATTAAACCCAGCGCCAAATATTTTGGTTAAGTCTATCTGCGCAGTACTGGGGTCGGTATATTTATGTTGGAAATTATAATCAATTAAGCCCTCAAAAGAGGAATCATTAGTCGACTGTGCACTTTCTAGCCCTTTAACAACTTCAGAAGTGATGCCTTCAGCCAATAAACTCATTGCATCATTTACCACTACGGTTTTTTCTAGAAATGTCTTAAGCTGAGCGCCAGACATCAGAGTGGCTAGCATTATTTGTAACTCATTTTTCACATACTGCTCTGGAGCGCTTAAAATTCGCTCTTTCAGTTTTAAAGGCGTTATCGCTTTGCGTTTTGCATAATCGATGGCTTCGATTGCTTCTTCAAATTGTTTACGCTTTTTGTAATATTTATATAAGTCTCGTTGTAAAGTTATTCTTTTCAAAGAGCTTAATAATTTAGTTTCTTTCTTAAGTTGCTTTCCCTGTTGAGCAAGATATTTGTCAATATTCTCTTCAGACTCAATCATTCTAATGATTGATTTGTCGCGTTTGCTTTGTTTTTTTATCAAGCCATTGAGATTGCCAATTACTCTTTTGACGCGCTTTGATTTGCTTTGATTATATTTTGCGGTGAGCTCTTTACATTGTTTGCGAGCTTGCTCCTCAATTGCAGTAATTTGTTGTTTTACTTGCTCACTTTGTCTATTAGAATTTTTCATGAAAACTACCTTTTAAATTAGTTGTTAAACTTTAGATTAACGGAGATTTTCCGATAGTTATGATTGTCTAACGGAGGTTCTCCACTTTGTTAAAATCTGCATGAGATCATGTTTAGCCCTAGATGGACAAAATTAATCATGAATATACCCCTTCAAACCCTAGAGTGTATGTTACCTAACACGGTACTAAAGGTCTAATAACTATTATTAAAGTATTCATAACAATAATTATGGGTATTTACCCCTAATACATATTCGGGATGGGAGGGGAGCAATATTTGGAGAGCGCAACATTCCTGGGGGCATTTAAGCCGCAAGACATGCTCCAGTGGAACCAGATTTATTGTGAACTTCCAGTAAATAATTATCCTCTGGAACTTCACAAAGTTATCAGTTGTAGCCCTTTCTGCTTATATGCGCCGTTAATTTTTTTATATAACTTGTCCAGTGAAAATTACAATGCTAAGCATATATTGCTTTAAAATATGGTGGGGTTATGGGCGACAAGGACAGAATTCTTGTTATGTGGTTTGTGATAAAAATAAGGCTCCCTGCCCCACTTTTACTGTGATTTGTAAGCGTCCGAAATACCCCACCTTCAAATAACTGAACAGTGCTGTCAGACTAATCGCTCCTTTTCAAACTGGAGCATTAAGATGACAGTACAAGATAAAAAGCATGATATCAACTTTTGGGATAAGGCTGTTAGGTTGTATCAATCAACAGAAATTAGCCTTTCAACGTTCTGTGACCGTAATAACATTGAGCAAGAGCAATTCGAGCGTATGGTGAAGATATTTTGCTATACAGGGTGTTTCGACATAAGCGGCGGAATCTGTCATCCGAAGCACTCTATCTAACTTTCAGAGTCAGTATCTTCAATAGATCAAAAGGTGAATCATTGGCTGCTTTACGTTTGAAATCAAATTCACCATGCAGATTGATATGTCCCCACGTGAGAATGGACCCATTTTTTATCATCGATACCATTTCTAAACGTTCTCTCTCATCAGCACAATTAGTTAATATTTGCGATAAATATAAATAATTCCACAATACAATGGTATTTTGAATTAAAACTTTACAAGCTACTGTTATGTTTTGCTCATCAGGGTCAGCTTGCTTGAATTCACTATTGTTGGCATAAAATATGGCCCTACTAAACTTGTTAGAAGATTCTATCCTGTTAAGTTGTTTCTCAACTCTTTGGCGCAACTCAACATCATCAAAGTACGTCAGGATATATAATGACTTAATAACGCGTCCAAATTCTTTAATAGCTTTATATAGTGGATTGTCTTTTGCATAGGAGTTTAATCGTTTAAATAATTGTGATGCGCTTGTCTTGTTTAGTCTTATGGTAGCCATAAATCGTAATATATCATCCCAATGTTTAGCTATTAATCTCTGATTAATAGTGCGACTAGGCAGTATTCTGCATCCCAGTTTTTCATAGGATTGCTTTGCATGGAAAGCATAAATATTTTGTTTCCCAATGTTTTTTATACGTGGCGCAAAAGTTGTGTTTATAAAGTGTGTTGCCGCAAAGATAAGTTCAGTGTAGCCGTGGGAATCAGTGGAATGAACATCGATCTTTTCAGCCTGATTATTAATCAGGCCATCAATAACGCAAGCTGCTTCTCGCTCTGATGAGCTCATAACATGATGGTGAAACAGGACATGCCTATCGTCTATAAAGGTGCAAACACTAACCCCCTTATCTTTCCCAAAATATTTAAATGCGTATGTGGCAAGCAAACATTCTACAGAAACACCTACCTTACTTCCATCGCTAGACCCATGACGTTGATTCTCAACGTTAGAAAAGATATGAGGCAGCTTAAGCTGATTGATAAATCCTTGAATAACTTTGTTTGCAGCATTTAAAGATTTTAGACTACAGTACCAATTAACAACATCGGTATATGTCAATGAAAGTGAGACACTTCTTCCGAAAAATGAGTGTATCTAGT
>CAZWHY010000085.1:0-5311 GCA_964633725.1 Uncultured Candidatus Berkiella sp.
AAACTATGCAACGACAGTTGGAGTCATTGAATTTTGATACAACTTATCAAATTCATCAGATTCACATAGATTTGTGAATTTTACTTTGGCAGTATCCTCTTCACGCCCAATACGAAAGTTCTTATTTTTACTTACTAGAAACTTACAAAACACATCAAGAACTGAGAAGTTTTCGTCTAGAAGCTCACACCAAAGAAACTGTCCCATTTGGTTAATTTCTAGAAAATAGTATTCTCCATCTGGGGTAACAATAAAATCTAAACAACCAAAGACTATGCCTAATTTTTCAAAGGCGATAATACACTTATCTCGTATATTATCGGGCAGCTGGTATACTTCAGCTTCTAGCTGCTCTATCGGAATACTCCTCCAATCGAGCTTACCGTCCTTTTTGCCATGCTTTTGTGATAACAATTTGAGAGCCATACAATGGGCTCCAAATATCATAACTCTAATTTCATACGCCTTGCATATTTTCTCTTGAAATATTCCTGATGTGCCTTGAATAATCTTATCTTCCGGCAAAGACCCCAAACAAATATCCGATGTTCTTGATACTGAATATTTTGCAAAATCATGCTCCCACCTAGGAGGAACTAAGTCTTTATAAATAACTGTTCCTATCCTTTTTTCTGATATAAACTCTTTAATCTTTACAGGATCATTTGAAATCAACGTGACAGGAACATTTAAACCAACTTTTTGAGCTGCGCTTAGTTGTGCCATCTTAGAATTTGCCTTCATAGCTGAGGCTACGGGATTAACCCAAAATGCGTCTTCCCCAACATGCTGAAATATTGAGCGATGCATCACATCGTTTAGTTGTTTAGCTACAGGAATATCGTCTTTATGAAACATCTTATCGTTTATAACTGGACTGCTTGGTCTTCGATACCAAACCACATCAAATTTATCACCATTTATCTTGGTATCAGAACCATTGACACTCCATTCATTACTTCCACTTGCAAAGAAAAAGCTATTTGTTAGCCCATGAGGGAAATCTTGGCCATAATATATGGTTGCCGAATGTCCTTTTTTCGTCAATGCTAACTTAACAGCAAGTGCATGAATATCTCCACGAATAGTAGGAATTAATATATTTGCCATACTTTCAACTTTTAAATAAAATGGGTTAAATTTTTAATAACCATTTCGGTTGGCTCATAATCAAATCTTGGAGCCAACCTAATGAACTAATTAATCAGTATCGCACCCATCGCTATGGTTACCGCCACAACCACCGGTTATTTTTTCCGTGCCACAGTTAGCAGTTATACTTTTTTTGTTGTGGTTGATATTACCACCGGATATGATCTTTATGTCTTCCTTACTAAGAATCTTAGAAAAAGTATACGATAAAATTCTCTTGTTGTTTTTTGACATGTTAACTCCATAAATACATTTCAAATACCGCAAAAAGTATATGTTATTTTCTTTTTTTGTCAACTTTACATCGTTGGGTTGGAAAACATTCAAGCAAAAATATTTGGCTCACAATAATTTATTTACCTACCCTTATAATCCCTAAATCTTCCTTTGTAAAAACCTCAAATCCAACTGAAATGCGCTGATTGTTTAATTCAGTCAAGTCACCATCAAAGGGAGCAAGTTTAAATTGGTCTGTTGTCCCCTCGATTCGATTTAATTGGGTTCCATATCTCTGTCTAATCCCTTGTTCCGCATAATGTAGTGCTATACGATCATATAAAAATGCGTAATGCTTACCCGAAGCCTCTCCTTTTTTGTAACAGTATTCCAGCCTATATAAGGCCAAGTGCTGAAACTCAAGATCATTATCTGAATGCTGCGTTAAAAGCCAAGCATTATCGCAAGCTTTTTCGCCAAATTTCTTACAAGAAATCCAAAAGTGCGCTTTTAAGATCTCTTTAAATTCATTCGCATGCTCTTGATCTTTTTGTGCTATATACCCCATTACTTCGTCAGACTTAACAGAACTATATCTACCCCTCAAGTACCGATCAATATTTACCATGCTTTGTAGTCGTGCTCTAATATATCCCACATCTTCAACATTGTTTGCCTGAATGGGGGACTTTTTTTCCATACTAGCAACTTGAGCTTGCAAAATGGAAAGAGACAAAGGTTCTTGGGCATTACACACCCCAGATACAAAAATATATACAACACAAAGTAGCCAACCACAGAAGCTGGTGTCAGCGCGAAATAATTTACTAAGCATTAACATTTTAACCCCCTACCTTTCCATAAATATACTGAAAATATGAATCCTATTGCCAGCACTCTTAATGTTTAAATCCACGAATTTTAGTAAGAATGCGACAACAAGCTAACAATATCAAGTCTGACATTATTGGGGCAAACAAAAAAATATTAACAATAACGATAATGCATCAATAGTATTTACCCCCCATGACAAGACTTATAAAGCAGACACCCCCTTCAGGAACCTCGATTACTCTTCATCTTTTTTTCTTGCCAGTTGATGTTTGATAGTTTTAATTTCTCTCTTTAATTCTACCTCTAACTCTTCTTCTGTTGGTAAATGGAACTGATATTTACTAGCAAAGATCTGGCTAGATTTATCGCCAAGTTGATATTTGACCATGGCATCACTTTTTTCAGTACAAAGTAATAATCCTATTGTAGGGTTGTCACCCTCTAAGGATATTTCTTGATCAAAATAGTTTACATACAGCTGCATTTGCCCCAGATCACCATGAGTCAATGCATGCGTTTTTAAATCAATAATGACATAGCACTTGAGAATCACATGGTAGAAAACTAAATCCGCATAGAAATGGTTGCCATCAAAGCTTAGACGCTTTTGTCTAGCAATAAATGCAAAACCTTTACCCAGCTCTAACAAAAATTTCTGTAAATTCATTATTAATGCTTCTTCAAGCTTTGACTCAACTAACATGTGAGATTCAGGTATATTTAAAAACTCTAGTACAAATGGATCCTTGATAGCATCTTTTGCAGAGTTAATCTCCTGACCTTTACAAGCCAATGATAAAACCCCCTCTTTGTCTTTTGACTTAGCCAAACGATCAAAGAGCAAACTACCAACCTGCCGATCCAGTTCTCTAGCTGACCACCTGTTGGCAGCAGCTTCTTTTTCATAAAATGCTCTTGCCTCTGGACGAGAGATCTTTATGAGCGTTCGGTAGTGCGTCCAAGATAAAGCTGGATTGAACTCAAAGACTTCAGAATTCCGCCGCAGTGATGCGGATTTTCCTTCTCTTATATCTACTTGATATAAAAGGAATAATTTCCTAGCTCTTTCTAGAGTATCTACACTAAACCCCCTTCCGTACTCTTTTTTCAGCGTTAAAGATAAACGGCTCAGTACAGCTCTGCCATATTCAGCTCTTTTATGTCCATACTGCTCCTCTTCTACAATATCTCTGCCTATCAGCCAATATGCCTTCACCATCTCGACATTTACCGAGTGCTGAACAGTTTCTCTCGCGCGAAAGATATGAGTTGAAACCTTCCTGCAAAGAGAATCAACTCTGGATGAATCTATCAACTCAATACTTGATGAGCCACTATTTGATTTTTTTTTTGACATATTACCCAACGCCGTGTTCATGGTATTTATGGCTTATTCTACCATAGTCAAAATATAGGGTTGGTAAAATGGTTCGGGGATACAGGAAAAGAAACTTTTTCAGAACAAGCCTCCCCGGACTTAACAGTAGTATCCGGAGAAAGTGGAACTTGTCCGTCTATAAAACTTCAGACTTGAACTGATACATCCATACTAATCTTGAAAATATTTGTTTCACCTTCAGGATTACACCCATACTTCAGTTGCCCTAGCTTTTTGAAACTATTTTAACCCTCAATATTTTTTTATTTATCAAACGCATCGTCCGCTTTTATCTGAGGACTATCGATTTCTTCTTCATATACAAACTTTAGTATATCTCCCGGCTGGCAGTCTAGATGCTCACATATTTTTGCAAGTGTTGAGAATCGTATTGCCTTCGCCTTGCCGCTTTTAAGTATCGAAATATTTTGCTCTGTTATACACACTTTTTTAGCAAGCTCTTTTGAGCGCATTTTACGCGTCGCTAACATGACATCTAAGTCTACAATAATGCTCATACCCCTTCCTTCTAAATTGTGCTTTATGCGTCACTCGCTACCAAATAGTCTTTTTGCATTACATGAGAGAGTAAAATGATTACAAATCCAGTTACTAAATAAGAAAACTCTGATGAGCCTAACCCAACACGTTGTCCGCTAATAAAAAAATCAATTATCAAGATTTAATTACTGCTTGTCAACAACTAACATGGGCTTTATTTTGCTTGAAAGCTTGCTGCCTCGCTACCGCTTGTACCCCCTTTCGAAACATAGAATTTTCGCAAATTTTTTACGATACTTATGAACAAGGTTTAGATTTCGGTTAATATATGGGAGTCTTTTCATTATAGGTATTAGTATGTTAACCAAAATGGCACGATGTAAGTTGCTTTTGGGCTGTCTTGCCCTGTGTATAGCGTTGCCCTCTTTCGCTAGCACAAAAGAAAACAAACCAATAAGACACACGATAAGAATTAGTGGCGCTCAAAACAAGGCCAAGATTTCACCAAGCATAGTTTCGCTAAAGCCCAATAAAAACAATCTAATCATCATTAGGAATACGACGAGTAGAGACAGGGGGATTAATCTTGAATTCATCCCTAACATTAATGTAAAAATTGAAAAAAACGAATTTATAGAATCTACCGGAAATTATTATCTTGTTGGTGATAAGGGAGAGGCATCCCTAATGATAAAACCCATTAAAGCTGTAAAAGTTAAGGTAAAATCAGAGGATACATGACCCAAAGGGATAGTCACCATCTCAAAGGCCAGGGGAAATTTCAGCTTATCTTAATTTTTAAATGTTTTAATTTATTTTTATCTCTACGCTCTTTAATCTTGTCAATCAAATAAATGTTTGCATCATACCCATTAATATATGCATAAAAAGTACCGATAAACAAAAACAATATTAGATTATTTAATTCGTAAACTCTGCTATAAAATACAAACTCAACAAGTGCTAAAGAAAAATACCAGAACAAAGTCCAGGCAAGCGAAAAATAGACAATTCTGAATAACTTTATAAATACTCTTTTTTTATACACCCAAAAATCCCCATACTAAGCTGACAGCTAACTATGCTTGCTGAGACGCGGCTATATCTTGAACAATATTATCAATTTGAATAAAAAGAATTGGGTTTTCCATCTCTTATATTAATAACAATTTAAATTTTCTTTGCGAGCAGCTCTTTGAGAATTTCCTCGTTCTCTTTAGACATTAATGC
>CAZWHY010000086.1:0-5075 GCA_964633725.1 Uncultured Candidatus Berkiella sp.
AATTTTTAACATTTCGCTTTAAATCTAAGTGCTGCTTTAATAGTGATAAAGATTTGACGACTACCCCAATGGCTAAACCAATACCTATACCTCTGATTGCTCTCGCTAAAAATGCAAAGCCTATGCCCAATTTGGTTACTGCACCAGATGTTGTCACTATAGCTTTGGATGCATCAATCAAGCCCGTGGCAAAGCTTACTAGCTTAACGCTGATGATTGTTTTGGCTATAAAAATAAATCCGTCTTTTAGCTCTAACAAACCCGCTGCAAAATCTTTGATTGCCGGAATAGATGCCACGATACGTTGGGTAAAATTAATCACACTAGGTGCTAATTGAATAAAGCCTGTGACGATTTGAGATTTTATTATCCTGGATAGAATATCTAATTGATCAACTGCCTTCTCAGAGTTGCGTAATAAGTCTTCATCTATCACTAACCCAAGCTTTTGAGCTTGATTGCGGTATTCTTCTATGCCCTTTGCGCCTTTATCGAGCAACAAGCTCAAAGCCACACCTTCACGACCAAATAGTGCCGCTGTTATGGCTGCTTTTTCTGCTTGAGAGCTAACAGATTGTAAAGCATTAGCCACATCATTTAATATAACTTCAGAAGTACGCAATGAGCCGTCCGCATTAGTAACTGAAATGCCTAAGCGCTGATACGTCGTAGCGGCTGCCCCAACACCTGTCGCTGCCTCACCAATACGTTTGGTCATGCGTTCGAGTGATGTCTCAAGCTTCACTGTTGAAACGCCGGTCTGAGAGGCTGCAAAGCGTAGCTCTTGTAATAAGTCTGTTGTCACGCCCACGCGATCGGCTGTCTTGGCCATGCTATCTGCCGTATCTAACATGCGCTTACCCAATAAACCAATACCAGTCGCTGCCCCCGCCATAAGAGTTAGTTGCTTGGCCGCCTGTTTTAACTTAGTTGAAAATTTCTCTGCACCATCAGATATGCTATTGAAATTACCCTTGATTCGTTTAGACTGTGTCTGCGCTGTACTGCCCATATGCCTAAAGCGAGAAGAAAACTCTTGCTCTGCTTGGCGGATGGAGGTTGAGAAGGCTGATGTATCAGCACGTAATGTTAACTTAACGTCAGATTGCATGAATTGATAATTGAAATAGTAAAATTTTAAGGTGAATTAAAAATGAGAGAATTAACGAAATGCCAGTTAAATAATATTGCTGGTGGTGTAGCATCGCTTGTTATAATAAATAATACTTATTTACTTTATGGAGATGCACAATTATCTGTTACAAGTGAAATTACTTTTAATGGCTCGGGTATTGCAATGAACACAGCGACTAACGAAATTCTATTTAATTTTGATCAAGGTGACCTCTTTACAATAGGTTCTTCAACATGGTTAGGCGTTCCATTTGAAGGAATCTATGCATATGCAAAATTGTAAATTAAAATAATTTATTAAATATTATCCAAGCATAATCCCACACATGGACGTGGCCACGCTCAATTAACAACAAACAATTTTTCTCCAAACTACTTAAGCACTCTTGAGTGCTGTGCCGAGCACCCTTTTCCTCATGCCGAAAAAATCAGAATTTAACATCTTACACCTTTGTATAACAACTTGTAGTTGAGAAGGCGTAAAATCATCAATTTGATTGGGTTCTAAATCAGTCATTCTACAAATATCACTTAGTCCTATTTCCTCGAATAACCTTTGGTCTAACACGGTTGATACCACATCAACATCATCCTTTTGATTCTCTCTTTCAATGATATCCATCATCCAATGACGAACTTCGGCAACAGTCAGCTCTTTAACCGTAACCTGGATACCATTCACGTTGATTTTATCTTCTTTGCGCATTTATTGCTCCATTTCCACTTTAAAATATTTGCTGATGCCGCTGCCAATACGCGAACTATCAGAAAGCGCTGTGCCTGTGACCTCAATACTCGCAAAGTCCTCACTAAGAAATGACAAAGACGCCGCTGGTGTAAACTTCACCCTGTAAACTTCCAGTACTACTTTTTTACCGGATTGCGCTTCATTTAAACCATCAAACACAAATTGGTATTCATCACCTGAGTTCATCAATGCATGAATCACATTAGAAGCACCATAATCATAATCAACAGTCACATCACTGCCATTTGCAATATTGCCAGTCTCTAATATAAATATTCCTGCATTAGTAACCTCATAATCAACATCCTGTTGATAAGTAGTGCCACTAACGGTATCTGTGACCCCCACGTTACTAACATGGCTATAATTTAGCTTGGTCAAATGATTCTGATATAGAATGTGACTTTCTGCGGCAACACTCCCCGCAGATAAAACAGCATTCTCCCCATACATAGCAAAAGCTAAATTCTCTGGTGAGTAATCAAATAGATTCAATCCCAGCTCGACTTTGTCAATACGAGACACTGAGTTGCTAACCCCACCACCTGCTTGGGTAAAATCTTTTAGCTCTTTAGTCTCTTCGGTAAACGATAGCTCTACCTTTTCGCAGTTTCCGACAAATCTTAGCTTATTCGTGCCTCGTTTGGCCAAATAAACCTTCCCCTTGCCTATATAACTGTAATCACCCATATTACTCCCTATTGAATATGTTCAATATAATGAATTCTAAAATTTAATATCACGCTCACCAAATTTGAACCTTCTTCAGGCAATGTTATTTCATAGCCTAAATAATCTATGGTCAAATTATTTTTTAAGCTTAACAGTGCTCTTTTAATATCCGCAGCAAGGTCAAAAATATACTCTGCCTCACTATGCTCCGCATAAGCCTCTATTTTAAGGCTTAATTCTTGTTTATAACTGCAAGCCTTATGCTCAACTTGAGATTCTTCTAATATAAAATATGATAGCGCTGGTAAGGCTGTATCTCTAAAGTCAAACCATTGACGCATAAAGTATACTTGCGAGCCAACGTCCGTATAAAAACCATCCTGAACCGAGATTTTTTCAAGCGCTTGCTTGATTGTACTTATAATACTAAGTACTTTTGACATTCAATACGGCCATATACTCATCTTCTGCATCAATAGATGTGACTTGATATTGTTTATTTTCAATAGTAATTTGATCGTTCTGTCTGGGATGCGGTATTTCTGATAAAAAAACTGAGACTTGTATGACTTGTTCAGCGGCATGTGAATCATAGCCTGATAACTCATCTCGCCAGCCAGTATCTAAAAATACGCGGCACGATATAGCATGACCGCTCAAATCTTCATATATCCCGTTCTTTCCAAAGCTGAACATTTTATTCAGAGCATTCAACTCTGCATATTGCCAAGAATAATTGATTGGCTGTTGTGGTAAGGGCGTAGGAACCGGTTGTGGCTCAGGATTAGGTTCTGGGTCTGGGTCAGGTTCTGGCTCGGGTTCTGGGACTGTATCACCTTCAATCAACTGATTGATAAACTCATCCGATGTATCATGCGCCAATCCACACTCGAACAGTTGCCCTAAAAAAGGCAAGCGCTCGCCATATTTTACATAATCACGCTGACCAGCCCACAAGCCAAAAATAGATGCAGGCCGCATTGGCTTTGGCATAGATAAACTGCCCACCTGTTGGCCATTAATCCATAAATCTAAATTCTGATTATTACAACGACCGATAATGAAGTAACGTTGTTGAGGCGCAAAGCCTGCCTGGACAATTTCATAAACCCCTTCTGCTCCCACTCTAAAGCTAAGTGTGCCATTGGAAGCATCCCATGTTAGCTGTGCGTTACACCAAAAGTCTTCACTATCTCGACCTATATGACCATAGACGTGTTGCATTCCAGTCTTGTTGCCTGGAACAATGTCTGCCCATATTACAAAGTTTGGGTTATAAAATAGCGGATTCTTACTAAAGTCTAAGTGTGAGTTTGTGCCATCAAAGCCAATGGCTTGCCCATTTGCAGTATTCTCCCAAGTAATATTGTTGCCCAACACCTCTTTTTGCTGGGCGCTATCCCATAGCTGCGTATTACTATCAACCGCTTTAAAATGAGAAACAATCAAGATTAAACCGCTTGAACGCTCATAAACGCATCAATCTGATGTGGTATCACTAGGGGCGCTGACTGCAACATCACAAATCGTACTGATGGATCTTCTTGCGTCCAAGATTTAGGAAAATACTGAACCGCTGCTGTGGCATCTAAATCATGAATAGCTCCATAGTGCCTTGCTGTACGGGCATTATCAGCACCTAAAATTAACGTATCCTCTGGGATCATAGGTTGCTCATTGCCATCTTCATCCAAATACCATTCGTTGTAGCTGTAAATATCAATATCATCGATACTGCCCCAATACTTAGCGCCATTGGCTAATCTCTGTGGGTCAATTTGCCCTAATTGAATTCGGCGATTATCTAGTAGCCTTTGTACTTTCTCATGCTCAAGCAAGGCATTAAGCACATCTTTGCCCAATACAGCTACTCTGGGCACTAAACCTGAATCTTGAACAATCTTTTCTTGCCAACGCCTTAAATCAGCAATGGGGTTACTCGCTGGATCACTCCATTTGGCATCCCCTAGCAATGCAGCCTTGTGGTCAGAGCGCATTTGAAAATTAATCACTTGGTCAACCCCATCCCCATGAACATGGATTTCCCCAAAAACTAATGCTTGGGCAGCCATCCATTCTTCGCGCCGGGTAATCATTTCTTGCAACTCTCGTAAATCTTCACCAATCTTCTGAGCGGCCTTTTGCTGAGGACTCAAATCATTTTGGTAAATGGTATTACCGGGCGCTCGCTTTAACATATCCAGAGCTGTAGTGACTTTCTTTGCTTTGATATATGGCGGTTTAAAAGTATCGGTATGGAAGCCTTCGTTAGATATCACTTTGCCCTCATGCATAGGCGCTACAAAAGGCGCGAGTTTACGTTTGCCTTTGATAATATCAATATCAACTGTATCGGTCTCAGACTGGCGAATCACAGGGAAAAAAGTATCAAGTAAAAATGTCTTAGGTGGTTGGCTTTGTTCCATTGCGCGTAACAAGGTTCTGGTTTCAAATAAATCTATCATTCAAATATCCCTATAATGTATTTGTTAAATATATATTTAGTAATCGTAAATTGTGT
>CAZWHY010000087.1:0-4880 GCA_964633725.1 Uncultured Candidatus Berkiella sp.
AAACAGTAAAAATTCTTTTATTTTCAGGATTAGTTGCTATAATAGTAATTTGATAGCAATATCAAAATGAACTGAAAAAGAGCGGCTGGAAAAATGGATAAATTTTCAAGAAAGATAGAAAAATTTTCACGTCAGCACAAAGGTTTAACTCCTATCGTAAATTTTTCGTACGCAATTGAGCCGGTTGTGTCATCTTTGCTGACAACTGCTTCTCTTGTTGCTATGGCATATTTCTTTACATGTTTGCAACTTTTTAGTTTCGAGGATTATATTGGTCAAGTTTTGCTAAGTATTTTAAAAATATTACTGTGCGCGCATTTTGCTGTAACTATATTGACCGCGTCAACTATGGGGGCTATATTTTGCCCACTTTTTATAATTGGCCTTTCTAGTCTTGCTATATGGTTTGGTTGGTCACTTGAAGCTCAATATAGCGGGCAAACGCTTCATGTGATAGGAGAAGGAACGCTAAAATATTCAATGTTTGTTGGCGTTCTTTGCCTGGCAATATGTCAGCTAAATAAAAGATTTATCATAAAAAAACCTCAAAAATCTTCTGGCAAATGAAGTGATATCTTTGTTGTACAAAATACTTAATTTTCCAATCCCGCTTTCAAAGCGTGTACAATTACTTTAAATTAATAAGCTCTACATATTGCGCCTAGCCTAAACGGCTAGTGCTTCGTCACATTTAATTAAATATATTCGTTTAACTAGCTCTTTTCTTGGGTTCAGAAAATGCCTCAAACTATCGCTATAGTCGATTGCAACAACTTTTACGTTTCATGTGAGCGAGTTTTTCAGCCCAGGATTGAGAAGTTACCCGTGGTCATTCTGTCTAACAATGATGGCTGTGCTGTTGCAAGGTCAGATGAAGCTAAAGCAATTGGCATTAAAATGGGGCAACCATATTTTCAATTTAAACACCTAGAAAAAAAATATAATATTCAAGTATTTTCATCAAACTATGCCTTATATGGAGACATGTCAGCACGAATGGCCGTCATATTGGAGCAGTTTAGTGATAATATTGAAATCTATTCAATTGATGAAGCTTTTCTGAATCTAACAGAATTTAAACACTTATCACTGGCTGAATATAGCAAAGAAATATGCGACACAATTAAGCAGCAAATTGGTTTGCCTGTCAGCGTAGGTATTAGCACAACAAAAACTCTGGCAAAACTTGCTAACTATTATGTGAAAAAAAACAAACAAAGCACTAAAGGGGCGTTTGATTTAACTTCAGAAAAGACCCAAGATTGGCTTTTGCCTCAAATTGGCATTGAAAATATTTGGGGAATAGGGTCAAGATGGGCTGCCAAACTTAAAGCATATGATATAGAAACAGCACAAGATTTAAAGCAGGCAAATAAAACATGGGTTCGGAAACAGTTTAGTGTGGTAATGTTAAGAACCGTATGCGAATTGAATAATGAAGCATGCTTTGATTTTGAGCAAGAGCCAGCCCCTAAAAAAGAGATTGTATGCTCTCGGTCATTTGGCACACTACAAACCGAATGGCAATCAATTAGGGCAGCAGTAGCTCATCACGCAGCTAATGCTGCAACGAAATTACGAAAACAGAACTCGGTTTGTTCAGGAGTGTATGTTTGCATTCGAACCAATCCATTTAGCAACCAAGACTCTCAATATGGCAACGGAAGTTACCAAAAGTTACTTCAATCTACGGATGATGCTTCTGTTATTTTAAAGTATGCCATGGATGGGTTAAAACAAGTATATAAGCAAGGCTATCGATATAAAAAGGCTGGAATAATGCTATATGACATATCATCTAACAAAATGCAGCAGCTAAGCTTATTAGGTCACCCGTGCACATCTAATAGAAATTTACCACGGTGTGCTCCAATTCTTTGATTCGTATAGAGAAACAGCAAAAGAAGAATTTTCACCAAAAATAATAATCCATTAATTAACAACACGTTATGCTTATAGTTTTCAACAAAACTGGTAGGTTTTTACCAATTTCAGTTTTTTATCCTGCAATAATGCTGATCTTTTGCCCTTATATTATTGAAAAATGGTAACTTTCGAAGGCATTAATTTGAAATCAAGGGCTGTGATGCAGGTTAATTCTGACAAAAGTGTTGATTTTCAATCTTTAAAATTCGTGGGAAAAATAAATGCAGGCGTTGATTTCACGCCATCATGATAACCAGTTCCCTGTCTGTATGGTGATTTTATTTTGCTAAAAATGACTATTTATACGTTGTTAAACCACCGCACCACATACATTATGTTTGAACAAATAAAACATGAGTGGACAAAACCGTAGAGTGAAGTCTTGGTCTATTACAGATAAAGATCTTAATACTCACGTAGTGCACGTAAACACTCAAAATGTACCCATCAAATTATGTTGAAAATGTCAGCTTAAATAACCTTCACAATCAATAGGTTGTGTTTTTCACTGAAAATTCTTCTTTCCTGCTTCCCTTTTATAAATCATGGTTTTGCCGCTCCCCATGGTAAATTTCTATTAGATATGCAAGGGAGCCCAATTAAGATGCGTTTGCCCTGCATAAGCTGCGCATCAAGAATCCTGTCCCATGTCAGAATACTTAATATTAAGTTATAGAATTTCTTGTCCCAATCAAACTGATGCCATAATCCATATGCAAAATCGTAAAAAACAGCTTATGGAAAAACGCTAGATCTATTTTATTATATGTAGTACATTGGCGCGTGAGTTCATTGTATATGGTTGTACTATTGAGCTCCCCAGCACATAAGTTAAATCATTTTTTAGGAGTAAAAAAAATGAACGATAATAACTCTAATAAAAAAACAGTCGTGAAAAAAAACTGTACCCTTGCAAAATCACTCTCTAAAGCTTTAATATTAGATAATGAGCAAGTAAAACAAGTATCTGGTGCAGCAATGTGTAAAGATTGCAGAACAACATATTGGGCAAATAAAAATGGAATCACCCAACAAGTATGCGATGAGTTTTGGTGCTAACGATAAGGCTGTGTACTTATGAAAAAAAAAATGTTCTGATACTCACCACGTACAAAGATGTTCATGCTATTGCAGCTGAAGTAGCATTATCATCAAAGTACCAATTGGATGTAACTCGCTGGATTGTACCAGCTCCAGGTAATATACAAAATCATTCTCTGAACATTACTAATGATTCTCTACAATATAATACTACCGTTACATCCAATTCTAATTTTGATACAGTTTGGCTTAGACGCTTAGCTTTCCCAAAGTTAAGTGACCAAAGGCTTCTGGACGAAAAGAATATTATGGAGAAGGAGTTACGTCTGTTTTTAACTTCAATATACTCTAATACTACTAGCGCCACTTCTTTCTGGATAAACCCTTTGTCATCTCTCTCCCAAGCTGAAGATAAGGTAAGCCAACTTTGTGCTGCAAAAAAGGTTGGACTGACTATTCCTAATACTTTATTTTCTAATGACCCTTTAAAAATTAAAAGCTTTATTAGCTCTAGTAGCTCATGCATTTACAAAGGATTTTCACAAATTATATGGGATGACTCGGTATTTTTTGCATCGAAGGTATCTATAGATGACTTACCGGATGATATTTATTTAGAAAATATGCCTGGAATTTATCAGGAAGAAGTAAGAAAAAAATACGAGCTGCGGGTTACAATGTTTGGTCACCATCCTATTGCGGTGAAAATCACCTTAAAGTCTAAAGAAACTGACTATGTAGAATGGGGGCAGTTCTCAGATGAAGACTTGCGGTATGAAGAGGCGAAGTTGCCTGATAAGGTTATAACTAAACTACGACTATTGATGAAAGAGCTAGGAATAGTTTTTGGGTGCGTCGATCTAATTGTAACAGAAGAAGATGAATATGTATTTCTAGAAGTAAATCAACAAGGGCAATTCCTTTGGATTGAGGCTGCAAACCCAGAAATATATTTATTAGACGCATTCATAGAATTTATTGCGAAAGGCAATGTAGACTATTCAGGAAATAAAAATAAATCAAAGATTTCATTAAGCAGCATATTTGAAAACTCAGTTTTTAAAGAGATATGCAAAAAAGAATCTATGGAACAAAAAGGATATTTTAATAATGCGCACTAAACGATGGATAATCTTCTTTATGGTTATGTTTCCAGTGTTAGCCTTTGGAAGTAATAATGCGTGCTCAACAGATATCTTGGCTCAGCTTAGAAATAGAATAGATCTACTTTCTCTCAAACCATTAGAAGAAAGTAGATTAGATGATACAGAATATGTAAAAAAAAGAATAGACACTTTGTCTCAAATTGAGATTATCTTTAGAGAAGAACAGTATGCACGTTGTGTAACAAAAGAATATATTTCCATGGTCGACAACCAAAATAAAATAGCCATTAATGAATTGAAACAGATATTAACAAAACATTTATGGATAACAATTCCAAAGTTTGGATTTAAGACAAGCGAGAATGCTTGGATTATTGTACAACATGCAATGCATGATCCGGCTTTCCAACATCAGGCATTATTTTTAATGGAATATTGTTTACCCAATAAAGAGGTAGACCCATTACATTATGCAAATTTATATGACCGGGTTACAATACACTACAACAAGCTTGGTATGAAGCAAAGATATGGAACCCAGTCAGCCTATAACGATGAAGAGAAAAAATTTGAATTGCTTCCTTACAATGGTAATTTTGAAAGCCTAAAGAAAAACCGGGCTAACATTGGCTTGCTCATGAATTAAAATAAAACTCCTAGCAAACCCTTGTTTTTAAAGGGTTTTTAGCATTGCATAGTATACTAGTACTATGCAATTTTTCATCAACTATTATCAACAAACTGGGCGTCAACCCCCCTTGAATACCAACGCATACTATCATTTTGATGCGCTTTCGCGCGTTCATG
>CAZWHY010000088.1:0-4749 GCA_964633725.1 Uncultured Candidatus Berkiella sp.
CATGCACGGTTCTTAGGAGAGTGGGTGTTGGTAACAACACCTGCTTATCCGACAGCAATCATTATCATTTGGTTTTACGAGTTGACGAAGCGCTTGCATGCGACTGGTCTGATGAGGAAGTAGTGCAAAGGTGGTCTTTAATATATCCACGAGATGCAAAGCTTAATGCAAATAAAAAGCTTAAGGTTATTGAATGGCGCAGACGCTTATATGATCTTAGTTGGTTCATGCGCTGCTTAAATGAGCCTTTTGCTCGAGCAGCAAATAAAGAGGATAACTGTAAAGGTCGATTTTGGGAAAGTCGTTTTAAATCCCAAGCTTTGCTGGATGAAGGCGCTGTTTTGAGTGCCATGGTATATGTGGATTTAAACCCAATTCGTGCGGGTATCGCAAACACCCCTGAAGAATCTGAATTTACTTCAATATATGACCGAATCAAAAATTTCAAACAACAAATCAAGCCAAAAAAATCTTCATGCAATGCTCAAGTTATTAATACCACAAAACAAGTTGAGCACTTATTATCTCTTAATAGTGCAAAGAATAATGAGCCATGCACAGAAATAGATATTCCATTATCTGACTATTTAGATTTAGTGGATTATACTGGCCGAGTAGTAAGAGAAGATAAAAAAGGGGTTATTCCATCTCATCTCAAGCCTATATTGAACCGTCTGCAATTTAACAATACTGGGTGGTTATCTATGATTGAAGATATCGGGACTCGTTTCTCTCACGCTATTGGTAGTGAGTTTCATTTAACCCATTTTAGTCAAATACAAAACCGAGAGCGAATTATTAAAGGCCTTAAGGCTGCTAAACGGAGCTATCTAGCCGCTTAGAATATTTTTCTAACCAATTCTACAAACATTTAGTATGTTTCGTGCATGTTTTTATTTCCAAAATTTTCATATGAAAATCTGGAAAGTAATTAGTAATATATTGTCCAAGTATTTTCAAAATTTTGACGTATGCAGTTCATTGCTTTCTGCTTGAAGTTTATAATGAGTGTCCTTGCTCTCTTTTCCTTGCTCTCTTCCTTGCTCTCTTATGAGTGGATGGATTTCCACGGCCTTGGTTTTGGGGGTATAATTAGCTCAAAATAGCGATATAAAGCTAGGTGACTATTGCTTTTTATTGCTCAGCAAAGTTATATGAGGAAATATAATATGACAACACCTACTAAACCCAACCTTCAGCTTGTCTATGTATCTGACATAGAGCGTTCAACAGACTTTTATAAAACAATTTTCAATTCTGAACCGGTATTTTCAAGCCCTCGTTATGTGGCATTTTCAGCTGGCAGTGAAGCGCTGTTTGCTATTTGGTCAGGTGGAACAACTCCTGATATTGCGGCTCCTCGGTTCTCTGAGATTGGTATTATGTTGCCATCCAACGAAGATGTAGAACGTCTTTTTGAGGAATGGCAAAAGAACGCCAACATCAAAATTATTCAGGAACCATGCACTGAAGTCTTTGGTCGTACATTCCTTGCTCAAGATCCAGATGGTCATATTATTCGGGTATGTCCTTTGGATTAGATATATTGTATACACTAGTTAATGAAAGAGATGCGGAATAATTGCGGGGTAGACATGAGCCTAGATATTTTGATTAAAGATGTATCGCCAGAAGATTCATCTTGGCTGGAAGCGTTAATAGAAAAAGATTGGGGTGGAAACCCATTAGTTGTTAGGACAGTATCGTATTATCCTCATAGTATGCCTGGGCTTATTGCTCTTCAGGGGGGCAAGCGAGTGGGCATCCTGTCCTATGAAATAAGAGATGAGATCTGTGAAATAATTGTCTTTGAAGTGTTTGATAAATTTAAAGGGATAGGCACGAAAATGCTAGAGGCTTTGAAGGCTCTCATTAGTAAGAAGGGTTGCAAGCGGATATATTTAATGACAACCAATGATAATTTGGATGCATTACGGTTTTATCAAAGGCGTGGTTTTACGATATCTGGGATACACATTGATTCAGTAAAGAAATCAAGAGAAATCAAACCATCGATTGGGTTAACGGGAGATCATGATATTCCAGTACGTGATGAAATTGATCTCATGTTAAAATTATAAGGCAGAGGTAAAGTTATAGAAAATATAATCTTACTGCTTGTTTACACTTTGGGATGAAAAATATGTCACATGTCAGCGCTAAACCATCGCATTACAACAAAGAATCAAAGCACTACGATACGTTCAATGAAAAGAGTTCTAAAATAATAAACCAGTCTATTGAAAAAGAACTTAAAAAGCATAAAGTAAAACGTGTGCTTGATCTTGCTTGTGGTACTGGTTCACAAGTTTTCTGGTTGGAAACACGTGGCATGAATGCCGTTGGTGTTGATATTAATGCGGCTATGTTAAAGATTGCTAGAAGCAAAGCACGGCAAGCTAAGAAAAAAATCAAGTTCCTTGACGGCGATATGAGAACAACAAAAGCAGGAAGCTTTGATGCAGCCATTACAATATTCAATGCTGTAGGCCATCTTACAAAACGTGACTTTGAAAAATCGATAAAAAATATACATGCAAACCTTAATGAACGAGGGTTATATGTGTTCGATATTTTTAATTTAAGCTATCTGTTAAAAAACGATAATATTACTAAGCTTACAATTGATTGGCAAAAAAAATCTGGCAATACTACAGCTCGAGAAATTCAATATAGCACAATCAACAAAGATGGGGTTTTAGCTTCCTATGATATTTATCATGAGCAAGTAGGTTCCAAAAAACCAAAAATTTCCACATCCTTTCAAACGTTGCAGGTTTATAGTGCAAAACAACTAAAGGATATGTTGCAAAAAAATGGGTTTAAAGTACTAAGGCAGTGTAATATTGATGGTTCTAGATTCAATGAGACTAAATCAAAGCGAATTTTAGTGGTTGCGAAAAAGCAGTAAAAAAGAAAAGATAAGGATAACCATTATAAAACTTTCGAGTACAGCAGGGCAAGCAATCTAATATTCAAGAGACTCAGGCGGAGCCGATTGCTTCCACGAATATTTTTCTAACCAATTCTACGCGCATCTATATATTTCGTACATATTTTTATTTCCAAAATTATCATGTGCAAATCTGGAAAGTAATTAGTAATATATTATCCAAGTATTTTCAAAATTTGGACGTATACAGTCCATGGGTTTTGGGTTGAAGATTATAATGGGTGTCCTTTTTGACCTTTAAATTAGCCGCCATGATTGCTAGTGATTATAGAGTAGCTAGTCTTGCACTACGGCGAAAGCCCTTTTCCATGAACGAGCCAAGTAATTGGCTTTCAGTCTGCATATTTCTAGTATTTAATAACTCTTCAACTGGTTTAAAACCAACTTTTGATAGCATAGTGTTAACATTTTTTAAGTCTTGTTTGCGGTTGTAATACACACCTGGGCCAGAGAGCTTGTTTCCCATTGTAGAGTTAATTTGTTTGCCAAAAATTGCAGCAAACTCTGGGGAATCTTTTCCTTCAGAAATGTAATAATAAAATGCAGCTGGCATGTCGTTTGCGGATATTTTTTTGAAGAGCGTTTCGTCAAGGACTTTTTCGACGATTTTAGTTTTGTGTGCTGTTAAAAGCTCATTGTAATGAGTCTCGTCTACAGCTTGGCTCTGATTATCAACCTGAGGCCTGTGTTTTTTGTAGCGAATAAATACAGAATTAACCCCTGCGGAAGGCATTTGGTGAGTCGTGTCAACGCGAGGTTTCACTGAAGTTTCATAACTTGCTAGTCGTGCTGCCGGAATAAGTCCTTCAGGTATATCCCCCTTTTCAGAGATCATTTGGGGAGTGCCTTGAGTTGGTGTGAAAAGAATAAATACACTATTTTTTGCTTTAATAGTTTCAGTTTCAATTTCCACTTGGCTTTTTCCAACAATAGAAGCTCTGAACTGAGCATCTTGTTCTTTTAATGATTTTAGACCACCTGATAACATACAACTAACCTCTGATATTGAGAGAATAAATACGATAAAGAAAATATAAAAACGGTTATACATTTTTAGTTATTCGCTACTCTATAGTGCACAGTAGAGTACCATTAATAGTTGGACTTTCAAATGGGATGGGCGAGTGAGCAAACAGATATACTTAATATTTAAGACTGTATAACACTGCTCAAGACGCTAGAAAGCGTCGAAAAAGCGACTCTACAGCTTAAAAATAGATTTATTCAGCAGAAGAAGGCACCCGCAGTTGGCAGTCAAGCCGTCACATTCAGCTAAACTCAAGTTTCTGATTTTTTCGGTATGAGGCAGAGCACTCAAGAGCATTTAAGTAGTTTGGAAAAAATTGTTTAGTATTGATTGAGCGTGGCCATATCCGTGTGTGTCATTATGCTTTGAGCATCTTACTATTAGCACTTAAATAGAGTCCGAACCGCCCATTCAACACCGAAGTGCAATTGGAGTTGGCTTCTTGAGTCCCATGGTAACTTCTCTAGGCGTTCTGTATCCTAGCACTTTTCTTGGCCTATCGTTAAGCTGATCTTCGACAAATTGAATTCATCACTTGGGATAATGGATAAATCACTACCTTTTGGAAAATACTGTCTTACCAGACCATTAGTGTGCTCATTGAGACCCCGTTCCCATGAACAATAAGGCGTAGCAAAATAACACTTTACGCCCAACGCTTTAGCAATTTTTTCATGGCTAGAAAACTCTTTGCCGTTGTCATACGTGATAGTCCCCTCTGTGTCAATGTGACTGAGACAAACTTCCTTGTATAATTAAGGAACATTTA
>CAZWHY010000089.1:0-4557 GCA_964633725.1 Uncultured Candidatus Berkiella sp.
CAAATATCCCTATAATGTATTTGTTAAATATATATTTAGTAATCGTAAATTGTGTTGGGTTGATTCGGCAGTATGGCCAGCTCCAAATACCAAATCATTACTATTGAACTGCCCTGACAAATAGCAAACCGATTCGGTTTCACCGCTAGCGGAATCCACGTCTTCAGTTAGAATCGCTATGGGATTTTCAGAGCCATCAGTTGCAGCAGCTTCGCTTAATACATACTCATCGCTGGCATCTACTCGCCCAAGCACGGCACCTCTAGTTAAATTCTGCCCGGATGCAATGGTGATAGTGCTTGTCACAATCGGGAAATCACCGGCTAATAGGTTTGATGGCTCATATTGGCCAAGGGTTTTATATTCTGGCATTATCTACCTCCTAAGCCGCTAATCATGGCTTGCATTAGTTGATTGTTATTTTGTTGTTTCTCAGGGATGGTGTTGATAATGTCGCCTGAGCTTGCTGCCATTTTTTCAAACAAGCACTTTCTGGCCTCTTCTATAGCTGTGCCCTCTTCAATAAATTGTTCAAGATTATCTGTGCATTTGGCTAATTGGCACATTTGCATAATGCTCTTAACCCGCGCTCGCTCTGTCGATAACAACTGACCCTTATCTGGAGCTGATGGCTCTGTAGGCTCGATTGATGTTTCTTCTGTCATCATATGTTCCTCTAAAAATTTATATGGGGATTGAATTTTGTCGATTAACTGTAAATCTAAAGCTTGGGATGCTGAATAAGTTTTGGCCTCCGTTTCACGGAATAAAGCTCGTGGAGATTGACGATTTTGAGATAAGGTTTGTAAAAATAAATCATAGGTGTCATTTACTTGGGTTTGAATTTCAGTTTTGGCTTGGTCTGACAAGGGCTGATGTGGACTAAAGTCGACTTTGTGCTTACCCGCATATATTTCCGTGAATTGTAAACCCACATCACTTTCAGCTTTGCTTTGATCAAGGTGAGCCACGATAACGCCAATGCTCCCCACTCCTGCGGTCTTAGGCGCTATGATTTGACTGGCGCTAGAGGCAAGTAAGTAGGCAGCAGAGTATGCATGCTCGTTGACCAAGGCTGTGATGGGCTTTTGACTTCGAGATTCGACAATGAAATCAACCAAATCAAATAAACCGCTGACTTCACCACCACCACTATCAATATCTAAAACAATTCTCTCTACTGATTCGTCATCTAATGCGGATTGGACTTGACTGCGAATTACTTCATAACTTGATCCAAAACCAGAAAACCTATGTAGCAATAATCCCTCAATTGGAATCAAAGCAATATTGCCCATAGAGGTGTGACTCAGCGTGGGCTTAAAATCAAAGTGGAATGCCGCACTTAACTGTTGTTCAGTCGCCAGCATGGGTCTATTCATCAGGTTCATTATTTATATCCGTATTTATTTTTAATAAGTTTTCTCGAAATTTGTCTTGGGATATTTTGGTATCGACTTCTTCCGCATCCATACCATATTTGGCAATAATATCTTGGCGCGCTTTCAGGTTGTGTTGCATCGCTAATATTTCAGCCTTGATATCTTTGAGTGGATCTACCCAATCCCATCCAGGGGGCTGCCATTCAACGCGTTGATACTTTCTGGGGTTGTTAATATAGTCAGGAATAGAGATTGCACCGCTCAATACTGCCAGGTGAATCCATCTATTGGTTATGGGTTGGCAAAGTTGCTGCACAATCAGGTGATGTTGCAAACACTCAACTTGTCGTCTAAATTCTATTAATCCTGCTCTAATTGAGCTGTAGTTCACGCCGGTTAAATCACCGGTTAGTTGTTCGTAAGTAACACCCATGCCAGCGGCAACACCACGTAGTTGCTGCTTTATCCAAACTTCATAACTGCCACCTACATCACTAGGTTGAGAGAATTCAATACTTTCACCAGGAGCTAAATGCTTTAACATGCCTGGCTCTAAACCTATCTCATCACTTCTTTCTCCTTGTGGATTAAAATCCCCAGGTTCGGTGATAAAGCCTGCAAACAAGGCCGCTGTTTTCTTGCGAACTAGCTCAGCATCTTCGTATTGGTCTAGTTCTCGTAATTTTAGTAATACTGAAGAAACCCAAGGCGCTCCACGTAATTGGCCTGGTCTGTCAATACGATATATGTGTAATATATTTTGGGCAGGAACCCGAATGGTATTAACCTGATTTAAATTAGCTTCACCTGGGTGGGATTTGTGTAGATGGTAGGCAACTCGTTTACCACGAGGGTTAAACTCAATCCCCATTTGTAGTTTATTACCATTATCTAATACTCTGTCATAATCATCGACTAAAAAGTCTGGCTCTAATACCTGCAAGGTCAAAGGCACTATAGCTTTGTCTTGCAATGTTCCGGGAACAATCCTGATTAACACCTCACCTGATTGCATCAAGGTCTGGGCGACTAACATTTGTAGGCCATAAAAATCTGTTTGCCCATCAAAGTCGGCATCATTTGTCCACTCGAACCATTTTTGTTGAATAGATTTTTTTAATTCAGCATCGTCTAATATCCATCTGGGGGTAATACCACAACCCACTAAATTTGATGCCAATGACCTAAACCCATTAGCCACCCAAGGGTTATTCCGAAACAAATCCCTAGAGCGAGAACGAAGCTGTGATAATGAGCCACTTAATGCGTTGTTGGGACCTGCACTGCCTAAGCCCCAATTGCCTAAACGCCTACCGGTCGTAGCCCCTTCATAGGCTCTTGCAAGAGGCTTGGTGGCCTGAGTAAATAATTTTTTGAGGAAGTTCATAGTCCCTTGGAAGAGGTTACCTTAATGAAACTGAATTTGTTTTGATGTAATTGACGCTTGATTTGCGCACGAAGGCGCTCTAAATCAGATACTTGAGTTTGATTGAATGTAACGGTTTGGCTACCAACTGCTGTGCTTCTGCTGAAAGATACAACTTTTTCGCCGAGGGTGAGCTGTAGAAGCGCTTTTTCGACGTTTTCTAGGTCTAATGTAGTATATGGCACTATTTTTAGAATATGTGTTTTAGGTGATTTTTAGGATACTAGATACTCTCGTTAACATTTTATTTAAAAACATGTTAACGAGGGCACAAATTATTAGGTAAAAACAAACTATTTTAACAACTTGATCATATGAAATTTGTTATTAACTTAGCTAGCCCATTTTTAACTGTTTTAACTTTCCTGAAATGTGTGGTTCGCTAGCCATAACTGATTCATCTATTATCGCTGCGACCTCTCTCATAGGAGTATATGAGCGGCTTGCCTCTGGAGAGTAACTATTAATGAAATCAGCAACTTGTTGCAAACCCTGCAACGTAGCTTCTTGTGCTGGAGTGAAACCCTTGCGATTTGTAATTTGAGACATTGCACCAAGCTCAATAAGTCTGCGAGCCATTTCAATTCTATTGCTAATTGTGGCTGTTGAAGTTCCTTGCATACACGTTGCGTGCAAAGGAGTATTACCGTTATCCATTATTGAGTTAACATTAGGGCATTTATGCAATCCATTTACAAATTCCAAATGACCGAGGTTTGCAGTGTTTGCGATACAATGCAAAACATTCTTACCGCCCGCATAGACCGCACTCACATCAGAACCAGCGATTACCAATAACTCTAAAAAATCTATGCTCGCTCTCCCCCCTGAGACTGCTGTTAATAATGGAGTTTCATTATAAGAGCTGCCTCTTTGACAAACAGCACCAGGAGCTTGGTCTACCAATTGTCTTGCTGTATCTACTTCTTGCCCAAGAAAAGAAAGCCTGGCCAATTGAGTTCGTCCCCAAAAATCCTCTTGAAGCTCTGTATTGTCTGCGCCTTGAAGTGCCATGTAGTTCGTCCTTATCTTATGTTTTATACTGGAATTTATTATTAAAATTAATACATGGTGACATTAATGACACAAGCCTATGACAGTCAAACAACACAAAAAACTTAATTAAACGTTATTTTTGTCCGCCCAATATAATTTTTATTATCTATTTTTTTTACAACTTTCTTGCTCTCCAAAGGCACCATATTAGGATTCACAATATAAAGTGCGGCCAACGCATACACCCTGCAATCCAAAGCTTCATTTCTCGCACCAGAGGGCGTCACATAAGTATGATAAGGACGGCCTTGCTTATATCGAAGAACTCGCTTTTCTACCGTAAGCTGATGAAAGTATTCTACGTTGTAAATTTCTTTAACCGGGAAATGGCTATAACCTGGTCCTGGCTCAGATAAGTTTAACCTTGAGTAAACTGTATCTTTAGCTGTAACAGTATTCACCGAGAATAAATTTACTTTCCCTAAATTACGTTTTGTTGGACGCGCAACTAATGGCCCACCAGGAATAGCATTACCTTTGATGGCATAAACTCTATAGGGATGCTGACGGCAGTATCGATATACTTCTTGCGTATAATGCCCACCAGTATCAATAGCCGTACCCGATAACGATAATTGATTGCCTGAAGGATGATTGTAAGTTCTGGCTAATACAGCGGTGAGTTTAGACCACAATAATTGGCTCTTTGGGATTTACCGGGGTTTTGTTCAATTTTTGAACAGCCCCCCCTAT
>CAZWHY010000090.1:0-4549 GCA_964633725.1 Uncultured Candidatus Berkiella sp.
TAACAAATATATCCTCAAGTGAGGTTTTCTGTATATGAATATCTTTGCAATGCACACGACAGCCTTGCAAATGTGCCAATAAATTTGCGACACCATTGTCCTCTTTGCTCGTATCGTAGGTAAAGATAATCTGTTTTCCATCATCTGCCAATTGTAAATTAAAAATTGACAATTCTACTGGAATTTCAGAAAGAGGTTCGTGTAACTCCAGAATCAGTTCCTTTTTGCCAAGTTTCTTCATGAGTGTGCTTTTTTCTTCTACTAAAATTAACTCGCCATTTTGAATGATGCCAATCCTATCTGCCATTTTCTCCGCTTCTTCAATATAATGTGTGGTTAATATAATCGTAACCCCAGTCTTTTGCAGTGCGCGCACTTGCTCCCACATTGACTTACGCAGCTCGACATCAACCCCAGCAGAAGGCTCGTCAAGAAATAATATATCCGGCTCATGGGACAGCGCCTTGGCAATCAACACCCTACGCTTCATGCCACCCGATAGCCTACGCAACTGTTCATTTTTTTTGTCCCAGAGCGATAAGTCTTTTAACAGTATTTCGATATAAACAGGATTGGAAGGCTTGCCAAAAAGTCCACGACTAAAGCTGACTGTATTCCAAACAGTTTCAAATGAATCTGTTGTAAGCTCCTGGGGCACAAGCCCGATACTGGCTCGCGCTTTGCGGTACTCTTTTATTACATCATGGCCACAAACCTTAATACTTCCAATATTGAATTTCACAATGCCACATATACTATTAATTAAAGTGGTCTTACCTGCGCCATTAGGACCAAGCAAAGCAAATATTTCACCTTTGTGTATATCTAGATTTATATTTTTTAACGCTTTTAAACCATTTTGGTAGGTTTTATCGAGGTTACGGACGGAAATAGCAAGGGTCATAGTAGTTTATCATCCCATTTTTAATGAACACTAACTAACTACAGATTAGCACTGCAAAAAATACGATTATAACTCATTTGTGCAGACTTTGATTATATGGCTCTATTCTAAATAAGGTGTTTAACTTTTTTAGGCTGTCCTTTTTATATACTTTTCACAATGTTTGCCGATTTTTTGGGGAACTACCATCAAAATCTATATTTTTTTGATCGCAGACTTTTTTAAGAACTAATACTTGCTCATCCGTCAATGCTGTATTCTTAGCTATCAAGAGTGTTAAAGTATCATTTTTCTCTATTGCGGCTACTAATTGCTCGAAGCTTTCTGTGACCAATGCTGCATCAGTTAAGTCTAAGCTTTTCAAATACGTATATTCGGAAGTCCTTTGATCAGCTCCCCTTGTGCAATGATCTGGCCGCACTATAATAGCAATGATAAAAACTCAGATTTCTGCAGAAGTGGATTATAAGCTAATTCACCCAATTTCTCTTATTTTTATGATTGAGGTATAAATATCTTCAAAGCTTGGGGCTCCACTATAATATAGGGATGAATTTTGGGAAAACTTTTTCTTATATAATTCAAATAGCTCAGAATTTGAGTCAAGATTAAAAGCAATATTATTCTTCAATTCAAGCTGGTCTTGCTCACTAAATCGCAATTGCTTGTGATTATGATAATCCTCAGTACCTATAAATGTTTTCACTCGATCATGTTGAAAAAGCTGATGAATATCATAAAAATGTCTTAAGAAGTTTTTACCAAACTCACCAGTTTGTACTTGCTTGCGGACTTTTGTGCTTATTGTTTGTAACTTTTCTACGAACGTATACTCAGGTAAGTAACAGTTTACAGCTTTAGCGCGGTTATCAATAAGGTCTGATACAGCATCTTTAACATTTTCGTAAGCCCAGGAGCTGATATCAATTGGCATGTTAGGAGCTACGGTATCAAAACCACCTTCAAGTAGAATACTTTGTTTTATATCTCTCACCGGCTCAAAAAGGCTTTTATAGTTAAGATTTATACCAGCGTTCTTAAGTGTTTCGTCATCAAATTCAGGCGCTCTTTCAGATTGCATACCTGAAATATTGATCTGATCAGACAGCTCATCGAAGAATTTTTGCCTCAGCGGCATATGTTTCTTTTCTTTTTTTTTGGTTCTACTTGTTAACCCATATTTTGGATCAGGATGAATATGTATATCAATATCTTCAGAAAAGCGATTGATAATTTTAAATGCTTTTGAAAGAGATGTACCCCCTTTCAATTCAAATTTATAGCCTTGTTGCTGCAACCCCCAGAGGGAATGCATGATCCAATAATCTTTTTCAACTAAATAGGGCTCTTCGATACCCTCTTTTTCCGCAACAATTTCGAAAAGGTCTCGGGCATCGCTTAATTCATGTAAAAACTTCATGCAGCCTTCTTAACTGGGGACTGCTTACCAAGTTCTAAAGCAGCAAAGAACTTCTTTGTATAAACGTGTCCATATTGCTTTGCCAATGTGAATAATTGAGCATTATTAAATTTATTTTCTTGTACATTATCCACTACTTTTTTCAACAGCAGTGCCGGATCTTCACCAACGTCATCAAGGTTATTCACTAAATCAACGAGCAAATATTCTTTGGTAAGTTTTTTAGGATAACCTTTTGCTTTCAGTTTAAAATGAAGGTTTCGGTTAGATAGTTTGAAAACACCATGCCTTTTTTTATTATAAACAAATACTTGGTTTTTCAGCTGAGTTAACCCCAACCCTAAGCCATTATATAAATTAGGCAAGGCCAATAAAAAATCATCTGTTTTTAAAAAGCTACTAACGAGCTTTTCTGTGGTTGCTGGCACTTTACCAAATCGGCTATTTTTAGGGAGCAAATATAAGCCTGGGCCTACTTTCTTTAAGTGGCCTTCTTTCTGTAGTTGCTTTAAGTCTCTGCCAAGTGAACCTGAGAGCGATTCTAAATCACTCCAAGAGTAAACTTCACCTGCAGTAAGCTTTGACAACAAATTATAACGTTTCAGTACTCTGTTCATACTAATTAATATAGCAAGTTAATGAGCTAAGTGCAAGTATTTTAAATTAAAATACTGTCACATATAAGCGGTTAAATATATATCTCATTGATATATAACATATTTATTAAAGTGTATGTCAACTTATTAAGCTAAAAACTTACCGTGATAGTGCTCAATATATTACTGCTATCCTTTTCAGTTACTCGCTCCAAGCATACCAAATGTTTTACCCACCACAGATGAGAGCCTCTGACTATCAAGATGAGTGTAACGCATTGTGGTTTGAATACTTTTATGGCCTGCTAATGATGCTATCTCATGCAACTCAGCCCCTTTATTGGCCAAAGTTGAGCAAAAAGTATGTCTAAGACTATGAAACACTAGCTTTTCGCCTTTCTCATTGACGATATCTATCTCGGCCTGCTCCAAAGCTAATTCCCATTCATTGCGAGAATCATATGGTTTTGTTGGCATTTTAGGGTTGCCAAATATCAAGCCATTTCCAATCTCACGAAAATGTTTAAGCTCTGTCATAACAGCTTCGGTTAAATTCAGGTGTTTATCAGTGCCATTCTTGGTATCACCACAAAAAGCTTCTGATTTATCAAAATCAATGTCGTTCCAACGTAGCTTGTTTAGCTCACCACGCCTTGCACCTGTGGTAATAGCCATTAACACCAATAAATAGAATCTATCCCATGTGCTAAGCTTGGCAGCCGCTATGAAACGGTGTTGTTCAGCACTGCTTAGATATCGTTTTCTGCCTTTACCCTCTGGCTTTGCCTTAATATAACGGCATGGGTTTGTTTTTAGACTAAACTTTTCCTTACCGTATTCAAAAACAGATGAGAGATTCGCTTTAAACCGATTGGTTGTTTGGGGTGAGACACCCTTTTTACCGGTGCTACCAACTGTAAGCAATGTATTAATGCCATGGCGAACATGATCTTCTGTCAATTCATTGATCTTCAGCTGGCCATAATTGTCTGACCACCACCGTAATCGACTGATAACATTTTGATCTTTCTTTTCATATTGAAACATATAGTGGTCAATGAGCTTTAATAAAGTTAACTCATTACCAAATATGTCACCTAACACACGAGTAAAGATAGGTAATATTTGAACGACCTTTTGAAGGTCTGGATGTAAGGATCGATAAAGAACTGCCATATCAACAGGCAGAGTTGCTTGCTGTGATTCTTTAATGGAATTAATTTCTGATTGAATTCGAGACAAAAAAACATCTGCTTCGGCTTCAGTTTTAAAGGTTTTGGAGATAAGTTTTAGTCCCTTCACGCGGAACTGGATGCGGTAATTACCACTTTTAAGATGGGTTTTAGTAGCCATAGGTTTACTCTTACAATCATGGCGCTGCGCCCGTAGTGCGCTGGCCTGGTTAGTTAAGGTGTAAACATGGACTAACCTAATGTAAGAAATTTGTTATTTTCGCTGAAATAACTAGATAAAAATGGTGCCCGGGGCCGGACTCGAACCGGCACAGGATTAACTCCCGAGGGATTTTAAGTCCCTTGCGTCTACCAATTTCGCCACCCGGGCATTTTTTATTTTGGAGGCTGAGGCCGGAATCGAACCGGCGTACGCGGCTTTGCAGGCCGCTGCATA
>CAZWHY010000091.1:0-4536 GCA_964633725.1 Uncultured Candidatus Berkiella sp.
TGGGTGGTGTGGGGGCTGGGGGAGAAAAACCCCCGGCTACCCGATTTATGTGATTTTTTATAAATTTTAAATCGACTCTTCCAAATCTCTGTGCATAGCATTAACTATTCTTTCTTGTAAATACCTGAACATTCTACGGTCTGTTTTATCCTCAAAATGCATAGACACCTCTTCTGCCTCCATCATCAAATGATGAAATTCTTTCTCATGTCTTTCTCTTGGCATTCTTCTTTTTGAGTTCATAAGTTTATCAAGCTTACTTGAAATTCTTTCATATTCGATTGATGAAATACTTCCCTTTGAAATTCATTTTCGGTTCTCCATCATAGACATTTCCATCATTTTACGTATATCACTCATTTGTGACTGCAATACATCAATGGCAAATGCCTCCTTACTATCACCTTCCAATGTTGGAATAGCTGCTGGATTACTTAAAGCCATGAACCTAACTATTGAATTAATATTCCCTTGCTTTCCTTCAGCTTCTTTAGTTGCATTTATTGATTCAGTTAACTCTATTTGAGTCTTTAAAACATCATGATATTTCATGCTTTTTGAATATTCTAAATATCGTAAAGGACCAATATCAAATATTTTTGGAGTTCCTTTTTCCTGAATTAAAACCACTGGTTTATCAAAAGCTTGCCTAATCCCTAACTCAAATAAAACATTGGGATTGCGTGAACTTAAATCACATATTGCAATTGGCGCATCAATTAATTTTTTAAGAATATCTAAGTGGATAAAATTTGTTTCTTTTACCTCATCCGCTCTTGTAACTGAAAACTCCGTGTTCTTAACAGCAGGTTTTATTATATCTTCATATACTCTTGAAAAATGGCCTTTATCATACCCATCAGTATCACTGATTGGCATAATTATAAAGCAATCTTTATTTTCTTTTTTCGCCATTATGAATTTCCTATTCTAGTATTACTCAGGCCGATATTTTTCACATAACGTCGCAAATCACCGGCGGCAAAATGCAGAGCGACGAAGGAGTGGCGCTTTTTGCCGTCCGAGTGAATTTTCCTTGTTATGTTTCACTTTCGATTCCTTTCCATATACCTTTCCATTTCATGCATGATCATACGAGGAAATTCCTCATACATCATAAAATCATCTTTAGAATTAAAATCCATAAATTCATGCATCATTGGATTACCCATTGATGTCATTTTCATCAATTCACGGAATTCTCTGAATGATTGGTCTTTTTCTTTAACGCTACAATTTGAATCAATTACCCTCAATGTCTCAATACCCATATCATACAACCAAGGCATTCCATCTCTCAGCATACTAAGCCCTACCAAAATTCCGACTTTACTATTTTTTGACATATGCATCATTTCTTCCATCATCATGGGATGGAAGCGCCGTTTTTTACGGCTTCTAAATTCAGGATGCATATTGCCTTCAATTCGTGACGGCAAATCCTTAAACATTACTTTTATTTCCTCAAATAGTTTTGCCGAGGAATTGTCCTTGATAGATGATTCTGAAACATTTTTATCAGTTGCTTTATTGTTTGTTTTTAATATTTTGTCAATTGATTCCTTAAACTTACCTACTTGGAACTTTATTGTCTCCTCATCAGGTTCTGAATTTGGAATACGATCAACCAATTGAAAAACCAATTTTGTTAAGGACTCCTCATCATCACCGCAGTTCTGAAATTGGGCAAATGGTCCGGTTGATGCGTCTTTCAGGGGTATTCCTAATGCTACACCGAGAATAGGAGTTTCCAACTTTCCTTTTGCCATCCCAGCCTCAAATAAAATCCATGGTCTGTTTACACTTCTCTCTGTAAGAAGGCAAACTACGTCAGAAGCCTCTTGGATGTTTTTAATAATCTCTGGATACCATTCGACCCCGTACTCAATTCCTTGATTTCCTTTTTTGTCAGATGTTCTAAATGATTTTAAAACACCAGCACTAACGCTTCTCAGCAAAGCACTAAACGCTTCGGCTAGTTTGGCGTCTCTTGTATCATGACTGATAAATACAAGCGCATTGCCTGATTTAACCACTTCATTTTTAGATTCTTCTTTATCAGCCATTTATTTACTCCTTAAATATGGTGGTGTCTTGTGAAACATAACGTTTGACATAAGGGGCGCGTGCTTTTTGCGCGTCCCAGTGAGCGATAGCGAACGATCTTGATGTTTTTGTTATGTGTTTGTCGCAAGATAAGCATAAATTGGCACTGTCAACCATAACCCACCGAAGACCCCATTTTTTATTAACTTTCCATTACTCTCTTTCCTTGCGCTCTCAATGTAAAGAGCAATCACTAATATTAAAACAGCAATAAATAATGACCAAAATAAATTGATAGCAATGCTTGGACATAAAAGAAAAACTGTAATAGAACTTGCACCAAAAAAGCTTTTGATAGAATAGGACTTTGGTATTTCGTTTCGTAAAGAAAACCAAGAAAGCCCCATATACATAAATAGCACTACTGTCGATAATATTAGAATTTTCATTGTTTACTTTTACACATAACAGTTTATTCTATGGAATCCGTATATCTTTCCATGTCGGGTTATCATTCTTGGTTTATTTTCAATAAAATCATTTTTATTCTTAAATTTCAATGCCTTGGAAAGCAATCATCTAAAAACTCTAAAATGATAAAACGGAATCGTTATCGCATACGAATCGGGTTATCACTTTTCTTATGATAACTAAAAAAAACATAACATAGTTAATCATTTCAATCACTTATCAATATTTATTTGCCGATTGTAAGACTTACATATATAGAATCCGTATATGCAAACCCTAATAACTCAATATCTTGCTAGATAAATGGTTATTTTCATCTGCACTATTGCCTTCCCGGAAATATATATGTATAAATATACAGTATAGTTCATGGAGGAACAATTATGCATTCTATACCCTCTTCACTTAAGCCAAAGTCCAATCGATTTTTAGATAAACTCCGTTGCTCTATTCGCTTACATGGTTTAGCGTACTCTACAGAAAAAACATATGTTTATTGGATTAAATATTACATTCTATTTCACAAGAAACAGCATCCCGCTTCTTTGGGTGAAAAAGAGGTCTCGGATTTTCTGTCTTATTTAGCTATCGAACGTAACACCTCGCCTTCTACTCAGCGAACAGCTCTCAATGCCTTAGTATTTTTATATCGCAAGTTTCTCCAGCGCACGGAGTTTAACCTTGTATTTCGTTATGCCAAACCAAACAAGCGTATACCGACCGTGTTTAGTGAAAGCGAAGCTCATTCCGTTATCTCGGCGCTTTCAGGTAAACACCAGATTCTAGCGAAACTTATGTATGGCAGTGGCCTACGCGTTATGGAGTGCTGCCGCTTACGTGTTCAAGATATTGACTTTGGCCAGCATCAATTAGTTGTGCGTGAAACAAAAGGTATGAAATACCGTCAGACTTTATTGCCTCAAACTTTAGTGGAGCCACTAAAGCAGGTGTTGAAACAGACTAAAAACACTCATGAGCGTGATCTTGAGCAAGGCTTCGGTAAAGTTTATTTACCCTACGCATTATCACGAAAATACCCTAGCGCTAGCAGTCAGTTTGCTTGGCAGTATGTATTTCCATCAAACAATTTGTCTCGCGATCCACGAGACGATGAAATTCGCCGACATCATGTTCACGAGAGCTCGATTCAAAAAAAGATCAAATTTGCGATTCGCAATGTCGGCATTCATAAACACGCTAGCAGCCACACTTTTAGGCATAGCTTTGCGACGCGATTGCTTGAAAATGGCTATGACATTCGTACGATTCAAATTTTATTAGGACATTCCGATGTCAAAACAACAGAGATTTATACGCATGTGGTAAAACGTGGTGGCTTAGGCGTAATTAGCCCCATTGATAGATTAAGTTAAGCGACTTAATCTATTAATAATAGCCCCTTAGCTTATAACTTTCCCACTCACATAGAGCCATTTTCCTAGAACTCGTTGAAATAGTGACTTCTCATGGTGAACAGACTTCTCTCCATTCGCCCCAAGAAAAAAGGCATTAAACTCGACAAAACCCTGTTCGCCTTTTTGTGATTTGTTCAGCACGTCTAACCCAGCCCACTGGGTAGATAGCAAAGATAGTTCTGCGGCAGAAAGTCCCTGAGTTGTACTCGGTAGCCATGTTTGCAATAAATACTCGCCATAACCACCTAATGCATAGGCACTGTAACGGGAACGCATTAATTGTTCGGGAGATTTAGCAGATTTCTGTTGATTTAAAAACCGATCACAGCAATTGATGAACAATTTTCCACTGCAACAAATACATAATTCATTCATCGCGGAGTTCCATTTGTGGGAATGGAGTTTTCGTCCTAAAACTCAATTGATTTTTTGCGCAACTAAGTACGTAGACTTAACTTGCCATCTGACAACACGTAAATCTTATCGGTTTTTTCTGCCAAACGTAGGTCATGTGTCACAATCAACAAACTGGTATTAAATTCCTGATTCAGACCCAACATCATTTGGTAGACTTGATCTGCATTTTTTTGATCGAGATTACCGG
>CAZWHY010000092.1:0-4522 GCA_964633725.1 Uncultured Candidatus Berkiella sp.
TGTTTTCCCCCATATATCTTGCAAACTAAAGTCCGCGCCCTTATCCAAAAGAAGCTGCACTATTTCTCTATACCCTTTTTTTGCGGCCAACCTTAACGCGGTCTTCCCATACAAATCTTCAAAGTTGGGATGGACGCCCTTATCCAAAAGAAGCTTTACTATTTCTGTATGCCTTTTCTCAGCCGCCAGCAATAACATAGCTCCAGACGGCTCCGCCCCCTTATCCAAAAGAAACTGTACTATTTCTGTATACCCTCTCTCAACCGCCAGCATTAACACGGTCTTCCCATCCCAACCTTTCAAGTTGGGATCAGCGCCCATTTCGAGAAGCTTCCACACGTTTTTCTCGCCCTCTAACCTAACAGCTAAAAGTAAAGGCGTCTCGCCAGCTCTATTTCTACAATCAACAGAAATCGATTTACACTCAATAGCGGATAATATTTCAGAAACGCTTAGCTCAGAGTCCAAATATTTATTGAAAAATTCTATAGTAAGCTCCGCACCAGCGGCTGAATTCATGCCCTCTAGTTTTGTGACTGTTTGCCTTTCTGTAAATCGTCTCATTTCTTCCGCAAGCCCAGGAGAAGCTAAATCCAGTGCTGATTGGCCCTCGTTATTTTTCAAGCCAGGCTCTGCTCCTGCCTTTAGGAGAGCTAATACTATTTCTCTATGCCCATTCTCAGCAGCCCTTTCTAACGCTGTTTTGCCATTATACATTCTCACGTTAAGCTCCACACCCTTATCCAAAAGAAGCTCTACTATTTCTATATGCCCTTTCTCAGCAGCCACTTCTAACGCCCTCCCAGACGGCTCCATCCCTTTATCCAAAAGAAGCTCTACTATTTCTCTATATCCTTTCTTAGCCGCCAGCAATAACATAGCTCTAAACGGCTCCGCCCCCCCATCCAAAAGAAGCTTTACTATTTCTATATGCCCACCCCTAATGGATCTAACTAACGCACCTTCAGACGGCTCCACCTCTTTATCCAAAAGGAGCTGTACTATTTCTGTATACCCTTTCTCAACCGTCAACAATAACATAGCGCCAGACGGCTCAGCGCCGTTGTCCAAAAGAAGCTCTACTATTTCCCTATGCCCTCTCTCAACCGACAGCATTAACGCGGTCTTCCCCCCCTCACATTCCAAGCTGGGATCGGCTCCCATTTCAAGTAGCGGCAACATTACTTTCATTCTCCCAATCTTCGCCTCTATGAACAAAGGGGTGTCCCCATTTTTATTCCTAAAGTTAACAGGAAGCATTCCGCATTTAATAGCTTGTAACGTTTCAACACCAACCCAAATAGAATTAAAGTGTTTATTAAAAGCGTTATGAATGTCTACAAACTCCTTGTTTCGTGAGTACTTGGCAGCCTTAATTTCCATTGTTGAGATAAGCTGACTAGAGAAATCCTTATGGCGACTTGCCCAAATAAAAACATCCCATAAAAACTTTGATTCTCTCAATGGGGCTTCCGATGCCATAATAGAATCTAAAATATCATGTGTCCATTTTCTACTAGATTCAAAGGAATCATAAAAAAGGTAGGGCTTATCTTTATCGCACAAAATATTTTGATTTCTGGAATCACAATAGTCATTATAATCTTTAAACTGCTCGCCCTCATCATTGCTATCTATACCTAACCTAAGGCCAGAGCGAGCACCACATGCCACTTTATGAGTATATCCCTCATCAACCATTCTTTCAGCTAATCTATTAAACATAAATATAACCATTTCATCATTGGCATTGCCACTCGTTTCTATGGAGTCAAAAACAATTGCATCATTTTCACTTCTCCATGCCCAGCATTGTGCGAGCACGTCATCATCTTGTTGAGGATTTTTGGCATCACCACGACATAAAACATAAAATCCACCATTGGGGCTGGTTAAACCATGGATGACGCACGGCTCACCTGCTTCACGAGATAATGATTGGCAACACTTAGTCAGTCTGCCCAAACAACAAGCTTTAGCCGCTTGCCAATCCTCCATCACATCCAGCTTCATTAAATAAATTGGTGCTCCTTCCAGCTCATCGCTCTCTACTATTAAATTGGGAATGATATTATCATCATTTTGACGTTGTAATGCTTTGAATCTTTTATAATCATTCTGAGTTAATCCATACTTCAACATATACTTATAAATATTATCGCTATTAATTATAAGATGCTCTTGCATTGATTTAAGTTGATGGATACTGCATGAACTAAAATTCTTTATGACGCTCATATCATATAGTTCAATGTAAAGGCGTGAAAGATCTTGATTTAACTTTGTATAAATTACTTCCTCATCCTCCTCCAAATCACCATGTTTGCTTTTCAGCGGTTTTAGTTGTTTTTTCACCTTGGAGATTTCTTGCTCTTTTCCTTTGGTTTTATCCTTTAACGTTTGCAGCCATTGTTGAGACACTATTAGCTTACATTCTAAATTATTCTGCCGTTGCTGCAACTGCCTGTACTCTGACATTTCATCCTCTGTAAATCGGGCATGACTTTCCTCAAGCCCACTGATACGAGCTTTTAGCAATTCAATATTTTCTATATCGTCTCCCTCTGCCTGCAATTGTTCTTGTAATTGCAAATAGTCTTTATGTCCCTGCATCCAATTTAATATGTCATACTCACGCTCTAACGCAGCAATAGTCTTCTTGACTCCAGTTATTGCTTTTTTGTTTTGTCCCACCTCATTTTTTAACTTCTTTTTCTCTGCCTTGGTCGTCTTTTCACCTGACGAACTCGGCAATTCCATAAGTCTTTGTTCCAGCTCTGCCAAGCGTACTTTGGCGGCTTCATATTCATTTGCCACGTCACCATTACGGAGCTGAAATAACGCGGTTTTCTTTTTCACCTGTTTGAGCTCTTCTTTTACCTGTTTGACAATATTCTGGTTGTCTATCTTTAAACGCCCATATTGCTGACTCTTAACCTCGATCAACTCATCAAGATTTTCTGCATTTGCAAGCAAATGACGAAAATCTTCATCGTTTAAATTACTGGGAATTATATTTCTCCATTCCTCAAAATTGCATTCCAGCACATTGGGCAAAACAAACAAGCATCATGTATTGCATTCTTATTATTAGCATGATTATCCATGATATATTTCAACGCCGAATTTTTGGAGTTGGGGCTAAGACTTGTGCTCTTAAAAGCAACGGAGAGCTTCAGGGCATGCTCTTTAGCAATACCCACCCTTTCTTTTAAATAGGCTAACTCGCAATAAGGTACCAGCTGTTGGTATAATTCGTGATTGTAAAAGTCACCATATGCATCTGCGTCAGGATGGCGTTCAACACTTAAGATACTCTCACTTTGAATATCCTGAATAATCTGTGAAATATATTCTTGGGCATCTTCACCTGTGTTTTGTTCTAATAGAATCTTAATTTTTTGCACAGCTTCATCATTTTTTTTCTGATGATACAAAAGATCAATCTCTCTAAGAGATTTTAGAATGTCTTGAAAATCTTGTTGTAACTCTACAACAGCTTCTAAATCCTCACTATCAGACGATGCACTATCAATTGAATCTGGCATAATATATAAACCTCATGCTTATGTGTACTTACAGCAAAACCGTCCATGTTCCCTACTCTATTTTTAAGACCATTGCACACATAATAAGTTCAAAAATAGAGTGACTGCACTGATTTTTGATAAATTAGCACACAGATATTAGGGCGCTAGAGAGCTATTACCTATGGGTTATTTTGTGCGACCTCAATTGGTGCAGTTGGTGGATATTATCTAGGTTCTATTGCAGGGAAGTTGCGATACAAATATCTAGAGCGTGCAGTTAAAAACGTTACACCAATGAAGACACGACAGAAGCAACTATCCCCTCTGAATTAGAGGTGCTTAAAGCTGGTGTGATGGCAGAAAAATGGACTGGATATTTTTCAAGTTATACTAATTATGCCACTTATAAGCATCCTTTATATTTTGCTGCTGGGATGAAGGTTGCGCCTGATGAAGATGAAAAAATACTTCCTAAGTTAAAAGTACTATAATCATTATGAGATTTTTTAATTTGAAATATGATGTTAAAAACAGCATTTTGAGTTTTGTTTTGAAAACTCAGCAACTTGTCGCATTACATAGTTGATCCAAACTATGCAATATTTCAAATATTTATATATGACATCACAAAATATTGAATTGTATTTGCCAGCGTCAATCTGAATGTTTTTCAAATAGCCTGACCTTCTATCAACTAGTGACTGGTTTTTTTTCAACGTGCAAAATGTACTAGCCACCTCAGATTAATATTTATTGATATGATTTATATAATTCAAGAAAGCTTGTAATTTTACTGCCCTACTTTAAGGCAAAAAAATATTGCCCCAAAAATCTCACAATGATGTATTATATCCTTTCTTAGCTCTCCAATTAATCAAAGAGTGCCGAAAAATAATATTCTTTAGGGTCTCATCATTTGTAATCAAGCCCGGAAATATTTGGCTCTTTGGGATTTACCGGGGTTTTGTTCAATTTTTGAACAGCCCCCCCTA
>CAZWHY010000093.1:0-4096 GCA_964633725.1 Uncultured Candidatus Berkiella sp.
GCCTTTTTTCACAACCAAACCTGCTGGTGTGGGCACTGGATTGGGATTGCCCATTTGCCATGACATCGTTGTGGAGGATCATAACGGTGTTCTCAAATTAGAATCAGAACTAAATAAATGGACTGAGTTTACCATTGTACTCCCTTTAGGCAAGCAAAAAAGTGAGTAACTACAGGAGCAAATAGTGACCAAAATACTCATAGTTGATGATGAGCCCGATGTTGAAATATTAATGAAACAGAAATTCAGACGACAAATCAGAGAAAAGCAGTTTTCATTATTTTTTGCACAAAATGGTATTCAAGCACTAGAAAAACTAGAAGAAGAAACTGAAATCCGCTTACTCATTTCAGATATCAATATGCCCGAAATGGACGGTTTGACACTCTTGAAAAATATGAGTGAGAAATTTCCAGATGTTATTCCAATTATTGTGTCTGCCTATGGGGATATGAACAACATTCGTCAAGCAATGAACCTAGGTGCATTTGACTTTGTAACCAAGCCCATTAACTTCGAAGATTTAACTATCACAATTAAAAAAACGATTAGCCATGTTCAGCACTTAATTGAATCTGAAAAAACCAAAGGTAAACTAGATGGTATCCTGCACGAGTTAAATGTTGCACGTGAAATTCAACAGTCAATATTACCTCGTGATTTTATTAATGACGATAACATAGATTTATACGCCAAAATGACAGCTGCAAAAGCGATTGGTGGAGATTTTTATGATTTTTTCTGGGTAGATGAACAAAAAACAAGACTAGCTGTTATCATTGCAGATGTGTCGGGAAAAGGCGTTCCAGCCGCTCTGTTTATGACGGTTTCTAGAACATTGATCAGAGCTAATTCATTTAATGAATTAACAACAGGGCAAATTTTCACAAAAGTAAATGACACTTTGGAAAAAGACAACACAAATATGATGTTTGTCACTGCATTCTACGGTATTCTAGATATAACAACTGGAATACTGATGTATACAAATGCGGGTCATAATCCACCACTGATAATTCGTCAGGGCTCTCTTGAATCCATGACAGAACAGCATGGTATGGCATTAGGTGTCATGCCTGATTTAACGTATGGTGAGCATGCAATCCAGCTGGAAATCAATGATACGCTGTTTTTATACACAGACGGCGTAACAGAAGCAGAAAATAAAGACGGTGGCTTTTATGATGAAAGCGGATTAATGAAAGGATTAGAAGCCAATAGAAATTTGGCAGCAAGCGAATTAGTCAATACAATAGGCTCTGAAGTGAATACTTTTGCAGCAGGTTGGCCTCAGAGTGATGATATCACCATGCTTGCAATGCGTTTTTTAGCTAGGAAACAAAACTGATACGGATAGCACAGATGACAAACACTCGCTTAACATTGACTTTTTCTAATAATATAGAAGAAGCCCCGAGAATGGCACGAAGGATAGAACGTTTTTTACATGAAAATAAAATATCTGAATCTGACATTAATAAGTTATTGCTCTGCGTCGATGAACTGATTACCAATATCATTGCCCATGCCTACACTGATGACCAAGAGCATGCCGTCAGCCTAGAATGCCGTATATTTGAAAGTCATATTGAGCTTGAGCTCAGAGATGACGGTATTCCTTTTGACCCCACATTACAAACTAGACCTAATGTAATCCAGTCTATAGAAGACAGAGAAGTTGGCGGGCTAGGTATTCACCTTGTCTCAACTATCATGGATAAAGTAGAATATGATCGCGAAGGCGATTACAATGTATTAAAGACCGTTAAGGTTATAAATTAACTTAACTATAGGATAATCCAATATGGAAATCTCTCATGATACCGTGGACAAACAAGTTGTTGTGGCTTTGAGTGGTCGTATAGATAGCACAGCCGCTGTTGAATTTGAAGAACAACTAATTGAAATCATTGAACAAGGTACTAATACCATGGTTGTTGATTTTCTGAATATACAATTTATTAGTAGTGCAGGTCTGCGTGTCTTGCTGCTTGCCGCCAAAAAAGTGAAACCTTATAGTGGTAAGCTTCATCTTTGTAATATGTCAAAAGATGTAAGAGAAGTTTTTGATATCAGTGGATTTTCATCTATTTTTGATATCCATGAAACAGTATCTGATGCAACAAACGCCATTTCTGCAGGTTAATTTTTCTCTGTACTTTGGTATGCTATATCAAAGTACACAATTTGAGTTACCGATTGAAAAATTCAACTAAGCTTCTTGGTTTATCTATATTTCTACTCTCAAAGCCCCTACTTGCCATACAAGCAATGGGGTACATGGGATTGCAGCTTGGGATCGCCCAGATTCAAGACAAGTTAGAATTGCAAGATAGCATTTCTAATATTCCAAACCCAATCTCAGTTTCTCAACATCATAATGGTATACAAACTGGCTCTAATTTTGGCGTTATGGTGGGAGGGATGCTCCACAATCAGAAATATAGTTTAGGAGCAGAACTAAGGCTATCACATCTAGAATATAATCAAACACGTGAACTTTACACCCAACAAGCCAATATCGCTCAAAACTATGGCGCAACTCAAACAACTAAAATAAATAACTTCTCTTCTCTACTTGGAAAATTTGGTGCTTTTATCATATCGGATGCCATGTTATATGGCCAGCTAGGATTGGGTGTTATATCAACCAAAGTAGACTACATTCAAAATTTAAGTGCACCTATAGGTTATCAGGCGACACAAGACAGCCATTCCAAAAAAAATGCAGGTGTAATCATAGGAGCAGGCTTAGAAGTATTGATGAGTCCGCACTTATCTATTTATTACGATTTTAATTATACTTACTTTCCAAGTTTTCAAACCAATGCCGTACAAACCATAAATAACATTACTTCTAACTATAATGAAAGCTTGCAGCAACAATTATTCCAAGCTGTTTTAGGTATAAAATGGCACACTCGTAAAACCCCCAAACATATCGATGCAGGATTATCCGGATGGTACATCGGTGCAAATCTGGGTTTGCTACAAACTAATATCAATACCGACATAAAAAACCTTACCCTTCAAAATACAAACTTTATAACTAAAAGTAGATTCAGTATCATCAGCCCTGATATTGATATTGTATTGGGTAAAAGTTGGGTTGGGTCGAAATTAGCGATCTTTCTAGAGGGAACTGCTTCAATACATCCCATTGAGAAAAATAAAAATATATCCGTAACCTATAATGGCACAACCTTACATGAATCATCAGTTAAAAATGCAGCAACACTTGCAATATTAGCCAAACCAGGATTTGTTTTTTATAATCGTATGCTTTACTTTATTGCGGGTATTGGAACAACACATTTAGATATATCGAATCAAACATCATGGTCAATGATATATATGACTGGCTGGGGAATTGAGACCCCCCTATCAGAAAAACTCAACCTTAAAGCAGAGTATATTTTTGCCTTTTCAAATCATGCCGATCACAATAGCTATAATGATTTGCATTATACCAACGAAAAGCTAGTACAACAAAAAGGCACTATAGGACTCGCTTATTATTTTTGTTAGTTCAGATTGTCTACTACCCTGTAGGCAAATCAAATTTCAATTGTTCAACGCCTGAGAAATGTAAAGATGTCCCATTAGAGAAAGTAATCTCACCAGAAGCACTACCATCAAATGAATGGGTACCCATATTAAAACTTTGATTGGACTCCATCACACCCTCTATTCCATCAACAACCATAGTCCAATCACCACTATCATTTTGAGTGAAACTTTCCATCTCTCCTGTAAATTCAATCGCATCAACCCAGCTGCCTCCATTACCACCGTGAAAAGTATCATTGCCACTTTCTGTAGAGAATAAAAACAAATCATTGCCACCATCACCATAGACAGTATCATTACCCGCGCCACCATCTAGCACATCATCGCCACTACCACCTCTTAATACATCATCGCCAGTGCCACCATCTAATCTGTCGTTTCCATCGCCGCCGCTTAATCTATCATTTCCAGCACCGCCACTTAATACATCATTGCCGTCGCCACCGCTTAATCTATCATTGCCTTCACCACCGACTAAATTATCATCACCTTCTCGGCCATAGAGTCTATCATTGCCTGTGCCACC
>CAZWHY010000094.1:0-4051 GCA_964633725.1 Uncultured Candidatus Berkiella sp.
TGGCTTGCTTAATGAGATGATAAAACGGTAAGTTATTACATGCCCATTCCTAAATTAAGACAGCCTTATGAATTGGATTTTTATTGGTTTTGCCCTAATCGCTTTTGGCACCGCTAGCTACCACCAGCTCACTCAAGCGAATAGTGATGCCATGCAAGCCCTCACCCATGCTTTATTGCAAAGCGCGAATGACTCAGTTTCTATTATTATTGGTTTGATAGGTGTCTTGGCATTGTTTTTAGGATTGATGAAAATATTAGAAGAAGCTGGGTTTATCAAAACCTTAAGTCGACGGATATATCCTTTGTTGCGTTTATTATTTCCAGAGATCCCCGCGCAACATCCCGCATTGGGTGCGATGACTTTAAATCTATCCGCAAACTTATTAGGGTTAGGGAATGCTGCCACGCCTTTTGGCATTAAGGCCATGCAAGCCTTGGAAAAACTCAACCCACACCCTGGCACAGCAACCAATGCCATGATTTTATTTTTGGCCATTAATACATCAAGCATCACGCTATTACCAACTAAAGTCATAGCATTACGAGTAGAGGCACATTCTTCTGATCCAGTCGGTATTATTGCAACCACTCTGTTTGCGACCATATGCTCCACTATTGTCGCGATTACAGTGGCAAAATTACTGGCTAAGATTTTTCACCCACCCAAAGCGACTCGTATTTTAGACAAAGAACAACAACCTCCTAGTCAGCCCCCTATTTATAAAGTATGGATGGCTTGGATGGTGATTATATTTTTTATTTCATTGATCCCTATTAGTTTAATCTGGGGCGCACAATTTGCCCCATGGATTATACCGGCTTTATTTCCGATTGTTTTATTGTATGGTGCATTTAAAAAAATAGATGTTTATCAAAACTTTGTGGAAGGCGCGAAAGAAGGTTTTGATATTGCGATTAAAATAATGCCATACTTAATTGCCATTTTAGCCGTTATTAGTATGCTCAGAGCCAGTGGAGCATTAGCCGCTTTTACGCAATGGCTAAGCCAATATACCGCGCCTTTAGGCTTGCCAGCAGAAGCCATCCCTATGGCATTAATGCGCCCCTTATCAGGCTCTGGTAGTTTTGGTGTGATGACAGAACTATTCCAGAATCCTGATATAGGACCAGATAGCTATGTGGGATATTTAGTAAGTACAATGATGGGTTCAACCGAAACCACTTTTTATGTGTTAGCGGTTTACTTTGGTGCGGTACAAGTTAAGCGTTTGCGTTACGCAATCCCTGCTGCACTACTGGCTGATTTAGCGGGTATCGTTGCCTCAGTCGTAGCAGTACAGTATATATTATTTTAATTCTAAAATTAAAAATTCAAGGTGCCGCAGGCGTCGGAACATTCGTCTGATTAGAATAACTATTCACACCATATCCAATCGATAAAGGCGCTTCACCGATAGAATAGCCATTCACCCAAAAGTGTTGATAGTTTTTATCAAACATTTCAATCGCATGCTTATGCTTTAAATTTTCAAAATCGACAATATTTTCATGCTGCACGCGTTGTTGTGCTAAATTATTACGGTTTTCATAATCATAGGATTTTCGCAGTGTGTAATTTTCATGCAAACGCTCTAATGATGATAACTCATAAGGTCTTAATGCGTCTGAACCAGGCATACCAAAAGTCGGCATTGGCATTTTGTGCTGATAACTTCGTTCTGGGCAAACTGTATCTTGCAATGTGACATGGCCATTGTGATTGGTACAACGATAAACAGACTGTGCATTAGATGCGGCATTGTAAGACAACAAAGCCACCACACTGATAAGAAAAACATGTTTATTTTTATAGCTCATACTAACCTCCAACTACTTAGCCAAACATCGGCTTAGTTAGTAATCTACCACGATCTTTTGCCAAGAAACAATAGTGAATACACGAGTTTGGAAATGCACATTTTAAGAAGATGACCTATCCGCAATCTAAGTTAGTGCCCAATAAAACTTGCTGCTATTTACTGTTTATTTTCACTTTATTGCCTTTTGAGTCTTGTGATAACAAGCTGTTAGCGCTAACCTGAAATTATTCAAAGACTTTATATTCAGAATAAATACTGGGAGCATTACAATGCGTACAATATCTAAACTAGCCATACCGTTGATTTTAGGTCTGGCACTTTCTTTTTTAAGCATATCTGCCGTACAGGCCTCTGCAAGCTCAGAAGCAAACAAATTACGTCAAGACTGGGCTGTCGCCAAATTCCGCACGCCAAAAAAACAACAAATAGCAAAGTTTGAACAACTCATCAAACAAGCAGAAAACGTGCAAAGACGTTTCCCCAATAATCCCAATGTACTTGTATGGCATGGCACTATCTTAGCGACCTATGCTTCTATTCGTGGTGGATTAGGCTCACTACCATCCGTTAAAAAATCACGCAAACTACTAGAACAAGCCATTCGTATGAACAGAAATATTGAAAATGGCTTTGCGCAAGCTGTGTTAGGTTCTGTTTATGCCAGAGTGCCAGGCTGGCCTATCGCATTTGGTAGCAAACAAAAAGCTCGCACCTACTTAGAAGCCGCTATACGAATTAATCCTAGAGGCATTGATGCCAACTATTATTATGGTGATTTTTTACTGGATGTGGGTGAATACCAAAAAGCGAGAAGATATTTAGAAGCCGCTCAGCGCGCCCCTATTCGTAAAGGCTACACGGTACAAGATCGCGGCCGCAAAGGTGAGATCGCCCGTTCAATGCATAAGCTAAGACGACACGGAAAATAATAATTAGATTAGAAATTAAAAATGAAAGGCTCATATTCTGAGCCTTTTTTTATGCTCATACTGGATAGGCTATTTGGTAACTTGATTTTTTATGCATAAAATACAGGTAGCCTACCAATGAAAAGCAAACCGCCAAAGAAGGTACTAGCACGCGAGAAATAGGCACCAACTCCAACCATTCAAAACCGAGATACCAACGATATAAAAAACTACCCACTAATAAAGGTACAACAGCCGTTACGGTGTACATTGGCTCAATCTTACCCACGATTAAATCTAAATAAGATGCCTTTGGCCCACCTAGAACTGTGCAAATCAAAGACTTGGGTGGATTACTTCGCAGCTCAGACAATAAAATAGGGTAAGTTTTCAAAAACACCGCCCATAATAAGAGCGTAAAAAAAACAACAAGCGATTGACCTAAAGCGCCTAACACATATACAAATAATACAGAAAAATGATTATCAAGAAATAACCTTGCTACAGGATTACCTTCGAATGACAAATCCGGTGTTTGCATTATTGTGTTTACAATATCAAAAGTTGCACCCCCCACAACAATGAAACTTCCTAATAAAAAAGATTTAGTTGGTAGCTTCTCTGGTAGAACATTATAAAGAGAAAATAATTTTTTCGTAACAACCACGACACAAACCAACATCCCGAATAAGCTAATACCGCTAATATAAATAGACGGTAAAAATAGTACAAAACACAAAGATGGAATGAGTGAAATTATAAGCCATCGATAAATAATATTATATTTTTCTTTTATTTTTTTCACAAAACCTCTCCAATGGGCTGAACCACATAATCAACCCATCTTATACTTATTTAATATTCAGAATGATGATGCTCATCATGTCGATCACCTTTATGCGGCGGAGTGACACAACCTGCTATAAAAATAGCAATAGGAACAAGTACGGCCAAGAATCCTAGCCCACCATTAACACTCTCTAATTCGCTTTTAGAGAGAACACGAATTTCTTTTTTAGAATTTTTCATACTTACTTCCTTATTAGAACTACTAAATATATTTATTCCATATTTTCTAAATAAACACATATCAAAGCAAAAAGAGACACCAATCATTTTTGGCAATCTCTGTCTCTTTTCGTCTGAGATACTATAGATGAAAAACATTCAGCGCAAGTTTTTTCGGACTTGTTATTTTGAAGACTCGATAACTATTTTAGTGATAATTTTGAGTATATTCGATGAGCGAAGCGAATCTTTTCCTCACCCAATTCTGGCTGAGGGCTCCCCACGATTTGAGGGATAAATTAGGTTGGTAAAC
>CAZWHY010000095.1:0-4021 GCA_964633725.1 Uncultured Candidatus Berkiella sp.
TCTCCCCATGTGAAAGTAGGACACCGCCAGGCGTTAAATTCTAAAACCCTGATAGCCATAAAGCTATCAGGGTTTTTTTTTAATTTTTTATTTCTAAGACTCTAGATCAGTTGAACAGCTCTGCCTCTTCGGTAAACAATATAGTAAATAAATTGCGAAGGAATGAGCTCAAATGGGGCAAAATAAAATATTACTCTCTATATTAAGTGCTTTTGTCTTATCTCTGGGGACATACGCATATGCTGAATCTATCCCAGAAAAAATAAAGATTGAAAAAACAAGAGATCTAGTGGCATCTAACATACCCGCTGCAATAGATGAAAAACCTAGAAAAAGTGTGCCTTTGAATGAGCTGATCAAGCCTTTGCCTCTGGAATCTGGAATATCTCCTAAAATGATCGCGCTGGGTAGAATGTTATTTCATGATAAGCGCTTATCAGGGGATGACACCATTTCATGTGCAAGCTGCCATAGTATTTCAACTGGTGGTGTTGATAATAAAGTGACCTCTCTTGGCATTCACGGTCAGCTAGGCTCCATTAACTCACCAACCGTATTTAATAGTGGATATAACTTTGTACAATTTTGGGATGGTCGAGCTGCCAGTTTAGAAGAACAAGCAGATGGCCCCGTCAATAATCCTTTAGAAATGGGATCAAATTGGGTGCAAGTATTAGAGAAGCTAAACCAAGATCCTGATTATGTATCAGCTTTTAATGTATTATTTTCTGATGGCTTAAGTCCTGAGAATATACAAAAAGCTATTGCGGATTATGAACGTTCTTTGATTACCCCTAATGCAAGATTCGATCAATATTTAAATGGTGAGGCCGATGCGATTACAGAACAAGAAAAGTCAGGTTACGCTTTATTTAAATCTGTAGGCTGTATTGCTTGCCATATGGGGATGAATGTTGGCGGTAATATGTACCAAAAAATGGGATTGTTTGGTAATTACTTTGCGGATAGAGACGGTAAAGTAACGGAGGCTGATTTAGGGCGGTACAATGTGACTAAGAATGAGGGAGAAAAACACTTTTTCAAAGTGCCTTCTTTGAGGAATATCGAAAAAACAGCACCGTATTTCCATGATGGCTCTCAAACCACTTTAGAGGATACGGTTAAAATTATGGCAAAATATCAGTTAAATAAAGCGCTAACGGATAAAGAAACAGATGATATTGTGGCATTTTTGAAGACTTTGACTGGGGAATATACGCCAACAAAAGAAGAGCTAGAATTAGAATAGCGGTTTTTTAGGGGGGCGGACATCAATATTCCGCCCCTAGTTTTGGCATTATTGAACTTAATAGTAGCAATAATATCCATCGCAGTAATAATAATTGTCATCGTATAGTGCTGCATCGATCAATAGTCGGAGCGCAACATCTACAACCAAGAAGGCTAGGTCATATAAAAAAGGGCTTGGTTGATAAACAACCACAACTGTCGTATTTTCTTCTACAACGGTTGTGGTGTTGTAGGTACCGCCAGATATGCTATGTAGCTCTGTTAGATTAAGTGTTCTCATTTTTAATGCTCCTATTATTTTTTGTGAGAGAATTTACTTTAGCCAATCGCTTTGATTTCTACTTTGGCTAATCCCTGTTCAACCATGCCTAGTTTTTTTGCTGCCGCAAAGGACAAATCTATTACTCGACTACCTTTAAATGGGCCTCGGTCGTTTATTTTTAAGGTGATTTCTTTGTTGTTTCTTAAATTCTTCACTTTAACAATAGAGTTTAATGGCAAAGATTTATGGGCTGCGCTGAGCTTATGCATATTGTAGGTTTCGCCATTAGCTGTTTTTCGACCGTGAAAAGGCTTGCCATACCAAGAAGCGGTGCCTTTTTCGTGGTAGCCTTTGCTGGTTGGCAGGATATAGTAAGTTTTTCCTCGAACGCGATATTTTTTACCAATTTTTTTAACAGACTTTATTTTTGTATTATGTGCTGTCGGTTTAGATTTGGCCGGTAGATGGATAGAAATATTTTTCTGACGATATACAACATCTTTCGTTTTTTGAGGTTTTGTTATGTTACGGGCGACTCGATGGTGTTTTACGATGGTTAATGGTGTTGTTTTTTTAACAATTGTTCTTTTCGTGTATTGAGGTTGTGGGTTGCTAATACCTGGGCGTTTTATGATAACTGCTTTGGGGGCATACTGAGAACGTGGTGATTTTTGTACGGTTGCGGTTTTATGAGCTGTTTGGGGTTGATTTGTCCGATTATAACTATTCGCTGCATTGCTAGTCGATAGAGGCGCCAAAAGCATAACGAAAATACAAAACAATGGAAAAAAGAGATAATTTTTATTCATCATTAATACTACTTTGATGTAAAAAGGCTGATTATTATAAGCTTTTTTCAGGAAAAGGTTAAGTGTTAAATGCGTGTGGTTGCATGGATTTGGGGTTGTGTCATTATTATTAATCTTGTTTAGGGTAGGGTATAATGAGCCCATAAAATATAACTCACCCAACTTACTGTATTCTTGGTTGTTGGGGATTTAACTCAAGATAGGCTTCCCGTATGCAGATCGCTTTTGAAGTAATTAAGCTATTAAATGATGGAAAATTCCATTCTGGTGTTGATTTAGCCAAAATTTTACGGGTAAGTAGAACCTCTATATGGAAAGCAATACAACATTTGGAAGTATTAGGGTTGAAGATTGATGCGGTGAGAGCCAAAGGATATAGATTATACCAACCATTAGAATTACTCGACAAGCCTCTTATTCTATCTGAGCTACCTAAAGAAGCGCTAATTCAGATTAACAGGCTTGAAGTCTTACAATCAGTTTCATCAACGAACGACTATCTTTTAGCTCAGATCCCATATGGTCTAAAATCATTTAGCGCTTGTGTCAGCGAAGCCCAAACCTCTGGAAAAGGGCGGCAAGGAAAAATTTGGCGCTCCCCTTATGGGCGAAACATCTATTTATCATTATATTGGAAAAGTGATTGTCAGCTTAGAGGCCTATCTGGTTTGAGCTTGGTTATCGGTATAGCCATCCTGCGCGCTTTGAAAACTGTGCAAGTTTTACCTCAAGGGCTTGGTATAAAATGGCCAAATGATATTTATTTTGAGAACAAAAAAGTCGGTGGCATTTTAATTGAAACACAAACGGATAGTACAACCGGGAAAACGCATGTTGTAATGGGCGTCGGACTTAATATTGTTAGTGTCCCAGCAACCAAAAATGAGGCTTGGAGTGGTTTAAATGCAATATTGTCAGAGCCTGTATCAAGAAATCAGTTCTGTGGTCAGTTATTACGAGAGATTATTCTGATGGCTAGTGTTTTTGAGAAAGAAGGTTTTAGCGCTTTTCGTCATGATTGGGAAAAATATAATGTGCTTAATCAAAGTCTTGTGACGGTCTCTCAGGGAGGGTGCGATGAAAAGGGGCTTTGTTTGGGGGTGAATGATCGGGGGGAATTGCTGGTGGAGATAAACAATAGCTTACGAGCGTTAACCTATGGAGATGTCAGCATCAGACCGCTAAAGTGCGAGAATCAAGCAAACACCCTACCGAGTGAGTCTGGAAAAGCCATGCAACTAAGCATGTAAGATTATACCAAACATCCAAATTTTAAAGTTTTTTTTGCTCTATAAATATAATTGGGAAATATATTCCATTTAATACCTAATTTAGTGTTGTTAACAATTGCTTAAGTACTTCTATACACGTAGAATACCCTATCTAGGAAGGTGTTGGTCTTTCAACTATTTTAAGATTTAAGACCCAGTCTTCAAAAGGTTAAGAAAAAAGTTTAGTGTGCTGGTGTAGCTCAGTTGGTAGAGCAGCTGATTTGTAATCAGCAGGTCGCGGGTTCGACTCCTGTCGCCAGCTCCATATTTCTCGTAAGCGTTGGGTAAATGCTGCGAGAAAAAAGCACACTAACTAAATCATTCGGCTAAATTTCCAGACGCGCCTGCTAAACTAATGCGCAGTTTGTTTTTACGAAAATGTTTGACATTCTTTTATACCTTTTGCAGAATATGTCCTTAAAGTTTTG
>CAZWHY010000096.1:0-4010 GCA_964633725.1 Uncultured Candidatus Berkiella sp.
ATTATAGATTCTGATAGTATTCTGAACTAAGCGACAACTACCCTGAGAAACACCGCCTCCTACAAATACAACCTGGTCAACAAGATCGCCTAGCTTATAAGCTACATGTTTAACATATTCATACTGGATTTTACGCTGTTCGATACTCATCAAGTTTCTCTTCAAGTAGTTTAATTCCAATGTTCCTTTCTCTTGCCCTACCCGCTCTTATTGCATCAATCGCAGACAAGAAAAAATATATCTCTTCATTCTGGATATCTGAGACAGTGTCATATAATGGTGTCAAAGAATATCCTCTAACCTTGCCATTGGCATTCGGCCAAACAGGAAGATCGTTCTTGCTATAAGAAATATCTCCACCAAAACAAGGGGCAGCATAGCTTGTAGGAACCCCTCTAGTCACCTCTCCAATTTGAGCTGGAAATACATATTTTAGTCCATGTATTAAAAATTCTTTCAGTGCACTAATTATAATCTTGGGCTTTTCAGATTTTGTGCTAGGGGCTGCTATTTTTGAACGAATAAGCCTTTTTATGGCTGCATTTACTTCAGAAGAGCTTATACCAATTTCATGCGCAATATCAGTTTGCCTCCATAATGCTTTTCTTTTAACTAAGATAGCCAAAGCAACTAATATATCTTGGGATTTGAGCATGATTTTATTCCGTAGGGAGAGCCTATTTCCTTAGAATAGCAGAAATATTTCTGATTTGCAATTCGCGATTCGCGAATCGGATATTTCTTTTCACATATATGGGTATCTACACAATTTCAGTAGACGTGTGAGGTGGAAATTACAATACTTTGTTTAAAACACACTTATTCATGCCATACTTGTACTGAGTTTCCCTGGCGGAACTAAGGCATCAATAGCCAAGAATTTTTGTTTGAGACAGCAGCGCATCCAATTACAATTCCAAGCATTACGGGTGACAAGGGAACTAAATCCCGATAAATAAGTATTTACATGAAGCTTGATTTTGATACACACATAAGAAAAATACTGGTTAATTGTCACCCTCCCTGCTCTACTTGTACTGTTTTTTAAAGCATAAATTGCATTGTATACTAGTACTATGCAATGAGACGGTTTTTCAACGTACTACTTTTTAAAATCCAACTAAATATTTAACCACAAAATATTTAGTATATCAAATATACAATTATAGATGTCTGTCGCTATGCTCGGTTGGCGTTATTGTCAATGTAAAACCTAAACCTTTAATAATAGAGCCAAAAGTCTCTAACTTTGGATTACCAGTGCTTGATAAGGTTTTGTATAAACTTTGTCGATTAAGATGCGTTTTTTCAGACAGTTCAGAAATACCTCCCTGAGCATTTGTGACATTTCTAAGTGCCAATAAAAGAGCTTGGAAATTACCATCTATTTGAAACTCATCAAAGGCCACCTGTAAATAAGCCGCCGCTTCATCAGGCTTTTTTAAAGACTCTAAAAGATCATCTTCATAGCCTTTATTATATCTTTCTCTTGGGAGCTTTTATCTCCACCGCATAGCAATATTATAATCACATCATCTAAATCGGCATAATACACTCTGTAGCCGGAACAAAAAGCCAGCCTAAGCTCGCTTACCCCGCTCCCTACCGACTTATAATCTCCATAATTACCTAAAATTTAGTCGATCTAAGCGTGCTCTTATATGCGCTTTGATAATTGGATCTTTAATCGACTTCATCCACTTTGAAAATGGAGCTTGTCCTTTTTGATCCGTGTATATCCCTGATGTTTTTATTCTTTGCTTCCATACCTCATTGTCGCTCACAGGCGACAGAATGTCAACTGGTAATTTCCACACTTCTTATTATAGAAATTAGAAACTTCAACACAGGGTGTTTTACTTCGACAGCACAGCAAAAATTACTTATTTACTGGTACTTCACATTTAAACGGTTGTAAGGTTTCAGTAAATAATTTTTTTGCTGGGAGTTCACTTAGGTCTTCCTTGCATATCTAATAAAAATTTACCACGGTGTGTAACTTCTCAATAACATGAGGCAAGGGAGACCTTACACGTCCAAGCAACATTTAAACATTGCTTCTTCGTGTAGCCACTTCACTCTTGGGTGGCTATAAAATTGGACCCATCATTGAGAGAGATTTATGAGCGGATCTCTTTAACCGCAGGAAAAAAGAAAGCAATTATTAGTATAGCACGGAGGTTAATAGGCAGAATTAGAGCCTGTTTTGTAAGTGGTGATTTCTATCAAATTGCCAAAAATAATTAGGTTTTAAATTATGTATATAAGTGATGCTAAAAACGGATTCTATGACCTCGTCATTCTACTTGAGAAGCGTTAGCTACCTCGTTGCATAGTGTGGAGCATTGATTTATTATACCGAATGGACAACTTGTGGCGGCTTCCGGAAAACTGACCACGAATAGCAGATTGGTTGATATTAAACCGTAAAAAACAGCATCTCTGAAATTGTAGTATATACCTGCAATCCACTCCGTGGAGGAACAGGTATTATAAAAATACTTGACTAATCACATAGCAGTAGATCGATACTATGCAATGAATAATAATATACTTGTTGAATTTTAACTGTCAAATTCACTTTCCAATAAATCAAGGTACGAAGTAAATTGATATACCTTGTTCCTTTTTTGAGAAGTCATTTCAACTAAGATTTTGGCATCTGTAAACTTAGTTAGAATTTTATTAGCGGTATTATAGCTTTTTCCTATTTTTTTTGAAAAATCTGGTATAGATATTACTGGCGTTTCAAAAAGAATTGAAAGAGCATTTTTTGCCTCTTCAAATATATTTTTAAATATTGAACTAGAAATCATTTCATCTAATATATTTTTCTCTAATGCTTCTATGTCCTTTGCTCGCCTATATGCATCTTGACTGCTTACAATAATTGCCTCCAAGAAAAAAACTAGCCATCCCTCAAAGTCCCCTTTTGTGCGGACTAAATCTAGCTTTTGATAGTATAATAGATGATGCTTTTTAAAGTGGTATGAGGGATATATAATGGGGGCATGTAACAGCTTACTCTCTATAAGCATTAAAACTATTAGCATACGACCAATTCTTCCATTGCCATCTAAAAAAGGGTGAATTGTCTCAAATTGAACATGAATTAATCCTGCTTTAATTAAAGGCGGGAGACTATCATCAGAGTTTATAAAAATTTCCATATCAGCAATAAGATTATTTATTTTATTGGCTGGCGGAGGCGTGAATTCTCCAACTTGTACTGATTGTCTACGATAAGCTCCAGGAGAAGCACTTTCTCCAGCGCCTTGTGACATAAGCGCTTCATGAGCCGTTAAGAAAACCCTAGAGGTAATTGGCATTCGATCTTTTATAACTAAATTTAAAGCTGCATCTAGTGCAGAGGTATAATTTTGTACTAGCTGAGTTTCTTTGTTTGGTTTTGTTTCTTGCGATGAAGAGGATAATACATCTATTCTTGTTGTATGAATTCCTTCAATGGCAGACGAAAGCAAAGCTTCACTAACAACATACGCTTTTATAAAACGATTAATATTAGGTAACCTTTGAGCCATTTCATTTAATTGCCCCAAAGCATGCATTGCCCTACCATAAAGCTCTGTCAAAGACATATCCATTGATAAACTCGGATTTTGCGGTGGCAATGGATTTGGCAGAAAGAAATTTGTTAAACCAAGCTTTTCATACTGACCAGATACTCTATCCATTTTATTTCACATATTAGTTAATAATGAAATAATGATAACACTACCTCGTTTATATTTCAAATATTAAAGAATATTGAAATATACGAGCTGTTAAAATATTCTTATTTCAAAGTCCAATATCCATATCACTAGAGAGATAGAGTGTATACTCACTTTATTGCTATAATTATCACACAAACTCAGAGCTTTAAATCTGGATTTAAAGACAGGAATTTACATTTTGTTTTGAAGAGTCAATGGATTGCGTCATTGCATAGTTGCTATGCAATTAAAATTTGCGACATTTTATTTTATTAGCTTTATAGGGAAAATAAA
>CAZWHY010000097.1:0-3983 GCA_964633725.1 Uncultured Candidatus Berkiella sp.
TTAAAGAAGGGGAACTTGTTGGTGTCGGCTGTTTAGTGGGCTCTTGCCAAACATGCTCAGCTTGCACTAATAATCTAGAACAGTATTGTGAAAATGGTATGGTCATGACCTATGGTAGCCCTGATCCTGTTATGGGTGGTATGACGCATGGTGGATATTCTGATAATATTGTTGTCGATAAAAAATTTGTACTTAAAATATCTGAAAAACTTGAGACCCAATCTATTGCACCGCTTCTTTGTGCAGGCATCACAACCTATTCCCCCTTAAAACAATGGAATGTAAAAGCAGGCGATAAAGTAGGCATCATTGGATTAGGTGGACTGGGGCATATGGGCGTAAAACTTGCAGCGGCTATGGGCGCTCATGTTGTTATGATTACAACATCCCCTGAAAAAGGCGAAGATGCTAAAAGATTAGGTGCGCATGACGTGCTTGTGTCCAAAGATGAAAAGCAAATGGCGAAACATGCCAATAGTTTTGATTTTCTACTCAACACCATCCCTGTATCTCATGATATCAATCCTTATATCGACCTAATGAAACGAGATACCACAATGGCTATTGTGGGTATACTTGGATCTTTGCCCGAAGTGAATATCGCTGCACTTATTATGCAGCGTAAACGTATAGCAGGCTCTCTTATTGGTGGTATCAAAGAAACCCAGGAAATGTTGGATTTTTGCGCTGAACATAATATCGTTTCAGATGTTGAAATGATAAAAATTCAGGATATTAATAGTGCTTATGAGCGGATTATACAATCAGATGTAAAATACCGGTTTGTCATTGATATGAATTCTTTGAAAGAAAATAAATAAGAAAAGTCCAGGGCACAACTATAATGTCGTGCCCTGGTTTGAATGATATTCCTAAGCCACAACCTGAACTCTAAATTTTCGATTTTTAATTTTGCCATTTTCTAAGCTCTGTTTTGCTTTATTGGCAAGTTTACTCTCTACGGCCACATAAGATGAGGTATCTGTTATCTGGATTTTGCCTATCTGATTTGCTGTAATATCCAAAGCACCTAGCAAAGCCCCCACAATATCGCCTGGTCGCAGTTTTTGTTTTTTACCACCCCAAATACATAGTGTCCGCATTTGCCTTGGCTGTCTATAATCTAAATCTACGGTTAAAGATTCTAGTATTTCAAATTTTATTGGGGATTGCTGGTATTCCTCTATAGAATCTATTCTGCGCGAATCTGATTCATCTACTAAACTTACAGCCCTTCCCAAGTGGCCTGCACGTCCAGTACGCCCAATTCGGTGCATGTGTGTTTCGGCAGAGTCTGCCAATTCATAGTTGATTACAACATCAATACTGTCAATATCTAAGCCCCGAGCGGCTAAATCTGTTGCAACTAAAATGGCACAACTTTTATTGGCAAATTGAATTAAAATTTTGTCTCGCTGCCTTTGCTCCAAGTCACCATGCAAAGAGAGTGCTTGAAAACCTGAATCTTTCAAAAAAGCTTCAACCTCTTGGCACTTCACTTTGGTATTGCAAAAAACAATAGAGGAATCAGGTTTATAATGACCTAAGATCTGGAGTAAAGCATTATGTCGCTCACTATTTTTGACTTGGTAAAATGCTTGGGTTATTGAGTTTTCTTTATGTATGGAATCGACTCGAATTTCAATAGGATGATTCAAAAATTTCTTACTTATATTTTGAATTTCTTCCGGATACGTTGCAGAAAATAATAATGTTTGTCTTTGGCTAGGTAGTTTAGACACGATGTTGGTGATCTCTTCTTGGAAGCCCATGTCCAGCATGCGATCGGCTTCGTCTAATACCAAGGTCGTTATTTTATCTAGCTGTAATGTACCGCGTTTAATATGATCTAATACTCGACCAGGGGTACCCACAATAATATGAGCCCCATTTTCCAAAGCGATGGCTTGTTTTTTAAATACTTGCCCACCACACATTGTGAGAATACGAGCATTGGGTATTAAGCGTGCTAAACGACGGATTTCCTGACTAACTTGATCGGCTAGCTCTCGTGTAGGACACAAAACTAGACTTTGAACATATGGTCTCTGAACATCTATCTTTGCTAATAAACCAATCCCAAAAACAGCCGTCTTGCCACTACCTGTCATAGCCTGAGCAATAATGTCTTTTCCATTTAAAACATCCGGGAGTGCTTTTTCTTGAATGGGCGTCATCTGCTCATACCCCAAAGAATCGAGTGTTTTGAGCATATCAGGTGTAATTGCAAGCGTTGAAAAGGCTGTATTCATAGTTTGGCGTGACCTTAAGGGAATGAGTATAGAGTAAGTTAGGCAAAACAGTATACAGTGCTTTGTTTATATTCTCTAATCTCACCATAAAATGAAAACAATAACTGTCTAAATATATCTACCGGCTATATATGCATATCATAATAATATGTATAGGAAAGTGCGTTTTTCTATACATGACAAAGTAATATGTATAGAAAAACGCACTTTCCTATACATATTAGAAATGTGTACGTGAAAATATTAATTTTGCTTACCAATTAATTATCTACAATTTTTGGGCATTACCAAGCAAATCCATAAGCTTAACATTAACAAAGTAATTTTCTCGACCAATCTTAACTTTCTGTAATAGCCCTATACAATCAATAGCATCTAAATACTTTGCTGCGGTAAGTCGGCTGACTGCAACGCCCTTTTCTATATGCTGGATTTTTGTATACGGATGTCGAAAAATTATATTAAGCAAATCTTGGCTATATATTTTCTGAAGTTTTGTACGCAATATGAGCTTGTACTCTAACATTAAACTTTTAATGCTACAAATTAACTGGATAGCTTGAACCGAGGTTTCTCGCACGCCCTCCAATATAAACAAGACCCATTCTTCCCATTTATTGCCATCACGAACAGATTGTAACAGTTCATAATAGCGCTCTTTATTCTTATTTATATAGCGTGAAAGATAAAGTACTGGTGTGTCCAGAAAGCCTTGTTGTACGAGGTAAAGAATATTAATAATTCTGCCTGTACGTCCATTACCGTCATAAAATGGGTGAATATATCACTAATTAATTTATAAGTTATGAAATGTGTTATCTGTTTTTCAATTATATTCTGGCACTTTATCTTTGTATCTTATCATCAAATAAACTTGTTAGACGCACTCATTCAGATTTTAATTCCTCAGCTTATACCCTGTTTTAAACATCCAGGAAATTAAGCCTATACATACGCTTAAAAAAATCAATATCATAGTCAAACTCACCCAAATGCTCACATCAGAACTTTCGTAAAAGCTCCAGCGAAAAACACTAATGAGGTAAACAACCGGATTAACCAGGGCTATTTTTTGCCAGATTCCTGGAAGCATATCAATAGAATAAAAACTACCACCTAAAAATGCCAGTGGTGTGATGATTAGCATAGGAATCAATGAAAGCTTTTCGAAACCTTCAGCCCAGATACCAATAATAAAGCCCAATAAGCTAAAAGTAACACAGGTCAGCACCAAAAATAAGAACATCAAGATGGGATGCTTCACCTCTAATGGCACAAAAAAACCAGCTGTTAATAAAATAATGAGCCCAATGATTATTGATTTTGTTGCTGCTGCCCCAACATAGCCAATCACAATTTCAGCAAAAGATAATGGCGCAGATAAAATTTCATAAATTGTGCCAGTAAAACGCGGGAAATAAATACCAAAAGAAGCATTAGAAATACTCTGCCCTAACACAGTCATCATAATAAGCCCTGGCACAATAAAAGCACCGTAGCTAATACCGTCAATGTCATTAATGCGTGAACCAATCGCAGCGCCAAAAACAATAAAATATAGTACAGTAGAAAGTACGGGCGCTGCGATACTCTGCCCGATGGTTCTAAACGTGCGTAACATTTCAAATTTATAAATAGCTGCCATGCCGCGATAATTCATGCTGCCCCCACCAAACTAACAAATATATCCTCAAGTGAGGTTTTCTGTATATGAATATCTTTGCAATGCAC
>CAZWHY010000098.1:0-3946 GCA_964633725.1 Uncultured Candidatus Berkiella sp.
TGAAGAGGCGTATTTTTTGGAATCAACCAGTGTCTAGTAAAGGCTGGGTAGTCCAGATTGTATGTTTTGATTCTTGTTATGGCTTCTTTGATGCCGCTGGCATTGTTGGTGACAGTGAAATAGTCGCCGACAGGACGAATAAAGATATCGAGCTGTGTTTTACCGGTATCCACACCGACATTAATCTCTTGTTTTGAATTCATGATAAGCTGACTCCTACTTGCTATACGGGTTCTGAGACCCAGATGACTGTTCGAGTTATGACTTAAAGAGTTATGCAGCGCTCTTACTTGTTATCGGCCTCCGTAAGAGGGCCATTGCTCCATCGAGCTACTGCATAAAGGCCTTTAGTTGCGAGCTAAAGGTCGGGTCTCAGTTTACCCGTTTTTTTGCAATATCAATCATACAAATCGCTTAACACGGATAAATAACGCGTTGCACGCGTCATTTCCCGGTTAGCTCAAACGTTAGATTATTTGACGTAATTTAATAATACCTAGTTGAATCAATATGTTACATGCTCAACAACTACCAATTTAATACCAATTAATACCAAATTGGTATTTTAGCCTTGATACCAATTTACTACCAATTAATACCAAATTGGTAGTAAATTGCATTTACAGATGTTAGACTTATTACCAATAAATTATATATTGGTAATAAGTTATGAAAATCCCCATATCCCCTCCCGACTTTCAAAGCTTGATTGGCCGTATAATTAAAGACTCCCCTGATAAACTAGGGGAAATATTTTCCTCAGGCATAAAACCCGACCCTAAGGGGAAGTACTACCACTGGGATAAGCTACGACACTTAAAGCTACCTTCAACAGTGTCAAATCATGAAGAATGGTGGCTAGCTATTAAAGTTGCACGCAAAGCACTTTATAAGAACATTCCACATTCAGATAAAGATGGTAACTCTTTCGTTTTTGGCGAGCCTAATACAGTACGGCGGCTGCTACATGAAATAGATGTTCATGGAGGTGGAGAGCTAAAAACAACAGAGCAGGTTGCCAACCCAAATACTCGAGATACTTACCTTATAAATTCATTAATTGAAGAGTCAATAACATCAAGCCAACTTGAAGGCGCAGCTACAACTAGAAAAGTAGCCAAAGAAATGCTCAGGCAAAAACGCAAACCACGCGATAAGTCTGAGACAATGATTCTTAATAATTATCATGCGATGGAATATATAAAAGATATATCTAATGAGTCACTTACACCTGAGCTTGTATTTGAATTACATAGAATCCTAACTAACAACACAATGGATGACCCAAACACTGTAGGAAAATTGCGCGTTTCAGATGATATTTATGTTGGTGACGACCGTGATGCAACTATTATTCATATTCCACCAAAAGCAAAAGAACTACAAAGTAGAATAGAAAATATTTGTAACTTTGCCAATACAACACATCCCACAGAGTTTTTACACCCTGTCATTCGCGCAATAATATTACATTTTTTACTTGCATATGACCATCCGTTTGAAGATGGAAATGGAAGAACAGCGCGTGCATTATTTTATTGGTCTATGTTGAAACAAGGGTATTGGACCATGGAATTCATTTCTATTTCCAGAATACTGAAGTCAGCCCCTGCTAAATATACACGAGCTTACCTACATACAGAAACAGATGATAATGACGTCACCTATTTTATTGTTCATCAATTAGATGTCATAAACCAAGCAATAAAAGATTTACTTGTTTATTTGGAAAACAAATCCAAAGAAATAAATACTATTGAACAGATAGTAAGGAAAGCGCCACGCTTACATAAGTTACTAAATTACCGCCAAATTGCACTTATTAATAGAGCATTAAAAAATCCTGATGCAATATTTTATGTCGAAAGTCATCGAGGGGCGCATAATGTAACTTATGATACCGCTAGAACTGATTTGCTTAAGTTAGTTAAATTGGGGCTGCTAGATAAAATAAAAATTGGTAAGGCATTTTCATTTACAGCAACAGCTAACCTCAAGCAAAAACTTGAAACAATATAACGATGTGTAAATATAAGAAATCTAACAAGTGCATCCAGCGGACAGGCTAAAGCGGCGGTTTTTTGTGTATGTCGCAAGCGCCATTTTACACAAAAAACCGACGCTTTAGCCTGCCGCTGAGTATGGCGTTAGAAGTTAAAAACCACTAATATCATCAATTTAATTGTATAGACAATAAATGCTTGACTACAAGTTATTTGTATGTACAATTAAACTGTGAGTTTTTCATACGATCCTAATAAAAATAAACGTAATATAGAACTACGTGGCCTCAATTTTGACCGAGTTGCTGATTTAGATTGGGATAACGCATGGATTTATGAAGACGAACGCAATGAGTATAACGAAATACGTTTTATTGCTTACAGCATGCTAGATAAACGGCTTCACGTTGTTTGTTTCACAGAAACAAAAGATGGTATCCGTGTTATTTCATTTCGAAAAGCAAATAATAGAGAGGTAAAACGATATGAGCAAGAAGCCCTTAATAGATAAAGATGGGCAAGTTCGCGAATTAACTGCTGATGACCTCAAAAAATTTAAGCCCTTATCAGAGGCAAGTCCTGCGCTATATGCAAAAATTAAGAAGGGTATCGGAGAAAGAGGCACACAAAAATCACCAACAAAAATACCCATTAGTATCAGGGTGAGCCCTGAGGTCGCTGATTATTTTCGCGCTAAAGGCAAAGGTTGGCAAGGTCGTATAGATAGCATTCTTAAAGATTATGTAGCCAATCACAAATAAAAAACTTCTAACAATCGCATTAATATTGACCGTAAATACGCCGTTTCGCTTTGCTACACTCTATATTTACGGCAAGTTATGCAGGCATTATGTTTCATCCAGCATTAAGCCATGGTTAGCAAACCTCTGTGTGAATTAAGAAATATTGGTAAAACTGTGTCTACTCGACTACACGGAATTGGCATTGCTAACGAAGCTAAATTGAAGAGATTAGGAGAAGCAAAAGCCAAACCAAGACTTTCAGCAGGCTTGGGGCGAAGTAATTGTAATTGGGTAGTATAGTGGTTCCTATATTTTTTACGTCACTTCGCCTTTTGCTTGCGCAAAAGCAGCGCCACCTTTGTCAGCCCCAGAGCCGGGCGTTATGTTTAAAAAACCTTTATTTTACGTACGTTTTAGCGTACGCTAATATGCAGAGGTAATAAACATGACAATACTTAATGTTACAGAGGCTCGTTCAAAGCTTTACAGTCTCATTGATGAGACCACAGATACTCACCAACCTGTTGTAATTACAGGGAAAAGAGGTAATGCCGTTTTAGTGTCAGAGGATGACTGGAATGCTATTTCTGAAACACTTCACTTATTATCTGTGCCAGGGATGAGAGAGTCAATTAAAGAGGGATTAAATCAAGATCTATCTGACAGCTCTAAAGAGCTTGATTGGTGACTTGGGAGTTGGTGTATACAAAGCAGGCACAAAAGGATGCCAAAAAACTTGCGGCTTCTGGCTTAAAAAATAAAGCACAATTACTTTTAAAAATAATTAAAAACGACCCTTATCAAAAACCACCACCGTATGAAAAATTAGTAGGTGATTTATCAGGCGCATACTCACGTCGAATAAACATTCAACATAGGCTTGTGTATCAAATTTATGAAAAAGAACATGTCATTAAAGTTATTAGGTTATGGACACATTATGAGTAAAAAAACATACTGATTTTAGTTTTGGTTTTGATTTTTCGCGACCTTTTTATCAGCCTGAGTCTTCAAATAAAACACGGATTATCGCGAGGACTGTCTGAGCGGCGTTTTTTTGCCGCGAGTTCCGCAGCGACCGTATTTTATTTGAAAACTCAGGCTACGCCGGGACGGCGGCTGATAAATGGGAGTCGGATTTTTGGTTACTTTTGATCGCAAAAGTCACTCGCCCAATAAGGGCGAAAGCCTTTAGAAAAA
>CAZWHY010000099.1:0-3895 GCA_964633725.1 Uncultured Candidatus Berkiella sp.
ATTCAGCCAGAGGCTGAGAGTACCTATTTTAGTGGCGGCTTTTACTCAACTTTGGTTTTATATTTGTATATGTGGCCTCTTAGTGTTGTGCTATACAACCAAACTAAAAATAAACCGTACATTACAGTTAAAAGTAGTCAGCTACAGCAAGGTTAGTATGGCAAATTAGCAAACATAACTAAATTATTTTGAGGTGCACTATAAGGCACTTTAAATCGAATGCTAAAGGTGACGATATGAAGTATAAATTAATTTTAGTGCTGTTAACGTCGGCTTTGTGCTCTTGCAGTTATTCAAACTCAGGATTTAAACAGTTGGAAAGTAATCAACAAAAAGATACTGGGTTAGATAATTGGGGCAGGGGGGCAGACCCATGGATGAGCGACTGGGAGGAGAAACAGCGAGAGCAAGCAAAAAGATCTCAGCAACTTAATTTTCAAAAAACAAAGAATAATAAATAAAATGTTTTCTAACGGATTTTATACAACCAATGAAGGAGATGGGTAAAATGAATTTTGTAAAAATATGTACTCTACTTTTCTGTGTACTTACTTATGCAGGCGTATCTTTAGCTAATAGTGAAGAGTTTGGGAATGGTTCTAATGCTGAATATTTTCTAGCAGCAGAAGATGTTTTAAAGAAAATGAAGATACCTGAAATTCAAAAAAACATAATTACTGTCTCAAATGGTACAAACGCCCAAAAAATTGAAATGCACAAGAATAAATTTTTGGCGAGCAGTTCTAAGCTAAGTGCTCGTGAAGCTGAAATTATGGCTGAAAAGTGTGTTGAAGTGTGGAATAAGGTATATTTTAAGCGTATCAGCTATGACTTAATAAAATATAAAATGATTGAGAATATCAAAAAAAAGATTACAGTTGAAGATTTGGTAGTAGCTAAAGAAGCGCTAGCGTTGTCTGGGGTTGTCCGACCAAGTGATGCTGCAGTAAAAGTAATATATTCAGTTCGAGATATAGTTCGTGATACAACTATGAATGAAGCTGAATTTGTACAAGCTGAATATAAGCTTGAGATTGATAAACTTGGAAAGAAGAGCAGCGCTTAAAAATCCTTCTATTCTAAAGTAACAGGTATTGAACATACTGAGCTAATTGCTGATTCCGGTTTATTTGGTGTCACTGGCTCTAGTAGTGATGGGAAATCAATCTAAATGTTCTGGATAGAAGAGGCTATTGTACTTAAAAGTCTATGAATGAATTTATGATGGCTTATTGAATCCCCTCAATATGTTGGGTGATGAATATTGGCGACATATGCTAATAACGCAGATTAATTCAAATGAGATAAGTGTACTTCACATTTACTTAAGGAGGCTCACGTGTGAAAATGGGTGCTATTCAATATGTCAAGCTTGTCAACTAACATATTGCAGGCTGGTTTTGGGGCGCACTTGTGTTTTTTAAAAATTATCTTTTTGACAATATTTCTACGCTATACCAAAGAGTTGTTAGCAGTTTTGCGAAATTTTGTGTCAGATTATCAAACTGGCTGGTCTTTAGAAACGGCTTTAGATCAACTTGTGAAATAAAACTTTCGTCGTGTAAGCCCCGAGCTTGGTTTAGAAATAAAAATGCTCATAACCTGACTTTAGATTTAAATGCACTTCGTTTATCTATAATGCCAATTATGTTTGGCATAACTATAGCATTACCACTTTATTTGGTACCCATAACAAGCTTGTGGTATGGGATTGTTTTTCTTACACAAATTTTAGCTTTTTCAGTTCTTAATGGTGCTGGCGACCTAATGAGGCAGGAAGCTTTGCTAACTTCTTCATGCGTTTTAAATAGGGCTGAGGATGAGCTTGGTCGAAATAAAAATGAGCTACAAGAGCACAATCGCATAAATAGCCACTCCAAGTTGTCGGGTGATGTTTGTGCTGACTACCTGTTCCCCTCTGAAAAAATGATGACTTCACGTTTTGACACAAAGACACCAGCCTTTCAGAACGCTGAAAACAACTCTAGCGCAAATCCTAAACATATTAAGATGTGCTCATAAAAAATACTTTTTATGCTTAATAATACACTTGGTAAAATATGATACATACTACAAGCTCTATAAATGCTAATGCAATATTCTGTGTGGACGTTCATCGCTCTAATGCTTTTCTTCCCTCTAAAATTGTAAGCGAAAGTATAGACGACAAGTTAAATAACCTATATTCAAATTCTCAAAATTTACCTATTGAAAGAGAGTTAAATTTTGACAACCAACATTTTAGTGTGCAGGTGGATTTGATCTTGAAGATAGTTGAGGGCATGTATTTTTCGCTTTTTTCAGGTGAAGTGCGCTCGCCAGGCCATAATGCAGTTAAAGAAATTAATGAGTTTAAAAGACAGTTTCTATTCCAGGGCGGAGAATCTAAATTTCAAAGGTATAGAAGTTTACAAATGGGGAGGCTGTATTTTTCTCACGTAAAGGACTCTATTGAAAAAGCGACCGTTTTGCTAACCCAAATAAGAGAATGTGGTGATGAGCAAAAAGCAAAGCGTGGAATTAAAGATTTAATTAAATTATTAGGCAGCTGTCCACCAGGGGTTATGGAAGATTTAGATCACCTTGTTTTGCAACTATCCAATAAACAAAATATAGTTTTTTGGTTATCTAAGTTAAGATCTGACATTATTGATACCTATGCGAGTATAGAAATAGGCAGAAGCAATATTCCCGAGATATGGGAGGTGCATGCTCATGCTCTATTTAATGTGCTTGCTCACCAGCTTAAGTATCAGCCATCTAAGCCTAATATATATGATTACCACCTTTCTCAGCTTTCAGTTACCCCACTTGGTGTTGTTGGTTTTAAAAAATATTTTACTCAAGAATATAGTGCTGAGAATATTGTATCGCTTTTAAGTGAAAATCTATCCAGCATGATAGAAAGTGTCTACAGTAAATATATTCCTGATGCGAATGGATGGATGAGTTTTGGGGAGAATTACAGCAGTATTGTTGAGGAAATAGAAAAAATAGTTAGCGCTTTAGATACTGGTGCACATTACCCAGGCAATTTGCTAAGAGGTTACAACCCACCACAAGCGCCGAATTTAGAATCACTTTGTGAACTTTCTGATGACAGTTCAAAAATTAGAATTAGGCATAGAGGCATTAATGAAATGCAGTCTTTTTTAGTTAATATTTTGGTTGAACAGGGGGTATTTACTAAATATTCAGACTGCTTTTTTAATGGCGCGATTGGAGTGAGCGCAGAAATGGGAATTTTACCTGAAATGACAGATCGGGAAAAAAAGCTTGAGATAGAACAAAGTAGAGTCGACATTCTAACTTCCGAGCAAGTAACCAATATAGATGATATGTTTGAACACCTTATTTACAATGAGGCTACAGAATATTCTGAAGAGCGAGCTTCTCATTTTCCGCCACAAGCAGAGCACTATATGCTTGACGTAACAGCCACCCAAGAGGCGCCTGAAGAAGAGGAGCAGCAACGGCTTGTTGCAGAACACAGAGAAGCGGAGCAAGAAAGGCTTTTTGCTGAGCAAAGAGAAGCAGAGCAAGAAAGGCTTGCTGCGGAACACAGAGAAGCAGAGCAAGAAAGACTTGCCGAAGAGCACAGAGAAGCAGAGCAAGAAAGGCTTGCTGCGGAACACAGAGAAGCAGAGCAAGAAAGACTTGCCGAAGAGCACAGAGAAGCAGAACAACAAAGGCTTGTCGAAGAGCGTAGAGAAGTAGAGCAACAAAGGCTTGTCGCGGAGCGTAGGGGAGCGGAAATACTAAGAGTTGTTGCTCAGCTTACCAAGCTTGAAAAACAAAAAAAGCGCAGAGCCGTACAGGATAAAATAAAAAAAGATCTCGAAAAAAAGGCATTAAAGTACCATGGACGTCAAGAGTTGATTGGGCTTAGTTTTTG
>CAZWHY010000100.1:0-3528 GCA_964633725.1 Uncultured Candidatus Berkiella sp.
TTTATTGATAGTGCGTAATGAGTCTGTCAGGATTGACTTTGCCGAACTTAAACGGTGCCACCCTACTGTTAAAATTGTAATAGAAGTTAACGCAATTTTATCTGACGAACATTTTAAATATAAAATGGCGCGCGCGCTTCCTCGATGGTTAGAACTTAAGCAGTTTAACTATGTAGATAAAGTGTTCCCAGTTTCTTCTGTGCTCAAGCAATTATTAATTGATGCTGGCATCAGTGAAAACAAAATTGTAGTTAACCCTAATGGGGTCGATGTAAGAAGGTTTAACTCAGGCTTGTTGTCTCGGCGTGCCGAGCTGCGTAAGCGTTACGAAATCCCTGAGGATAGGTTTGTTATTGGTTATTTGGGGGGGATGGAGCAGTTTCGACGGTTGTCCGAGCTGGTTAAGAGCTATTCATTGCTGGCCAATGGAGATAAGCAAGGCGAGTTATTTTTATTTATGGTTGGGGATGGGCAAGATTTTTCAATTGTAGAAGCAGAATTAAATCAAACTTGTCCAAAAGGCAGTTATCGTCAGTTAGGTTGGCAGGATAATAGTCATGTCCCCGAGATCATGGCGACTTTTGATTTGGCGATTATGCCTTATACGCTTGATTATTGCTCACCCCTTAAGCTGTTCGAATATATGTCAATGGGCTTGCCAACAATTGGTCCAGATACTCCTTCTGTGCGAGAGCTATTTAGAGATGGTGAACACCTTTGGTTGGCGCAGAAAAGTGCAGACAAACCAAACGATTTAGCAGAATTTATGAGTGAAATTATTGGTGACTCAGCAAGGCTGCGCAGTGTTGCAGAAAAAGGCTGTAATTGGGTAAGAGAACATTACACTTGGGATGCTAACGCTGCTAGAGTCATACAGGGAGTCCAATAGTTTCACTATTGTCCGAGATTTTTATTGTTGAGAGATTAAAATCTGTTAGGTTGGCCTGCTTAAATATAGTACGTAATGGAAGTTATTTGTTGCCAGAATGGGGGACGTTTCTTGTAAACAGTTATAGACTATTCGCCTATAATTTTTTGATGCGATTTTTTTGAGAAAGCGAAACCTTACAAGAAGATGTTAGTAAAGATAGTCCTTAATTTCTAAGAAGTGAAGTTGATGAAAATAGCGTATTTTGTAAATGAATTTCCTGCTCTATCTCAAACTTTTGTTATTCATCAGATTGCGGGCATTGTGGCTCTAGGTCATGATGTGCATATATACGCAACTCATGTTAGTAAAAATCCTAATCGCCAGTTGCCCGCAGTCTTACGAGAAGGCAGTCGGGTTACTTATTTAAACGATCGTTCGACAAATTTTTTTTCGCGACTTGTGGCCATAGTGCGGAATATTTTTTTTAATAATGCGATAAAGAAGTTATTTTTTTTAGTAAAATCACTGAAGTATTTTCCGTCCTATGGGTTTAGAGCTTGGTTGCAAATCATAGAAAGAGCCTTGTTGATTACCGGAAGAGGAAAACATGACATCGTGCACTGCCAGTTTGCAACGCTTTGGAAGGTTGTGGATCCATTAATTGAGCTGGGAGTGATATCTGGTGAGCTTGCTGTTTCTGTTAGAGGGTATGACGTTACGACTGATGAATACACTAAAGATAATATGTACGGCAGACTTTTTAAGGTTGCATCGATATTTTTGCCTGTAAGCAAGAGTCTAGAGAATAGATTGTTAGACTTGGGCTGCGAACAACACAAGGTTAAGGTGCATTATTCTGGGATAAGAATTAATGCTATCGAGCCTAGAAAATTTAAATATTGTAGCAAGCCCATTAAGTTGCTAAGCGTTGGACGCTTAGTTGAAAAAAAAGGATTTATATATGGAATAAGTGCTGTTAAGAAATTATTTGATAGGGGGGTTTCGGTAGAGTATTCAATATTGGGAGATGGCCCTCTAAAATTAGACCTTGAGAGAATTATTCGTGACAATGATGCGAACAGTTACGTAAAATTATTGGGCGCATTAAACCATGATGCGACCATAGGCCTAATGAGGCAGTCAGATATTCTATTAGCACCTTGCGTGACAGCCGCTGATGGTGACCAGGAAGGGATACCGAATGTCATTAAAGAAGGTATGGTGCTAGGTGTGCCTGTGATCGCTACCAAACATTCTGGTATTCCAGAGTTGATTAATGACGGGGAAAGCGGATTGTTAGTTGCCGAGAAAGATACTGAGGCGTTGGCGAATGCTGTTGATGTTTATTTTCAAATGCCATGGTCTGTGAGAGAAAAGATGATTGCTGTGGCAAGAAATAAAGTTAAAACAGATTATGATATTGATAAGTTGGTGTTTGAGTTGGAGGCAATTTATAAGTCGTTACTAAATTAAACCAGAGATTTTAAAGCATATAATCGAGCTTCTTTTTTTGATAATATCTAATCGTCAAGTTCTTACGGCGAGTTCTTTGTTGAAATCCTCCACTTCACGTTGCTTGGGTGCGTAGTATCACTGGTTTTGCTTCGACGTGCCTAGTATTTCCCGACTGTTAGTTTGCTTTACATCAATTCGCTGTATCAATATTTTTAGGGGTTTTTCATTAGGGGGGCAGCTTTAAATAACTTATCCCTGTGTCTAGTAAAGCCTGGGAAGTCCAATCAGATCGGACTTTATTCGAATTTGAACTACCTCGTGCCGAATGAGCTCATAATAAACCATTGCTGGAAATGGCATCACCCCAATCCAAAAACCCAAATTAACTACTTAACATCTGCTTCCGGGTGCGGTGAATTCACCGCGGCTAAATATAGGGGGTTGCAGTATGGCTTACCTGGATTGTTGGCTATTTGTTTCAATGGCTGAAACACTCGTCGTCAGCCATTAATGGTTTGAGGAATACAAGACCATACAGGTCGTATGGACTGCCTGAATCTGGAACAATTTTCACAACGATAGACTAAAAGAAAAAATGAATCGACAGATGAAATTTCTCACAGCTTGATTGGACTAAACATCCGTCGGTTTTGTCACTATTTTTTAACTACTCTTTTATGCATTGCATTGTTTTATAAGACATTGATTCTTTTAAAAAATAGCTCTATTTTTAAGCTTATTTATGTATAAAATTTCAGCTAGTGTAAAGAAAATCGACAGTTGAATTGCTAAAAAATAAGGCTAAACTAGGCTTAAATATAATTCCTAATTTAGGTAATAATGAATAGTAGAGTTATTTTAAATTTATGCTTAATTTGGATGCTTTTCAGTGTTCAGACTGTTGCGTTAGCTGGATTAATCCAAGAGGGTGAAGACGGCACATTGTTTGGTACATTTGTCGTGGCCAATGACGCGGCGGCTAGCGGCGGCCAGTATGTGCATGTACCCAATGGCGTGGGTAATGAAGTTCCAGCTAACGCGGCCAACCGAGTTGATTTTACGGTGGACATTGTCCAGGCCGGGACGTATCGAATAGAAGCACGCGTATTAGCGGCATCGGCGCAAGACAACTCATTTCACTTTGGTGTTGATGGTGATATAGGCAATGCATTTCGTTGGAATATACCGATATCGAGTGATGG
>CAZWHY010000101.1:0-3433 GCA_964633725.1 Uncultured Candidatus Berkiella sp.
CGACGGAATAAGCGGCCCAAGCAACCCAGCAGCAAACACAGCAAGCGACATGTTATACGACATAATAAGCGGCATAAAACCAACAGTTGCAAAAACAGTAGTTACAAGTTTGATTATATCTCTACCCAACATGGGGATGGACCCCACATTATCTTTAAGAGTATTATAAGCTTCTATCTTTTGTTCAACGCTTAAGTTTTTAAGCGCTAGCTCTAAGGCAGTGCCTTTTTCAATTAACTTTAATGCAATGTCCCCACAACCATTTTCAATGTCCATTATCAAGGTGGCCCATATTAAAGGGGGTATGCTCCATTGAATTTTCTCGACAACATTAGCGCCTTTTTCAATCAGTTTAAGCACAACGGCAGCATGCTCTGAGATAACAGCCCGCACCAAAGCGGTTTCGCCATCTCTATTTTTCTCGTCAATATCAACGCCCTTTTCAATCAGTTTAGCTGCAACGTCTACATGTCCTTTGTCAGCAGCCAACATCAAAGCGGTTCGGTCAAATCTACTCTCAATATCACCACCCATTTCAAACAGCACTGACACAACGTTACAATAACCCTTGTTAATGGCAAGATGCAAAGGTGTTTCGCCCCATTTGTTCTTTTCATTAATGTTAGCACCATTTCCAATCAATAGTCGGATAGCGTTTTGGTTGTCATTTTTCACAGCATAATGCAATGCGCTTTGTCCATCCTTAGCTTTATTGTTAATAATTAATTGGAATTGCTCATGCCTTAAGATATTTTCAACATTTACTACATCATTATCTATAATTGCTTTATGAAGTAAAGTTCTACCCTGGTTGTCTGACATCGCTAAAAGAAAGCTGTTTTCGGGGTTTGTTAAGACATCCCCAATTAAGACCTCCCCTTTCATATAGCTTCTTAATTTATTAAGGATATCTTCTAGTTGCAATTGTTTATTATTTCTTTTAGGCATCATATAGTTTGTTAGTTTATTCCAAATACCTTTGGGCTGAGCTTTTTTGTTGCTTTCCGCAGCCTCTTTTTTTATAAGTTTTAATAAATCATTGTTCTGCTCAATTAAAATATAATTGAGCATACTGCAAAACTTCAAATTCTTGTACAGCGGCGAGTCTTGTTTTAGGCATTCTTGTATGAGTTTATTTGTTTCAACTCTAGCGAAACCAAATATGTGATAAAATAAATAAATCGGGGTGGATGTATCATATATAAGGCGCTGGTAACGTGAGTCCCTGTATTTATTTTGGTCATAATCTATGGGCATTTCTGCTATATATAATTTTGGAGTGATACCCATCGTTCCTGAAATTCCTGAGCGAGCCCCACAGACAACCTTGTCTGTATGGTTATCTTTAATTAGTTCCAGCGCCAAGGTGCTAAACAATTCTTTGACTGCAGTGTTGTTATTTTGATTTGATTCGATTGAATCAAATACAATTGCGCCACCCTTACTTCGCCAAGCCCAGCATTGGCCTAATACTTCATCTTGAACCACTGGGTTATTAATATCTCCTTTACATACAACATAAAATCCACCATTGCGACTGGTTAATCCATGTATGGCGCAATCAGCCCCCACATCGCCTAAAGATTGGCAGCAGTTAGTTAGCCTGCCAAATGCGGCGGCTCTTGCAGCCTGCATGGTATCCAAAACAGGCACTTTCATTAAGTAAACACCAGGATGTGCCTCACGGTCTTCTAGCCTTATATTGGGGATAAGGGAATCATCATCTTTCCGTGCCAATTCATTAAACTGAGTTATCCGTTTATTGGTGAACCCTTGCTTCATAAGGTATGAGCGTAACTCGCCAAAGTTTTGATTATTTCTGAATTCTACTGCGGCCAGAAGCTCATCAACAGATAATTTGTCCAAGGGTTGCCCAGCACTCAGCTCAAATAATTTGCATTTTAGCGCGGAGAGTTCATCGGCAAGGACACCTATAGCCGATGTTAGGGCTTCTTTTTTTTCAGCTGAGAAGCCGCGCGTATCTTGGTTTTTAACCTTTGCTTTCAACTTGGTATTAACCTTCTCTATTTCCTCCTTTTTTAATTTGATTAGGTATATATCATATTGTGGCTGAAAATCATATTTTCGCTGCCTAAAATCCAGCAGGCTTTTACGGTTAACTTTACACTTATCTTCAAGCTCTTTAACTATTTTCTGTTTTTCTTCAGAATCAATTTTTTTATCTCTTTTTGTATTTTTTATATTAGTAATATTGTCCTTTAATTCTTGTTCCTCTAAGGTAATTTGATACTTAAGGTTATTTACCCTTTCGTTAATTTGTTCTTTTGTGGAATTTCCGTCAAAAATTGGTTCGGGCAATTGGTTTTTGGTAATTATTTCCTCTAAATCTTCAGCTATATTCAATGTGTCTCTAAAATTTACATTGTCCATGTTTCCTTTAGCAAGTTTGCGCCATGCGTCCCAATTGCATTTTGGATTGGGAGCGCCCCATAAGCAGGCATTATGCAAAGTATATAGGGTACGTTGCTTCTCCTCTTGCTTTACTTGAATTTCCCTTGCCGTTTTGCACTCATTTTTCTCTGCTGAACTAAGATTATATTTTTGATTGATGTAAGTATTGAGGTATTCTAAAGCACCCTTATCTGAATCAAAAAGCAACGTCAATTTCAAGGCGTGTTCTTCGGGTATGCCGTTTTTCTCTTCTAAATAAGCTAATTTGCAATAAAGCAATAGATTTTGATACCGTGTCTGAAATTTTTCAAACCCTTGGTCATCAAACATATTGCGATATTTTTGCCCATGCGGGTTAGCTTCAAAGGTGAGGATAAGGGGATCATCAAAGTCTTTGCCTTGTTTTTGCATAATTAATTTTTTCATGTTTTGGGAAATTTGATGAATGAGTTGTTGCGCTTCTTCACTTTCAGCGCTTGCATCAAGTAGTGCTGTTAGCTTTTTGTCAGCCGCTCTAATTTTATCAGTTTGGCTTTTTTCAAAGCTCTTTTTTGCATTTTCTTTACCAGGTTCTAGCAAGCGAGAATTTATGAGTTTATATCCCTGTATATACAGTTTATTTAATTCATCAATTGCTTTTAGTTTATTATTAAAATATCTCATCTGAGGGCTTGCAGTTAATGCTTTATAACTGGAGTTCTGTCCATCATTATTCTCAATGTCCATGTTATCATTATTGCTTGAATTCTGAGAACTTCTGCTTGACATCATTTTATACGACCTTTCACTTGCATTTTATAAAGCATCAAGAATATCGTATCAAAATAGCTGTGTATGTCAGGCTTATGATTACAAATGACAAAAGGGAAGCAAAGCAGGAGCAACGGTATGTTTTAAGATATGACTGGAAATAAAGATTTCTCTAATTAGATATACGGTGAGTTTCAGTAGAGTAATACACAGAAACATGAACGCGCGAAAGCGCATCAAAATGATAGTATGCGTTGGTATTCAAGGGGGG
>CAZWHY010000102.1:0-3378 GCA_964633725.1 Uncultured Candidatus Berkiella sp.
TATGCTACAAAAAATCCTACATCAATATTAAGTGAGAGAAGAATGACCGTTATCGAAACACTTTTTACAGCTACCATAAGTTCTTCTGTAGTTTCAGGGCTAATTGTTTACTTTTTTCAGTTTTGGATTCAAAAAAACTTAGATTATAAATATTCATCTAAGCTTGAAAGCCACAAAGCTAAAATCAAGTCTTTAAACGACATAGAAATCGAAAAACTAAAAAGCAGCTTAAGTGTTGAAGCAAACAGGCACAATATTATCTTTAATAAGATGCATGAGCGTAGAGCAGAAGTAATAGCTAAAACCTATAGCTTGTTTGTTGATAGTTATGTCAAATTAGAAGCATACACATCTCCGATTGAAACTGTTGATGGTGCATCGAAAGAAGAGCGACGTAAGGCCTTCGGTAATGCAATAGAAGAATTCACATCGCACTATTTAATTCACGCAATATACCTTCCAGAGAAAATAGTTGAAAAGCTAAAAGAATTTGATTCACAAATGACAAAACATGGAATCAGCTTTATGACAAAAGTTGAGATGAATGACAGCAAGAGCATACAGGACTGGAATAAAATATCTCAAGAAGTCAAAGAAATAAGAACTTCAGCTATGGCCTCTTTGAGGTTTGAATTTCAGAAAATATTAGGTGCTTAAAGCATATAAAAAAGCAAATTAACCAGACTGCAAGGATGGCTTTTCCTAGTTTTCTTGCAACGTGATATGGCAAATGAGTTGAGCCCCATGAGAGACGATAAATATTTAACTTGCTTGAACAAGGCACTCCTTTCATTTCAAATGATTGAGGAGTCTCTAAAGTTATGCATCGGCTTGTCATACGAGGTAATTGCAGGTTCAATCCCATCAGATATTGCTTTCAAGTTTTCTCCAGAGTCAATCAACAATGCAGCTTTAGGACGTCTAATAAGAATGTTTGCGAATATATCAAAAAATGAGACGCTGATTGATGATTTACAAAAGGTCGTCAATTGGAGAAATTTTTGTGCACATAATGCTTATGCTCATGAATTTTTGAAAAGAAATTCCAATAGCTTATTTACGCAACATTCTGCAGAAGATTTAGGAAAAGTTTCCATATTTTCAAGTGATTTAGTTCTTCGTTTAAGTAATGAGTTAAAGAAAATCCAGAAAATACATACTGAGTTAATAAGTAGTGGGATATAGCAAGTCATATCGTAAAAAACATATAACAAAAGTTTACACGCTGACTGGCTCACACGCCCGATCTGTGGATGTTATTCCAAGATATTGCTACGCATCGACTTGGCAGATAATGCCAAGGCCAGCAGGTGAAACAGAACGTTATATTTATAAGGAACCTTCGTGACTGACGAAATAATCGAAACAGCGAAAGCGACCCAAGAGGTTGCAAAAGCTACAGTAAAAGGGTTAGAAGTAAGCGAAAAGGTTGGAGGATTTTTTGCCAAGGTTCTTGGAGAGCCAATCGAAACGGCGACAGGAATTTTAGGTGATAAACTGAAATTTATGCGTTGGGAACGGCAGGTTCGTCTAATTGATCGGGTGCAGCAGATAAACCATGATCGAGGTGTGGAAGGCAAAGAAATCCCTGTAACACCAAAACTCGCAATTCCAATTATCGAAAATGCATCATTAGAAGAAAATGATGTATTACAAGACCTTTGGGCAAAACTAATGTCTTCCGCTCAAGGAAAAGAGTCATCAAATGCAGTTCGCTCAGCTTTTATTGATATTATCAAACAACTCGAAGTTATTGATGTAATGATTCTAGGTTCCATGTTTGATGGTTATGTTAATGCTGTCGGCAAAGACAATATTCATAATGGAACCCCAAGAAGAGTAGCATTTCCTAAAGCCAATATAATGAATGCGCTACAAATTTCTGAATATGTCTATGAAGATGCCATTGATAATTTAATGCGTGTTCGTTGCGTATGCTCTGAAGTTAAAGTTATGGGAGGTATCAGTATGGGGGGAGAAAGTGCAACAATTGATAAAGGCTATGATAGTTTGTGCCTTACTTCTTTAGGTGTAAGGTTTATTATCGCCTGTGTCAAAGAATAAATATAACAATGCAAATCCACTCGGACAGTTAAAAGCGTCGCGCAAAAAACGCGCGCCACTTTTAACTGCCGGTGATTTGCGACGTTCGGTTTTGATTAAATGGGAAATACATCACAAAATCAATTATTGCATTATGCACAACTAATATGTAACGAAATTGGTATAGATTGCTATGACCCTTCCCTTAGCCAAGCTGAATTCTATGGATACCTTAAATCTCAAAAAATAAGAAAACGTTTAACACAAAATTTAGGTCAAAGTTCAGGTGTTGGTAATCCGTTTGCTCCAATAGTTTTTGTTGGTAACGAATTAGCTTACAACATGAAAAAAGATTTAGAATTAAATGATATTTTTCAGTCACTTGATGAAATTTGGTTTTACAGTCTCTTAGACCCTAATTTGCTTGAGCTAAAAAAAATACTTATAAAATGGAAGGGACCATTTGACGATTTCAAAAAAAAACATAAAGGTAATGAAATATGGAATAAAGATGCGATAATATTTTATAATAGACTACGGGAAATGATTCAATGTTCTAATATTTTACATACTCATCCATTTCCTTGGCTTCACACGCAATATTACTCTCCAAGGAAATCATCAGGCCATTATTGGAATAAGTGTAATCATGTATTAAATTATATTTGTAGAAAAGTCGTATTATTACCAAATATTACATCACAAGAGGCTTGTAAAAATTTCACAAAAAATAATGAACAAAATTTTTTATCTTATTGCTTCCTAACGGAATTTAATCTAATTGCTCGTAAAAATACGGCCTACCACAACATAAAAGAAAATCTATATTTTACTACTTTAGCGAAATCTAAATCACAAAAAATCATTATATGTGGATCACATATATCACAAGCTGGTCTGCTTGACTTTCTTAAAAAACAAAATATCTCTCATGATTGTTCTTGTAATATTACCAATAAGTACAAGGTTAGATTGCAAGTAATTAGATGCAACAATAAAAAGACATTCATACTTACAAGAAACCTATCAGGTAGTGTTAGCACAGCTTTTCTAGAAATCTTAGCAGATACAATCGTCAAGGAAGGCAATAAGATGTGAACCGAACAGAGGACAGATGAAAGAGGAAAGGGTGACAGAAAAGAAACATAAAAAAAACGGCAAAAAGACACCGAACAAAAGCATACACACCGACCGGCTCACACGCCTGTTTTTCAGTGGTTAATCAAACTACTTGCCGCGCTCAAAGTTCACGGTAACTCCATGGCCGGCGGGTGATGCAGAACGTTAGTCGCGACACGATGTCGCGTTTTTATATGTGATCCCGCACTGATAGAT
>CAZWHY010000103.1:0-3340 GCA_964633725.1 Uncultured Candidatus Berkiella sp.
GTTTTATATTGTGTTGTATTTTTTGCTTTTTACTTTTCTGTTCCAGTTCGTGTTGCTGTTGCTGTTGCTGTTGTGGTGCAGAATCTTTTTCACGATCAAAGTTCAATACTGTATGTTCAAGAGGCGAACCTGTGTGTGGACACTTTATATTGATTTCAATTTTTTCTGCCCAACTTTCTTCTGGTAATATTTTTTTCATATGGTTGAGTAATGCGAGTTTATATGGCTCTAATATTTCCACTTCAGGGTATGCATTTTCGCGTTCTGTAATTTTTAATGCTTCTTTAGGAAACCGCAAAACACAAGCAGATGTGTCTTCTGGATGGGACTCTAGTGAAATTGTGAAATCATCTACATTTTCATTATTTTTCAAAATAATTTCTTGTTTATATAAACCATCTTGGTTTTTAGGGATGTTATGTTTTTCAAATAAATCTTGCAATGCTTTTTCGCTTGAAAATTTCAACCACAGCATGGCTCTGGAGTCTTCTGGTTTATCTAGATGGTTTATAACGATGAATTTTTTCTCTACAATATTACTAGGCATATACACTATTTCCTGCTCAATTAAATTAATCAAATCAAATTTCAGATGTGAATTGTACAGTATTAGTCAGGAAACTCAAGCACTGTGTTGAATAGTACTGTTTAAATATTTTAATAAACTATCTATCTACCCGTTTCTTAAGCTTCGGCAGAGACTTCGCTCTTAAACTAGAATTAAAATAAGCAATGTTAGAAATTGGAGCAGCTTTGTGGATTTAGCAACTATAATTGGCCTGCTGGGCGCCTTTGCCATCGTGGGGACCAGTATGGCTTCAGGTGGTGATATTAGTATTTTTGTTAATATACCGTCCGTATTAATCGTATTTGGTGGTAGCTTAATGGTTGTTTTGTCCAAATTTGGGTTAAAGCAGTTTTTGGGGGCGGTTAAAGTTGCTGTGCGAGCTTTTTTATTCAAAAAATTTAACCCACAAGAATGTATAGAAGAAGCTGTGGAAATTGCAACAGCTGCCAGAAAAGGTGGATTGCTGTCATTAGAAGGGATGGAAATCAAGAATGATTTTATGCAAAAAGGTGTGCAATTATTAATTGACGGGCATGAGCCTGATGTTGTCAAAATGATGATGGTCAAAGATATGAACTTAACATTTGAGCGTCATATTTGGGGGCAAAAAGTATTTCGAGCCATAGGGGATGTGGCACCTGCAATGGGGATGATCGGAACGCTTGTGGGACTGGTGATGATGTTATCCGCAATGGATGACCCTAAAAGTATTGGCCCTTCCATGGCGGTTGCACTACTAACGACACTATATGGCGCCATGATTGCCACCATGTTTGCTTTGCCAATAGCAGATAAGTTGGAGCTTCGTTCTACGGAAGAACGTATTTCAAAAGCGTTGGTGATTGATGCCTTGCTGGGTATTCAAGCAGGACAGAATCCTAGAGTGATTGAAGAAACGCTGATGCAATATATGCCCAGCACAAAACGTGTGTCTCAAGAGGATTAGTGGCGCATGAGTGATGATGAAGATGAAGTTACGCTACCCGAAGAAGCAGGTATACCGGCATGGGTTATGACGTTTGCGGATCTAATGTCATTGTTGATGTGTTTCTTTGTGCTGTTATTATCATTTTCCCAGATGGATTTATCTAAGTTTAAAAAAGTAGCGGGTTCCATGGAAAGAGCATTTGGTGTACAGCGAGATGTTATTGCCTATGAGATTCCTAAAGGCACAAGTGTCATCGCCAAAGAGTTCAGCCCTGGTAAACCAGAACCAACGCCTCTGAATGAAGTTCGACAAAAAACAATAGATGAGATGGGTAATACTCTGGTATTTGATCAAATACGAACGACAGGTGATATCATCAAAAACAATGAATTTGATAAAGCCGCGGCAGAGAAAAAACAAAGTAATGACGATGCAGAAAATGGCCAAAGCAGTGCTCAAGAAGCTTCAGAGGTTGCAGCAGAACTGATTAATGAAATTATGGATGGTGTGATAGAAATTGAGTCATTTGAACAAAGAATTGTGATTCGTATTTTAGAACAGGGCTCTTTTTCTTCTGGGGCGGACGTGATACGACCTTCATTTATTCCTGTCATACATAAAATCAGGAAAATTTTAGAAAAATTACCTGGAAGAATTATTGTATCAGGTCATACTGATAATATACCTATTTATACATCTAGGTTTCGTTCTAATTGGGAGCTGTCTGCGGCTAGAGCCGTGACGGTGACGCATCATTTATTTGACAAAGGATCGCTAGAAAAAAAACGGGTCGTAGTCAGTGGTTTTGCAGATACAAAACCATTATTTAAAAATGATACAAAAGAACATCGTGCGCACAACCGCAGAGTCGAGATTGAATTAATCCGAAATGAGCAAGATGAAAGCAAAGAAATTAAAAAAGTGCTTAAAAAAGACAAGTTAAAAAGAGATAAAAAACGGAAAATACATCGTCCCAAAATAGAGGCCGTATCGCATCAGCCACAAGCGAATCCATATCAAAAAAGAAAATCTGGATTAAGGTACTCTACTGACGGTTTATTCAGGTCACACTATGTAGATGAAGTGCAAGAATAATTTTAAAGTATATTTGTTTGGTAAAATCATTAAGATCCAGGTATCTTATTATATATTTAAAATTTTGGGTAACCGCTGACCCACTTGTTTTGTTTATGCCTTGCGCAGGATGTTGTCGGGGGCGAGAGTTGCAATTTTAGAATCACTTATTTTGGAGAATATTTAGGATGGCACTATCCAAAAAACAGAATACAGGGGGAGAGCGTCGACGGAGTCTTCGCGCTGATGATGAACGTCGACGCTATTTTCGCATTGAAGATGATATTTTTTTCTTGTTTCGTACTATTGACGAAACAGAACGTACTAAGCTAGAAAGTCGCATAAAAATAGGGGATGCACTTTGTCCTGATCAATACTATATGTTCCTTCAGTTGGAAACTGAGATATCAGATTATATCCATAAATTAAAAGGGAAAGAACCAGAGTTAAGTTATGCTATGGAGTTGCTCAATCGCAAAATTAATATTATTTCTAAAGGTCCGCCTACTCAGAAAAATGAGTATTCTGTTTTTGACTGTGACATGGAAACCGTTAATCTGAGTGGTTGTGGCTTAGCATGTATGTCACCAGAAGCCGTCAATGCAGGGGAAGTGCTGGAATTACAATTGGTTCTATTACCCGAAAATGCCTATATCTGCTGTATTGGTCGTGTTACAAATTGTAGTGAGGTTGCTTTGTCGCCTAATGGCCCCCGTTTAGCAGAAAAACCTTTTAGAATTGGGATAAATTATGAGACGATCCGTCCAGAG
>CAZWHY010000104.1:0-3250 GCA_964633725.1 Uncultured Candidatus Berkiella sp.
AGAACATTGGTGTGACCTTGCTGGTTGATCCGATGAGTATGCAATATCTTGTTGGTGCTGAAATTGATTATAAGACGGGTATCGACGGCGAACATTTTATTATTCGTAATCCTAATGCAACGACTACCTGTGGTTGCGGCTCTTCCTTTTCAGTTTAGTCGATAATATATCACCCGTATTATTTGGCGCGTTAAGCCCGGCTTGAACTGGGTTTGGCATGCTGTACATCTTATTCCTATCGAAACTATATCCGCTAAATTTCCCATATAGCATACCGTGCGTCGCCCTGTAAAATTTATGCCCTGCAATTTGACGATGCTTTTCATATGCTCTCAGACACGCCTACCATAGGAAATAAATGTGATTTTATTAAACCAGGGTATCGAAAATTCCCCGTTAGTCGTCATCTCATTTTTATCGTAGTGTAAGTCAATTTGAAATTGAAGTTGTTCGTATATTGCACAAACGTATGGATGCTAAAACATAGATCAAAAACCTATAATAGTTTATTGGAGCTTTTTTTCATAAAAGAGTACAGCCCTAAAGTTTTCTTCCCATTGTTCTTCTCTTTATTTTTTAAACATAACGCTAAGTGAAACGGCAAAGTGCGCAGCACTTGTCGTTTTGCACGTCTTGTTGCAACTTGCCTCGATTGTGGCATATTGCTACAATGCCTGCAAAACGCAACAGTAGAAGGTAATGGCATGGCAACAACAAGCGTACGATTAGATCAAGACCTTATTGATAAAGCCACAATTATGGCAAAAGCCTTGAACCGTACACCTCCCAAGCAGATTGAGCATTGGGCAAAAATTGGTAAAATCATGGAAGATAACCCCGATTTACCTTACGAATTTGTGAAACAGGCAATAATTGCTGAGGCTGAACGAGAAGCAGGAAAACTAGAGAGCTACGACTTTGGCTAAGGCTAAGAGCGTTTTACAGACACCCACTTTTAAAAAGGCCGTCAAAAAGCTTAAGCGGAACGAAAAGAAAGATCTGGATACCGCCGTTGAAGAAATAATGGCAAAACCAGTTCTTGGTGAGCAGAAAAAAGGTGACTTGGCATTTTTACGTGTATACAAATTCAAGATGAACAAGCAGCTTACATTATTAGGATATAGTTTCGATGATGGAGCTCTAACTCTTGAATTGATGGCTCTTGGCTCCCACGAAAATTTTTACCGCGATATCAAACAACGCACATAGAGTCGAAAAATCAATGGGGCAGTGTGCTTGAAAAATATTATCTACTCACTTCAAGCACACTGCCCCTTGATTTTCTATAATGATAATAACGCATCACCTCAGAAACTTGGTCTAATAACCGCTTCGATTGAGGGCGAAAAACAGCATTACTAGTGTTAGGTTTGTTGTTAAAGCGAATAGAACGATATTATCCATGTTTCACATGTTAATATCATAATACATGGAAGTACTATCCGCATATATGCAATTAATACGTGGACAATGGCTTCCGCTTATTAACGCTGTTATGCAATAAAGGAAAATATCACATTATTTTATGAGTAGACTATATGTTATTGGAAATGGATTTGATCTTTATCATGACTTAGCTACAAGCTATTTATCATTCGGTATCTTTTTACAAGAGAACTATCCTAGTCTTTATGAAAGTATGATTACCTATTACGGATTACCTAGTATAGAAAATGGTAATGAACGTGCTACAGGTAGTTATCTATGGTCTGAATTTGAGACCGTGTTAGCATATTTAGATCATGAATCAATACTAGACGAATATTCTGATTACGTAGCCTCCCCTAGTTCACCTGATTTCAGAGATAGAGATTGGGGTGCTTTTCAAATAGAAATTGAAAGAGTAGTAGATGACTTAACAATTGAACTATTTTCAGCTTTTAGAGAGTTTATTTTGAATATCGATTTATCTAAAGTAATTAGGAGTGGAACGCTTCCTTTAGATAAAAATAGCTTGTACTTAAACTTCAATTATACAGACACTCTCGAAACTATTTATAAAATTTCAAATGACAATGTTTTGTACATCCATAACCAAGCTTCCTTAGACAATGACTTAATTCTTGGTCACGCCATAAACCCTGAAAGTTTTGAAGCTGAAGAAGTGAAACCACCTGAAGGACTCAGTGATGAGGACTACGAAAGGTGGTCAGATATGATGTCTGATAATTTTGATCATTCTTTTGAGTTAGGCAAAGATAAAATGTTAACTTATTTTTATAAGTCACATAAAGATACTCAAACAATAATTGAAGAAAATGGCTGTTTTTTTAACGGCCTTAACAAAATAGATGAAATATATATCCTTGGTCACTCTCTATCCGAGGTGGACGAACCATACTTTATAGAGTTGTTTAATTCTGTAAAAAATGAAACACAATGGTACGTAACATATTATTCTGAAGAAGAAAGAAAAGGACATGAAGAAGTGTTAGTTAGCATAGGAATCAAAAAAGAGGTAATCCATTTAATCAAAATGTGTGACTTATCGTAAACTGAACTTATAAAATGCATAACAATTGCTTGCACGCTGACTGCCGTAAGCGTCACGACTTTTGCAAAAAGCCGCAAAAGTCGCGCCACTCACGGCTGCAGGTGAAGCAGGCGTTAGCTTAAAATATGAATATTGAACGTAAGCAAATGGAATCAGAACTAAAAGAATATTGTATCTCTTTTCTAAGGGAACGTGGGTTTAAGGGTTCTTTTCCAAACCTGTACAAGGAAACTAAAGGTTTCGTATGTCTAATCAATTTCCAGTTTTTTTCGTCGGGCGGGAGTTTTTGTATAAATCTCTCATATGCAGAGCCAAATCGAAATAACGTATATTACAAAAAAGAAACTGAGGCAAAAAAACTGAAAGCATCACAAACAAGAAAGCGAGTACGACTAGGCTCAGAAAACCTCGAAGGAGATAATTGGTTTTCATTCGGTAAAACAAGTTATGGTGAATTTCGTGGAAATCCAACATCGCCGAGTGAGTTAATAGAAATAATCAATAATTTAATTACAAACCAAGCTGAGCTTTGGTGGGTAACTAAAAATGAAAAAACAAAAAGCTAACAAGAACATCAAGATCGTTCGCTATTGCTCACTGGGACGCGCAAAAAGCGCGCGCCCCTTATGTGAAGCGTTGAGGCTGTAGAAAAAGCCTAAAATCGCTAATATTTGATAGAATGACTCAACGCAAATGGAGTGATACCTATGCCGAAATTCGTTCCTTATAATTACAATCAAAACGCCATGGTTGTGA
>CAZWHY010000105.1:0-3026 GCA_964633725.1 Uncultured Candidatus Berkiella sp.
AGCAAAGCCAGTGCATTTGTAAAAAAATCTATTCTGTCAGCAAGGCTCACATCATCTATAGGGGTTATATTTTTATCGGATGCGGCTAGCCATAGGGAGGTTATATTTTGTTTGTCTTTGTCGTTAATGCCTGCAGAGAGCCTGCCACGTACGTCTCTAGAGACCCAGTGAGCGCCTGGTGCCATCCATGGGTTGGGGGCTTGAAATAAATAGCGCCATGCTGTGTGCGCAGGGTGCTTGTAATAAGGTTCAGGCTCTTTGGTTGCGTCAAACTCTAATGGTAAGTCTTGGTCGTTACTATTTTGGGCAGGATTTTTTTGGTACTCATATTCCAGGTGTTGCTTAAGGTTATTCCATATTGCAGCTTGGCCTTGTTGTTCAAATTGTTCTTTATAGTGGGTTTTAATGTATCTTAGGCTGTCTTTCTCGGTGATACTTAACCTTTGCATTGCGCTTTCACGGTTTTGAGCTTGCGCTCTTAAATCTTGAGTATCGACTTGAGTGCTTCCCATGATTTCATCAATATCATGTCTATCTAATAGGTTCGTTTGAGTTAAGAAATCTTCTAATATGTCACTTCCGTAGTGAGCAAGCTGCTGTAGTGGGGTTAGTCCATCATTATCGGTAATATCCAAATTTGCATTTAAGTTTGCAAGAGCGATCATCGAGCTTAAATTTGCACGGCATGCCGCTTCATGGAGTGGGGTTCCACCATCATTATCTTTAACGTTAAGATTGACCCCCAGAGCGTTAAGAGCGCAAACAGCTTCTTTGCTCTGGGCCCAATGCAATGGGGTTTTTCCAAAACTGTCTTGTGCTTCAGCATTGGCTCCAAGATTGGCTAAAACAGAAATCTCTTCCGAGGCAGAATTAATTGCGGCCCAGTGGAGTGGGGTAAGACCGTCTCTATCTTTGGCATTAATGTTGAGCTTCAGATTTGCAAGCATATTAATGACAAAGATACGTTTGTTTTTTTTTGTTTCCATGGCGGAATGAAAAAGCGTTATATTATCATTTTCCTGTCCTCCTTGAATATTAAGATCCGCCCCCCACTTCGCTAGCGTCTCAATAGCTTTTAGGCTTCCTTCTAGCACGGCATGGTGGATTGGTGTATATCCAGAGTTAGTTTGGGCGTTTATTTTGGCGCCCAGTTTTACTAGCATGCGAATAATAGTTGCGTTATCTTTTTTTGCGGCCTTGTGTAGTAGGGTTAGTCCGTCAAGATCTGTAGTGTTTATATCTGCCCCTAACTTTACAAGGGTGACTATGATTTCTATGTTATTTTCAGCAATGGCGTAACTCAGCAAATCTGAGACATTAATGTTCATTATTGTGCTGTAATGGTGGATCGCTTTTGCATCGTTTTTTTGAAGCGCTTCGCTAAGAGCGAACGTATCCGAGTAACCTCTGTATGATTGCCAGACGCGACGTTGATCTAAAGTGGATAATGGGGATGGGGAAGATTTAGGCATATTGCTTTCTCACAATTAAAACAGAGTAAGGATTAATTATGTTAATGGTAACTCGGGATGCTAACTTTGTATGTCGGGCTTTTGATTACAAGCGACGAACGGGGGCGTTCTTGTGACATTTTATTTCTGCTTGAGATTAATGTAAGTTGAACGGCTTTCTAGAACGTAAACCATTCACTTATTTTTTCTTGTGCCTCTTCTAGGCCAAGGCGACGTGGTGTGGAGAAAGTTTGTACGGTGACGTTAGGGTAGCTATTAAGGCGTTTTCTGACATCAAACAAAATATTGTTGCTAGGGTCACTATATGAATAACTGACACTTTGCTCAGTTCCTGAGCGTTCATTCCGAAATCTTCCTGCATAGCATTCTTGTTAGCTTTTCTTTTAGTGTATGAAAAACCACTGACTGTTTTTGTAGGACATTTCTATTTTGCTCTAACAGATACTAATTCCAATGTCTGTGCCGTATTTTCCACCAGGCAGGTGAAATTTGACATAGTGTTGTTATAATGTATAATATATTTATATTATAAAATCATATTGTCATATTATGAAAGTAAAATCTTTTTTTAGAACACATCCTGTCTTTAGATATAGTGAATTTGCTAGCTTCATGAGAGGCCGGGGTATAGAGAGCTCTGCATCAATCCGCAAGTTGCTGAATTATCATCACCAGGCTGGACATTTGGTGCATATACGTAGGAATTTATATGCTGTGCTTGCCGGCTCATTTGAGGGTCCTCGTTATCTTGACCCATACCTTATTGGGAGTAAAGCCGCTGAAGATGCTATTTTAGGATATCATACTGGGCTAGAGTTGCACGGACTAGCCTATACAACATTTAATGAAATCACCTATATATCTAGCAGACGCTTAACTGGATTCAGTTTCGAAGGGCAGAACTATCGTCCAGCTTTAATGCCTAAAGCACTTATAAAAAGTGGACATACTGATTTTGGTGTAGAAACGATTCATCGAAATGGGTTAGATCTTAGGGTAACCAATCTTGAGCGAACGCTGGTTGATATTATTGATAGGGTTGACTTGGGTGGTGGTTTTGAAGAAATCTATCGATCATTAGAAAACGTTGTTAGAGTCAATGCTCATGAAATTCTTAGTTATGCGCTTTTGCTTAATAATACTACAACAATCGCAAAGCTTGGTTATTTTTTAGATTTGCTATCAGGGCATGTCTCTGGCATTGAAAACATAACTAAAGTTTTACAAGAGCATTTGCCAAAGGTTCCTCACAATATGGTTCGAAGCAGGGAGGGAAAGGGACGCTTAATCAAAAAATGGAATCTTATTGTCCCTGTAGATTTTATAGAGAAAACATGGGAAGAGCCAAATGAAGATAACCACTAAGAATGATTTGCTGTCAATTGCACAAGCTCGTGGATATCGCCCCGAAATTTTAGAGAAAGGTTACAGATGTGCTCTTACTTTTTTCAGATAATGAAATTGAATTCTTTGAAAAAATATCCGTTCAAGGAGAAATATTTGGCTCTTTGGGATTTACCGGGGTTTTGCCCAACCAAAATTATGCATAAATTT
>CAZWHY010000106.1:0-2881 GCA_964633725.1 Uncultured Candidatus Berkiella sp.
CAATAACCTCACCTTGCTTAGCTTTCAGCGTTATCTCAAGGATCCCCGCCTCTGCTGCTATCTTACGCCGTCTGGCTTCCTCAATTTCAACATCCCCCATATTCCCCAGTGCATTGGCAATGGCTTGCTCTTCGCGCCATTTGGCAACTTGTGAAACATCAAACTTCCACTCTTGAGATCTACATCCCTCTTGGACAAAAGGCATCCCTCTGCGGATCCATGAGTCTATGGTTACGAGACTTTTATCAAACAAGAGAGCTAACTGATTTCTATTAACGAACTTTATACTGCTCTTTAATGTCATCTTGATATATTCAGTGTTTTTAACATAGGTATAGTAAAGAGGGGGTACCCCCAGGATCAGTTACTGCACGGGTATTGCGCATCTACGCCCCGTATAAGTATGTGGCTAGAAGGACCCAATCTTAAATATGTAACTCTAACTGTTTCTAGAGTTTTGCGATGCTGCCACTTGTTTGTTTTTACAAGGAAATTTTTCTATAAATATTTCTAGTGCTAATAATACCGCTGGCTTATCTAATTCTTCCTTATTTTTCTCTGCTTTTAAATGTATGCCGTCTAAAAGCATATATACTTGACCAGCGTGATTTATTTTATTATGCATACAAAATAACGATGATTTATCTATATGTTTATCAGGAGACATTGCAGGATCAAAATCTTGGATGCTTGTCACAAATGTGTGAGTATCTGACAAAGCCATTACAAACCCCATACACCTCCCTATATCCATATAATCACCATAAGAGAAATTAACCGGTCTTTCGCCATTGCGCATATTCCCTTGAAACTGCACAAATTTTGAGCATACTTTAACCAAGTCATGGCCAGTTCCAATATCATCATAGGGTTTTGCCGTTGCGCTAGAAAACATTCCCAATGATAATAAAAATATTAAAGTTATTTGTCTCATTAAAATCATCCTGATAAGTCCCACATATTATTGCATGGAACTATAATTAAAATCCTCAACAACTGCAATAATTAATTATTACCTACATAGCTTTCAGAATTATAAAGAAATTAACCTTTTTATCTCTTCATTTATAAACTTATCGGCAAACACATGTATCTTGCCCATTTCATTTTTCGCCACATCCCTAACCCTCACCCCATACAACGGCTTAATCTTCAACCTAGCCTTCGTCTTACGCCTAAACACCGTATCTCTACCACGACTATCGGGATAAATAAAGGCATGCTTAATCAATTTCCTTGGCCTGTTACGAAACATCTTAAAGCTAACCCCTTTACGATTCTGCTTCGCTTTATATTCAATCAATGAGACTGGTTTGTTCTTAACAATGAGGCGGCCTATCAAGCCTGTATTCTTATTGGCCTTATGAATGACTATCATATCGCGAATGGTTTTCTTTTTAAGGTTTAGCTTCTCGCCAATTTTCTTGGTCATTTGTGTACGAGAACGAGTGAGTGTGCGGTTTAGCGCTTGTTGAGCTTTTCGCTCTACTTGGGACTCTGTACGAGCTAATGATTTTTTGAATTGCTTAACGCCCTTGAATTTGACCTTCACAACCGTCACTTGGCTCTACCACTAAATTTCTCAAATGTCCTCAGTGTCCCTAGCCCCAGCATGGCAATAACCAACTCAACAATAACATCTAAGGGCAACGCAGGCCCCTTAACTCCATACAACCACTGTAACCAAGGATTCACCAAATAAACATTTGCTAACCCAAGGCCACACACCCAACCAATAAAAGGCCGCCAACCAGCAACAAACATAGAACGATGTTGAGCTTCAATTTTATTAAGAGCGACCTGTAGTTCGGCGGGATGTTGTCTGAGTTTTTCTAATACGGCTTTGGCTTGGAGTTTTTCTTCGTCGGACGTGAAGAGTTTATCTAGAACACTGCCAATAGCTTCTATAGGTTCAGCAGCAGTCGAACCAATTATTTTGCCAAACAAAGTCATAAAATCTTATATGAAGACTAGTTTAGCCAAAAGCTAATACCTTCTCCATTACAAATGTCACGCCACCATATCTATGTGCAACTCTCTTCTTTTTGATATATCCCAAGTTTTTATAAAAAATAACTGCGGTCTTGCTAGAATTAACCCATACATCTGAAAAACCATTTGTTTTAGCTTGTTCTTCTGCCTTATTCATTAGCTTGTGCCCAATCCCTTGATGATGAAACCTAGGGTTTACGAATAGACTACCAATTTCACCAGCTTTAAAAGTAGCGCAGCCAAGAATTTTATCGCCATCAACAGCGACAAATGCAGTACGACTTGAAAATCGCTCGTGGACTTTTGCAGGACTAAACTCCATGCTCATGAACTTTATTTGTTGAGTGGTATAATCAGCACTGTTGACCTCAACAATACACTTGCGAACTAAGTAAGATATTTTTTGTTTATCATCAGATTTATATTTTCTAATACGCATGTTGAAATTAGCTGCTCATCCAAATGTTTTATTTATTATAACCCCAAACCCACGGCCTTGGATATCCATCCACCCTAGTCAAATCATCAAGGTGAATAAACCTGCTCCTATGGGAGCCTGTTTGGCTAACACCTATTCCATTAAACTTAAATTGCGGTGCATATCTAATAAGTTTATAAGCCTGCTCACCATACACCGCAATATCTATGGCTCTACCTGTGGTATGTGAGCCATTAGGACCAGTCGTACTAACTTTTTGATTATACTCTGGGCATCTATATGCGGAAGTAATGATGAAGGGAAAATCTAAATGCTCTCTCAAGGCAATAAGCTTTTCCATGAAGCCAAGCTCCATATCTGCATTACCACACCCACAACGGCATTTAAGCTCATTATCTGTGAAATATTGCCAGCTCATCACTTATTAGCAATCAACTTATCCAGCTTGTC
>CAZWHY010000107.1:0-2813 GCA_964633725.1 Uncultured Candidatus Berkiella sp.
ATTGCATTGTATACTAGTACTATGCAATGAGACGGTTTTTCAACGTACTACTTTTAAAGCTATATCTGTGATTTTAAAACCATACAGTAAATGCATACTCATAAGTTTTTTGTTATATCAATACCATAATCTAGAACCTTTAATATAATGAGCCGTCTTGGGCATAAAGCCCCCAAAACGAGAAAATCTCTACTTTGCCGCGACCAAATATTGAAAAATATTTGCAAAAAGTAGAAAGCTAAGCATGATGTTGGCTGTACAACATAAATACTTTATTTCTGTCTCAAGATTAGGATAAACAACTGTTCTTGAAAGTAGCCAGAGGCTTGGTGAAGCACTAGAGAACCGTTTTTTCGCTTAAAAATTGCTTTTAAAACATTTAAAAAGAGGCGTGAAATTCCAGCAAAGAGCCATTTTCTGAAACTTCACACAATTCTGTCAATGGGTCCTTTCTTTCAAAAACAGATACACGATATACAAAAGTACTTTCAAGAGTGTTAAAATTTAGTTCATAACGCCTAGTCTATAATAGCAAGCGTTCTTGAGATATAGAATTCCAGTAACGAAACGAGGATAAACCAATGTATAACAGCGCACCATCTTACGACCCAAGTGGGGTTAGCGTATTATTGATCCTTTTGCTAGCTTTGCTAGCTGTGGTGGTTCTTGGTACAGGTATATACCAAAATATAAGATCCAAAAGGAAATTGAGAGACGTATCAAAAAATATTGATAGAGATAAAACTCATGATTTATTAAGTAGTGAACAAGATAGCACGAAGCATGAGTCTGTCCAAAACCTCTACTATAGCCACTCCAACGAGCCCGTTGTATGTTTAGTATGCAGTAGCTCCAAATTTGTAATGCGAGGGGCACTAATTGTTACTAATCCCGTTGCTCTTGGTCATAGAATTAAAGGTAATAAAGTGATTGAGATGGTTTGTGTACGGTGTAAACATATCCAAAATTATTCTGACAATGTGGTTTTTAAAAATTAACTAGCCCAGAAATAAAATACTGTGTCCGTGTCCTTTAATTATCACCCTCCCTGCTCTATTATTGCTGTGTTTTAAAGGACGAATTGCTTAGTATACATGTACTATGCAATGGGGCATGCTTTTTCAACGTACTCTTTTTAAAATCAACCAAAACTGAAGCTAATTCTTCGGCTAAAAGACACCACTTCATTCGGTAACGGGTGAGGCTTACCAGACAGAATCCAGAAGAAGCGTAGCAGACTTTACATAAAACCTCCAAATCTGAGGCGCTTACATAAAGTTCGCCTAGGACACCTCTATAAGGTGAAATTAGATAGCTATAATCCAGATGCGCTCCCCTACAAGATGGGATAATTTTACAATAATTAAAACGTCAACTGATACCGAACCCCCCTCCCCTGGCCATAACGCTGAATCAACTCAAACCGCAATAATGTACTCAATGAATTAGCAACAGTTCTACGAGCCAAACCTGTTTCTTCACAAATCAGTCCAGTTGTTAACCTGATTTCTGGATGATCCTTAAAACAAGACAATACGCTTGTCGCTGCCGAGGATAGTTTATTCACATTTTCGTACCGCTTTCGAACGGAATCAAAGTTCTCAAGTGAGCGCGTTAAAACTTTCGTCATATATTCAAGAAAATATTCAATACGATAATCCGAAGACTTGACTCTAAACTTACCACCCGAACATTGGTTCAGTACAAAGTAATACTCAGCGCGAGAAGATTCAATCTCTCTATCAAACGCAATATATGGCGCAATAGTCCTAATGGCTTCGCTTGGAGATTGCAACAAACTTAGCAAAAACAACCCCCTGCCAACTCGTCCATTACCATCCTGAAATGGATGAATTGCTAAAAATCTATACACAAACTCACAACTTACGGAGATTGAAAATGAGGTGTTCTGGATTGCATCGTTATACCACCGAACTAAATCTGACATTGCTGATTCGGTTATTGGTCCCGCATCTGCAGTCTTAAAAACCTCGCGCACTTTACCGGTATCATGATTAGTCTCAACCACAGAATTTGGCAATGTTTTGTATTTGCCTAAATATTGCTTTGCCTTTGGATAGTATTGCAACAATTGTTGGTGCAGCCCTCTTAAGCTGGACTCAGTAAAGGGAAACATATCGCTAAATTGCGAATATACTAATAAAAGCATGCTTCGGCAACCTGCAACCTCTTCGATACTTCTTTCTCTATCTTTGGAAAGTTTATTTTCGATTAGGCTACGATTTTGATTAAAAGCAGAAGGCTTGCCATCTATTGTCAACACCGTATCTATCCACTCAATTTCTTGATCAGTAAGAATGGCATTTTCAATTCTGGTAGAGGCACCAATGGTGCTTACAAAGACATGCCGGTGTATATATTTTCTTTCCTCTTCAGACAAATGTTGTAGCTGAGAGTATTTTTGCACAAATAAGTTTTCTAGCTCATTAAGTGCTTTTGCATTCTTGGTGCCAGACTTCATGTTTTTAATATGCCATATTACGCCTAATCATGCCATTTATTATAGCACAATATGGCACAATTAGGCGCACTTAAAAGTGTATATGCATTATTAATGCCCTAGAATGGGCTAGCCAAGATCCTACCTGTCCGGTGGAAATTACAATTCCAAGTATAATGGATGGGGGGCAAGGGAACGAAACACCAATAAATAATTATTTACTGGACCTTATTTTTGATACACCACACAAGAAAATGACTGGTTAATTATCACCCGCCCTGCTCCAATATTGCTGTATTTTAAAGCATAAATTGCATTGTATACTAGTACTATGCAATGAGACGGTTTTTCA
>CAZWHY010000108.1:0-2659 GCA_964633725.1 Uncultured Candidatus Berkiella sp.
GAGAACAGCGACATCATCAAATAATTTCATATTTTGTCATATTCTAAATTTGGGTATCCTCTTTACTTCCTTTACTTCCTGAGGGGCTTGTCGGCTCCGTCGAAAAACTCAAACCCTACACGAAATCGCCACTATCAGCCTACGCTGAGAGACACGCCTGGGCATGATTCTTGATTTTGCTCTTTGTAGTAACTCCCCACTCGAAATATTTATAATTCAGTCAAAATTTCACAGGAAGAGAACAACGACATTAAAAAAACAATTTCATATTTTTTCATTTTCTAAACCTGGATGTCCTTTTTACCAAGAAAATAATTCATTACTATTTTTAGCATCCGGAATAACAGTAATAACAACAGATACACTATAAAATACGACAGAATAAAATAAGGTATATTTATCACTGCGGGATCTTCCCAGGGACTACCAAAATTAAATTCCTGAGGGAAAAATAGCGGTGTGTACCGACTAAAATCTTGCACATAGAACCCAACAGGGTACCCCAAGTGCAGTGCTTTCATTTCTTCATAATTATAGACTTGCTTAGGTATGAACAATGTGGCAACTAAAACAACAATGGTCAAGTAGTGGATTGGAGCAATACGCAACTGAGCAATTAATTTGGATTTCAGCTTAGAAGTCACATCTTAACCCTACCATGTTGACAAAAAATGTGGGATCTCAGATTAATGTAAAATATTTTCCATCAATTGATGCCTGTTTCAACTGATGTCGAATTCCACAATTAATCAGTGACCCCCCAAATGCCGAAGGCAATTATATTTTAATTGGTCGCTCTCCGTGCCAACCAATTGTTACTTTCGCTTGAGACACGAAATTAGCCACCTTCGTTTATTGCTTCTTGAACTTTCTCATTCACTTTTATTAGAAAAATATTCAATTGAGTAAAGGCAATCAAATTACTATCATTCGATTCTCACCAAGGCTGATTGGTCGTGTTCGGATCTTGCCACCAATAGACTCTTCCACTAGGAGCGGTATATCCACTTTGGAATGGTACAGTGAAATAGTTGCTATTTGAACTGCACCCAAAGGAGCAATTAGTGCTATAACAACCACCAGGTACCCGTCGCCCTCGCTGGGATGATAGTTTAACTAAGCTAGAATTTCCTCCTCCAGCAGTCATGCGAGTAACAGTCATATAGAATCTACCTGCATTAATAAAGTACGCGTTTGCGGAACCTATAGTAACAGCTTTTTCCGATGCCGAGTCAAAGGCCTGAGTATCAACATATGGTGATGGCAAATCGGAAGTCCAATATCCTATAGGTGCATTACCGTAAGCACTACCATCGTAATTGTAAAATATAGCATCAGGTTCATAGGTACTTGTACTCTCACTTTTGAACCAAGACAAACGACTTGCAGTTCGCCAATACATGTGCTGAATAACATATCGGCTTACCGAATCCGCACCAATATCAACATAGCCTTTGCTTGGCACGTACTCGGTGGATGCTATCGCATTACAAGATACTGTCGCTGCATTTGAATTGACGCTTATCAGCATCAAGCCTATTAATACAAGAAATACGCTAATGAATTTTTGCATATTTAATCCCTCCATGGTGGTTTCTTATCGGTTAATAATTGATGGCTGTGGAATACCCTTTTTTGATATTTCCATCACTCTCACGAAATTATTGTCCTTTCTAAATTCGTTTAGTGCGAGCGCAGATCCCAACAACTCTAAGCCAACAATTTGCAATCCATTTAGAGAAGATTCCAATTGTCGTTGTTGAATATCGGATAACCTTGAGTTGAGCGCTACAGCTAATTGCGGATCTTCGTTGCCCGTGGTTTCGCTAAGATATTTTTTAGTTAACTTATAATCCCGTTTCATAAACAAGTCGTGATCGCTCAAATACTGACGTATCGCTTCTTGCACAGTTTCATTTGGCTTTAGGGTGTAACCACCGCTGTACTTGCTATTACCATGCCTAAAACCTGTGACGGTCAAGTTATAGCGGCCCACTATATCGACTATTTGTTTTGCCGTGTTACTGTTTCTAAAATGAGCGACAACTTTAATGGTTTCCAATGGCGCTTGGCTAACTTTTTCAGAAAATAATATATTTGCTTCATTGACTCTCTTTTCAATTTTAATATTGTGTTGGGCAATAATGTCGTTTGAAACTGCAGATGGCTCTGCTGCAAATACCACTACGCTCGTGGATAGCAGACAGATCAAACCGAATTGAATTTTTCGCTTCATGAAATTATCTCCTTTAATAAAATGAAGTAAATGTTTACGTTGATGTATTATCAATTAATAAAACTAGCAATTACCCTCCTGTGTTGTGGAATATGTTGTAGTAGTTAGCAATTATATATTGTCTGTTAAACCACCAAATTCACAGCATCCTTACTTAGACTTTGAATTTATGAAACACAATTTCTGGATTTATTTTCAGAAACTGAATACAGATTATTGCATGTCTTATTTTTTGTCAAGACAACGGATAAAACGGGATAAAACGGGATAAAACGGGATAAAACGGGATAAAACGGACATATATGGACGCCCCGGTTTTGTCAACATAATGCAGCACGAATCGCGAAAAAAACGTGATGAATTTCCAGGGGTAACCGGACACCCATCTTTCGTGTTGACATCAAATTCAATCAAGCACAATAT
>CAZWHY010000109.1:0-2630 GCA_964633725.1 Uncultured Candidatus Berkiella sp.
AGACTCAAAATGATCTTTAAGAGCCAGATAACAATATGGCAATAGTGTGTCCTTTTTCTTGATGTACTTAAGCTCGCTCATCACTTACAAGGAAACATAACGCTTGCTTCACCGGAAAAAGAAAGTTGCGTAGCGGAAGCGAAGCAGCTTTATTTTTTCCGCGTGCAAGCACTTGTTAGCAATTATAGTCACCATTTGTCTCCTTGCTTTCCATCTCTCAAGTAGTATTTTTTACCATCACCGATACTTTTAATTGTTGCTTGAATATGGGTAGGCTGATCATTAATATTAACCTTGCTAGCCTTTTCACGAAGAGCTTTCAAATCAACAAGATCAGAAAAAGCCTTTTCATCAATTTGAACATAGGGTCCGTTAGTAGAATCACTTCCAGAATTTCCTATTATTTCAGCCACTCTAATAATTCCACCAACCTCAGTCAAGGTATCAGATATGTACTTAGATGCTTTTTCTTTTGAAGACCATTTTAATCCAAAAAATATGTGAGACTCTAGATGATTATCTACAAATAGTTTCTGAGAAAGAGCACTTATTGCAATATCCTGAAACACTTCCTCTAACTCAGTTAACTGAACACTAGAAACCCATAGGGCATCATGGCTACCTTCACCACCTTGCCTTCTCACTTGTGATAAAACATCAGCTCCAAGAGGGGCGTTTTCTTCTCTGCTCACTATCTGTTTAATCAACGTGTATTTAGAAATACTTTCAGAAATTATTTTGTTTGTAAGCCAATTCATTTGCTTATATGGATTGCTAGACATAAAACCATAATTATTTTCGAGCGATTTTTTTAATTCACCTGACTTAAGGTTAACATCATAAATATTGGTTAGTACTTCAAAACTATTTTCTTTACATTCAGATGAATAACTAGTCATCATTTCAAAAAACCGCTCATTGGCATCCTCCCGAAGTACTCTCTCAAGGAATTCCTGCCTATTAATATCTCCTGATATAAATTCAAGAATTTCTCGATCTGAAATATACTCTCTTGGCGTTTTATAGTGAAAAGCTATATATAATCTTTGTGGGGCTGAAATTCGCCCCGCCGCATCTGTATCTGTGGCTCCATACGGTGAAAGGTCACTTGAGTTTACTAATGGAAACATGCAACCAATCAGGTCACTAATTAATTTACTATCACTTTTACTGACCTGAGTAAGCATCTTGTTACGCTCTTGCTCAAAAGACTTTACGACATCTGCGATCTCATCAATCATAATGCCATCATTTGAGAACCTACGACCTATATATGCCTCAGGAGATTTCTTGATATGCTCATATATTATGTTAGCTTTAGTAGCAATAATTGATAAAGAAAATAGATCCGCAAAACACACCTCACCCTCGACTTGTTCCAATACAAACCTCAAATGATTAAAGAACCTTTTGAGTTCTCGAGGGTTTTTAATCAAATGTTTAAAGTAACTATGAAATATCCAACCAAGCCTATCTTGGTCACTTTCGAATTGCTCGGTAAGATTATTATCACTTAGCTTTTGCAACTCAATATTAGCAAGTTCACTCATCCCTCTATCTGAAATAACTGGCAATGGGACTCTTAGTTGAATAACTTTATTTATATATTCAGCTGAATTAACAATGTTATTTTTATCTAATACAGAAGAAAGATAATTTGCATCAAAAGCCAAAAGAAAAGAAGTCCCAGAAAAATCAGCAACAGCTTTTACTAGCCTAAGAACTTGGAATGTTTCAGAGGGAGTTAACCTATCAATATCATCAATAATGACTACGATAGGTGTTTTTATTTTTTTTATTGCTTCTATAACCTTTTTCTTTTTACCTAGCAAATCTAGCTTCTTAAGCTCTGCTATTTTTTTTGTAGCGCTTCCAAAACGAGAGAAAATTTTCTCAACAATTGATGCCCAAGGTTCAGCACCAGGTATTAACTTTGCGACACTAAAAAGACTTGAGTATGCAATCAGTTCTTTTGCCGCTTTTAAAGCATCATCAGAGTGATCCCTAATATTTAGTTGAGATGAAAACTGAAGCAAAAAATCTTGAATCAGAGATTCTGGCTTTCCTGCTAACCATGGGTTGTACTCAATAATAATTGGTGACTTTTCTTTTTCAATTAACGCACCTTTTACTAAATTTATTATCGATGTTTTACCATATCCCCATTCGCCCTCTAGAGATACTGTTAAGCAGTCATCATCATAGTTGAGCAACAGGATCTCCGCCAAATGCTTTGCGAAATCAGCTCTATTCAATAGATCAGGATCATCTAGACCGCCGTGTATTGGTTGATCATTGTGGTATTTACCCATTTATACTTCCATACATTTATTGAGGCACGATTTAGATTGCTAACAGCTTATTCTATGGAATCCGTATATCTTTCCACGTCGGGTTATCACTTTTTGAATCTCTCCTCTTATTCATCGTATTTATTTTTTTAATTCAGTATCTTACACTTAAAATAGCCTTATATTCATTAGGTGCTAAAACAGAATGTAAATCAAAACGTCTTCGGGTTATCATTCTAATATCAAAAACCAACACACCAAATATATGATGCCATTTCAATGAGTTATGAGAAGTATTTATTGAACCATCCATTGGCATAGTTGGAATCCGTATATTTT
>CAZWHY010000110.1:0-2522 GCA_964633725.1 Uncultured Candidatus Berkiella sp.
ATGACGAGAGAAGTTAGCTTAGGCTAGATGGGTCAAAATGACCGCTTACGTTTGACTGGCTGTTAAAGCTGTTCTTATTGGATCACGTGAGCACGAATGGTTCTTCCTGCTAAATGGTTTGTAGATGCCCCCCTCCCCTATACACAAAGATCCAAAAGGCATCAAAGATTGTCATAAATTCTTTGCACGTGCCTGTTGTTTTTTTTCTTACATCCACTTCCTTGCGAGAATAAAGATTTAAACTCGAGAGTTTTTGTTTTCATATATGAATAAGTGTAAATACATTTTGTAAAAACCCTCTCATAATTTATTGTTTTAGCACTTTTTTAGCCATGTGGCAATTTCATTAAATACTTGATTTTAAACAAAGCATTGTAATTTCCAGCCCACAGCTTAGCGAATGCGTGCTCAAAATGCCTGTCAAGTCTTTTTGGGGGAAGAGGGGTGAGCAGTTACTGTTCTCTCTATATTTGGGTCATCACTTAATTTAAGCTGTTTCATTATGTTAATATTATTAATGATAATGTCACTCAATTTATTGATTTCCTCAAGTTGCTCTTCAGAAGCACCCTCCGGCACAGTCACTTTAAATTGTTCTACACAGCTGCTAACAAGACTTTCAAAGCTTGTTTTTTTCTCCCTACCTTGAGTCAAAAACAGCCCTTTTTGTTCCACTCGCATTTTGGGGTTCTGAATATCTAAAAATGCCTGTTTAATATCATCTACCGTTATACGCTCAGCAAACATTTTGAATAGAAAATGGGTGCCTAGCCCTTGAATTAAGCTCAACACAAATTGATCTAAACTAGAACTATCTCCTAAGGTTATTGGGCGTATACGTGTTTGAAAGTCAACCAAGCCTATTTTGGGTGAACTTTCACCAAGAGGTCTACTAATGATGCCAGTATTACCCAAATGGCCTCCAAGATCAGATAAGTCTAATAATCTACCGCAAATTAACATTCTAGCAAATGAATTTCGCATTTTGACATGATTAGGGTCTTTGCTCTCTTTGGGACCAAACAAGTCATCAACGTAGCTCTCAATCTGTTTTTGCTCTTCAATATCGTACTTGCTAAAAGATTTGTCTGGTGAATTTCTCGCTAATGTTTGTACTCTAGGATCTGAATCAAATAGTAAAGCATCAAAGCCTTTTTGTTTGATTTTTTCATTTTTAGTATAAGTCCGCTTAAGATCTTTAGTTGCAATGAAATACACCCCGCTCTCAGCTTTTAAAAGCTTAGATTCGGGATATTTGACGCCTAATTGATTTAATAGTAACGAAACAAAGTATTCAGTGACATCATTGCCTGTATGTTTAACAAACCAACGTTGATTTGAGTTTGGCTCTTGAAGTATAAAGCCTAAATCTTTCCCTGACAATTTGGCCTTAAACACCCACCCTTTAAATTCCTTAGACTTCAGAAAATGTTCAGCGTATATCTGATTTAAAATTTTATCCGAACGAGGGCTAGCCAATTTATTACTCAGTGAGTGTATGACTCTTTCACCCAATCCTTCTGGAATTTGAATGTCATCATATGCATGAGGGTAACCAGACCAATCAGAATAATAGAAGTCAGGATAATCCTTAAAGGCATCTGTGATTATAGAAGGGTCATCCGAACACAACATTTCAAGTAATGAGCAACTTGCTTTTGTATTATTGTACTCTCGTGCAAGTTTGATAAACTTTTTTGAATTATCCTCAGTTAATTTTCCTTTGCTAACTAATTCACTAACAAACGTTTCTGTGGGCGGAAGCTCTGGTGCCAACTTAGTGCTAGGAGCTCCTCTCCAGCTGTTTAATGATTGCCTTAATGAATAACTCTCTGGAGGACTTAAATCCTCAATCATGATGTCTAGTTCTGTTATCAATTTTCTTAGTTTATCACTAAGATATGGTGAGAATTCAGAATAAAAGCGCTTTCTATCCTCACTTGTAAGGTTCTGTAAATCACTAGATTGATAAAGTTCGATTATTCCTTGTATATCCTCTTGGTTGATTAGGTCCTTTGATTTTTGGATTAAATCATTTATCGCCATTAGCCTGTACCTCGTGCATATTTTCAATATCTCATTTTACATGAGTCTAGAATGAGCTTTTATTGTACCTTGGTACTTGGTACAGCAATTATGCGTAATAGGTCAAAGTAATACTTTCTAATGTTGGTTCCAACTCCATAAGCGTGTCCTGGACGAACCCTTATGCTTCATTATAAATCAACAGGTTAGAGCTTTCAGCTCCTTGTTAAAAAGTGCTAAACTTTAAAATTATGAGAGCTGTTGTACAACTGTTAATTACACTGTTATGGTTCATGATCAAAGTATCCAAGAAATAGGCATGTAATAACTTCTCTAGGCTATAATTACTGTACAGAGCTGAAGTCTTAACTCTGAACTTAAAGACAGTTTTTTCCAGTTTGTTTAGTGAAATCTGAGACTTGTCGCATTGCATAGTTGATTGAAACTATGCAACGACAGTTGGAGTCATTGAATTTTGATACAACTTATCAAATTCA
>CAZWHY010000111.1:0-2521 GCA_964633725.1 Uncultured Candidatus Berkiella sp.
TGGGTGGTTGCGCGATGATCGGTCAGAGCATGATTAATATCGAGTCGGGTGGCCGCGGTCGTTTATCATCAATTAGTGCGGCCTTATTTTTATTAGCTTTTATTCTCTTTGCATCTGGCTTGATTGAACAAATACCATTGGCGGCATTGACCGGTGTGATGTTCATGGTAGTGATTGGCACCTTTGAGTGGTCAAGCTTTCGCATACTTAGAAAAATCCCTAAGGCTGATGCATTTGTTTTAATTTTGGTGTCGAGCGTTACGGTATTTACCGATCTGGCTGTTGCAGTCATTGTTGGTGTGATTGTGTCGGCATTAGTCTTTGCATGGGAACATGCCAAACACATTGGTGTAAAAAGCTACATCGATGACAAAGGTTCAAAAGTGTATGAGTTAAGCGGTCCTTTGTTTTTTGCATCAGTTAAAAACTTTCAGGATTTATTTAACCCGAAAGACGACCCTGATGATGTGATTATCGAATTCCAAAACTCACGTGTTGTCGATCACTCTGCGATCGAGTCTATTGATACCTTGGCAGAACGTTATGTCAAGGCAGGTAAAACTCTGCATCTTCGTCATCTTAGCCCTGAGTGTCGATTGTTACTTAAAAAAGCCGGCGACTTGGTTGAGGTGAATTATCTTGAAGATCCTAAATATCATGTTGCGGACAATGAGCTGAACTAGACGTTTTGGCTTGTTTTGGTGTTTGGCTGGATTAATGATATTTATAGCTATAACTTTATTAGAGGCCAGATACATTCAAATAACCATATGATATATATAAGTTTTATTGCTTTATACTAATTTATAAAACATTAGTAGTTGCTATGCAAAAAATCATATATACTAATTTCTAAAAATTTAGTATATATGGTTGAAAAGCATATGAAAATCCCATTAACTCCTCCCAAACTTGAAGATTCTATCAATACTTGGGGTGATGGCGCTCATGAGAAACTGAAGCTCATTATCTTTTCATCTATCGGGCCCTGCGACGCAAAAGGTCAGTATTTACATTGGGATAAATTGAGGCATCTTGTTGCGCCGAAAGGGTATAGCTCAGAGCTTTATTGGTTGGTAACGCGACAAGCCAGATCCAAGATTTTAAGGGAATTACCATTTACAGATAAAAATGGATTTCCATTTAATTTTTGTATTCCTGATAGTTTAATGAGGGATTTACTTTGGGTTAGTGAAAATGCCACAGGAGCAATTAAGACGGATGGAAGCCTATTAAATGAGAAAACAAAAGAAACTTACCTAATCAATTCTTTGATAAATGAAGCTATTAATTCAAGTCAGTTAGAAGGTGCGTCTTCGACCAGAAGAGTGGCAAAAGAAATGATTAGAACAGGTCGGGCACCTTTGAATCATTCTGAAAAAATGATTTTAAATAACCATAAAGCTATCGTATTTTTGCGAGAGTACCAACACGCAGAATTAACGCTTTCTATAATATATGAGCTGCATAAAATATTAACAGAAGGAACGCTTCCTGTTGAAGATGAAAGTAAGGCAGGTGTGTTGAGAAATAATCTAGATGATATATGTGTTTATTCTAAGGATCATGTGCTGCTTCATGTTCCTCCAAAGTCGATTGAACTAGAAAGCAGGCTGCAAAAAGTTTGTGATTTTGCTAACAAAGTAGATGAAGATGAAACAAATTATATTCCTCCAATTATTAGGGCTGTAATCATCCATTTTATGATCGGCTATGATCATCCTTTTGTTGATGGTAATGGCAGAACAGCTAGAGCACTTTTTTATTGGATGATGGCTAAAGAAGGATATTGGTTGATGGAATATATCTCAATATCACAAGTAATAAAGAAAGCACCATCAGGATATGCTAGTGCTTATTTATATGCTGAAACAGACCAGAATGACACTACCTATTTCATCTTTCATCAACTGGCTGTGGTTAAAGAGGCGATTAAAGATTTGCATAAATATCTCATCAGGAAGGCTGAACAATTAAAGAAAGCCGAAAAGGTTTTAGAAAATTCCCCATTACAGGGCGCTTTAAATTATAGACAGTTAAGTATTGTAAAAAATGCCCTTAAAAATCCTGGCGCTGAATATACAATACAAAGTCATAAAACATCTCATGGCGTCACGTATCAAACAGCCAGGACTGATTTATTAAAGTTGTCGGATCAATTTCGCGTATTGAAAAAATATAAAGTTGGAAAAAAAGATGTGTTTGTGGCACCTCCAAATTTACGCGATATGGTGATGGATTTTGAATAACAGTAATGTGATACTTAAATTAAATAGTCTCAGCGTCGCAATATTGGTTTTCCCATGCGCCATTGGTGAGACTAAGTTCTTCGGATAGTGGTTGTTCTACTTTATTGATCCAGACAATGAGGTCTTGGTATAAGTTTTCTGCTTGCAGGTCACGGCTTAACATGTGATAGCCATTTTCATATAAGACAAACCGTAGATTGTTGGCTTTGTTTGCAGCAATATTGGCTAACATTTCACAGGTGGGTTGCTTGGTGATGAGTTCATCTTTTTCA
>CAZWHY010000112.1:0-1626 GCA_964633725.1 Uncultured Candidatus Berkiella sp.
GAACTAGAAATTTTGTTGAAATTCTGGTATAATACATACCATGATTAAATTACTTGGCCTCATCTTCACTTTTATTATGGCTTTCTTAAGGTTATTGAGGGCTGGTAGTGTTTTGGGTATTGTTGCAGAAAATATTGCACTCCGTAAACAGCTAATATCAGTGTCTCGCCATCATAAACGAGCACCTAATTTAATCACTATTGACAGAATGATCTTTGGATTTTTGACTTCAATGATAAATCCCAAGCGCCTATTCCGCATTGGTATTATATTGAAACCAGCCACATTATTGAAATATCATAAAGCGTTGGTGAAACGTAAATATCATTTACTCTATTCTGCAAAATCACAAAAAAAACCAGGGCCAAAAGGACCTGATCAAGCAGTAATAGACGTTATCGTTGAAATGAAGCAAAGAAACCCTCGTTATGGATATCGTCGTATTGCTATGCAGATTTCCAATACGTTTGGTATGACAATTGATAAAGATGTTGTGCGCCGCGTTTTACAAAAGCACTTTAAAGAAACACCAGGAAATGACGGCCCATCTTGGCTAACTTTTATTGGCCACATGAAAGATAGCTTGTGGTCTATTGATTTATTTCGTGCTGAGTCCATACATTTGAAAAGCCATTGGATAATGCTAATCATGGATCAATTTACTCGAAGGATTATTGGCTTTGCAGTGCATAAAGGTGATGTCACTGGTATTAGCTTATGTTGTATGTTTGTAACTACTCGCCCCCTTTCACTGGCTAACGCACACAATCTACTGCTAAAATAAATTATCACATCCGTAGCGAGTATGCTGCAAAGAACTTCAATCGTAATGATACCACAGAACTGATCCCCTCTCCCCGCCACAATAAACGGCTAGCCACTTAACAAGCACGGGGAGAGGGCCAGGGTGAGGGGTACCTGCAGTTTGTTACAGATGGTTGTTTATTTTTGCTGCCAAAGCTATTTGAATAGCAATGAGTGGATTATATCCTTTATTTGCCATTGTCTGTAGGTGACTTGAAATACGACAGTAGTATATAGAAATATACAAAAACGATCTCTATTTATACAAACTTCAAGAAATTTTCAAAAAAAGCTTGACACGTTTTTTCAGGAGAAATATTGTGCCTTGTTATTTATACGATAAATCGATCCTTAAACAGGTCATAGCGATCCTGCAAGATCGTTAAAATTGAATTTGGACTTTTTCCTTACCCTATGTGATTTATTTTCACTACAAGGCTTTCTCTGAATCCCAAAAAACCCATGATATAATATTCCTGTATTTCAATGAGCAAGTGAGCTTCATATGGCTACAGTTGAAAAAGAATCGTTACGTAAACAATTTGATGAGCTGAAACAAGAGTTCCAGGCTCTTCAGAAGGCAGGGGAAATTTCTCCTGAGTGTAAAGCCCTTATCAAAGCATTGTTACTGCTTATGAATATTATGGTCGTTGCATTTCTTGAAAAGCTCACCAAGAAAAATAACAAAAACTCCAGCAAATCTTCATCACAAACAGATAAAGACGACTCAGCGTTGGGTCAACCAGGTAGCAAAGGGAAAGGCAAGAAAGAAAATAATACAACAGCCAGTAATACACGTACTAAAGAAACGGTTACAAGATT
>CAZWHY010000112.1:1638-2518 GCA_964633725.1 Uncultured Candidatus Berkiella sp.
GTGATGTTTGCGGCGAAGACGTAAGTCAAGTTCCCAGCCACAAATGCGAGCGACGTACCAAGGTTGACATCATCTTTGAAAAAACCGTTGAACACATTGATGCTGAGATCAAGCAATGCCCAGGCTGTGATTCAACAGTCAAAGCGCAACACCCTAAAGATATGCCAGGACCCCTACAGTATGGTGATGGCATCAAAGCTTATATCATTAATTTATTAGTTTGCCAAATGATAGCACTCAAACGTGTGCAGAACTTGGTTAAATCCATGATAGGTTGCGTTATTGCTGAGGCAACCATGCTCAAATTCATTTTGCGCCTACATCAAAGCCTGGAAGAGTGGGAGGCTTCAGCAATAAACGAATTGCTCAATAGCAAAGCAATGCATGTTGACGAAACATCATTGAGAGTCGATAAGAAAAACCATTGGATACACACTCATTCTGCGGGAGATATTACGCTAAAATTTTTGCACCGAAAGCGAGGAACTGAGGCAATAGAAGATATAAACATTATCCCTCGATACAGCGGTTCTATTGTACATGATTGTTGGGCATCGTACTTTGTCTATAGTAATTGTCGTCATGGGTTATGTGGTTCTCATCTCTTGCGAGAATTAACGTTCATTGTTGAGTCCAATGGCTATGCCTGGGCGAAAAATATGAAGAAGCTATTACAAAGAACCTGCAAGCAAGTATCCAAAAGTAAACGAAAAAAATTGACGGTTAAAAGATATTCTGATCTGCAAAAGTGCTACAGGAATATTTTGACACGCGGAGAGAAGGAACTACCACCTATTCCGACAAAAGCAAAAGGAAAGAAAGGAAAAGTCGCGAAAACTGATGCACATAATTTGTGGGAACGCCTAAAGAAGCATGAATC
>CAZWHY010000113.1:0-2413 GCA_964633725.1 Uncultured Candidatus Berkiella sp.
ATGAGTGTATCTAGTTTGCCGCCACCTCCATTTGTGTCTCATCTGACTTTGGTTTATTAATGTAAACGGCACCAGGGACTTCCGCTGCTTTAGTTTGTTGCTTTTAAAGCGCTCAGAGTTTGCTGCAAATACGGTTTCTAGTGCCAAATTTCTGGTTTTTAACAACTCTTTATCTTGTCCATAATGGACGGCTTGAGGCGTAAATAGTGCTATCCCTGTATGCCGATGTTCATTGTTATACCACATAAAAAAAGTACCACAGAATGCTCTGGCATCTTGTAGAGAACCAAATTGCTTGGGAAACTCTGGGCAATATTTCAATGTTTTAAATTGTGATTCTGAATAGGGATTATCATCACTTACATAAGGACGATTATGCGTTTTGGTCACCCCAAGATCTGGCGACAAGTTTAGATGTCATTCTCGCCCCTCTATCAGCATGATAGCGTTAATTGCTCTGGTTTAATGTCATCACGTTTTTTATGGTTTCTTCTTCTTTCGTTGGACTCACCCAGCTCTGATAGATAACGATACTGAGAAAAGATATTGGCATCGATCCAACAACTAGTCCAAACATTTGCCCTGGTTGTGCTAATCCGCTGATCTTATGTGAATGTGGGACAGATGGCAAAAATGAGCTTGAGGAAAATGGAGAAGATACACCAACTCTTAATTTCATTGATAACATAGAACCTTCAAATGTCCAACCCCCGATTACCACATATTATTTTCTACAAAATCCCACTCTCTATCTTGGGAGTTCATCTCAAATTCAAATTTTGTTAAATCGAGCTACGTTAATAGGAATTGATCCCCAAAGACTGCTTAAAAACGGCGGTATAAACATAGAGCAAAAAGCAAACATTGAAGAGCTTCAAAAACTTGCCTTAAATGGTATTAAAATGGCACAAACGTTATTCGCTGTAGCTGCTAAAAACATCCAAAATCGTTCAAAGCTAGGCTCCAGCATTCTTGATTCTGTAAAAAATCCATTCCAAACAAAAAACATTCAAGAATAAAATTTGTTTTTTACAATCTTGGATCCCCTAGACAAGGCTCAGCTGCAACAAACTTCTCGTGGCGTACGATATCTTCAAAGCCCACTTCATTGCATGGTACAGTTATACTATGCAATGAACCTATATTTCGTCTTGTTTTTCTCTCCGGATTTCTCTAATAACCGTGCTTCAATACCGCGTAACAAATCTCTGCTGGCCGTTGCCGAAGAAATATTTTTGTGCAAGGTTATGTAATCTTTTCGTGAAAACCAGCTTTCATTAAGTTTAGTTTTGGCAAAACGTATTCTATCGTCAGGATCCATTGGCTTGCCAGAAACTGTTTGCACATATTCATCAAGCGCTTCAAGTATTTGTGCCAAGCTATACTCAATGAATTTTGTGGATTCTGCTTCAGAGTCACATTCAGCTAATACATGATAATATCTTTCTTGGCTTTTTTTTATAAGAGACTCAACAGAGATAAATTCAAATATCGGATCTTCTTTCATTAAAATAAGCTGTTGCCAAAGTCTACCCATACGACCATTTCCATCTGAGAATGGATGGATAAATTCAAGTTCATAATGAAAAACACATGCTTTAATCAACCACGAAAGATCTGTTTCTTTTTTGATAAAATCAAAAAGGTCTTTCATTAATTTAGGCACCATTTTAGCAGGTGGCGCAACATGAGTAACTTCAGTTCCTTTGAATATTCCAACACCTTTATCACGAAATTTACCACACTGAGGTATCAGGCTTATCATCAAAGTTTTATGTGCATGCTTAAAAGACTGCAAAGATAAAGGATTGAGGGTATTTATATTTTCATATAGATCAATTGCATTTTTAACTTCAATAATGTCTTTTTCAGGCGCCAGAATTATTTTCCCATCAAGAATGCTTTGGACTTGGTCTAGCTCAAGGGAATTCCCTTCAATTGATAAAGTCGATTGAATAGTCTTGATCTGGTTATCTTTACGCAACTTTATTGGTGCTGGGTGTATCCTCAGGCCTTCAAGCAAGCCAAGCTTTCTATTGATATCCTGTGAAAGACTCAAAATATGGCTAGTTATTGTAAATGGAGGTTTTGCAGTCATAAACTGATAGTATCATATGATACTATCATCGTCAATTTGTATGATGTCATTATTTTTTCCAACCACATATTACTGCCTAGCTTTGCGTGCCGCCCCCCTCCACTCTCGAATTTCACTGTGTTTTACAGCATAATTGCATAGTTTAACTGTACTATGTAATGGGCTGACATTTTGTACGTACTACTTTTAGTAGCCCAACCAAATATTTAATCATAAAATATTTTGCTTATCAAATAAGAAATTATAAATGTCTGTCTCTGTGCTCGGTTGGCGTTATTGTTAATGTAAAACCTAACCCTCGAATAATAGAACCAA
>CAZWHY010000114.1:0-2380 GCA_964633725.1 Uncultured Candidatus Berkiella sp.
TGAACGAACGCCCGGTATATTCAGCTGTAAACAGTATTTTCCTAGCTGACGAAACTACCCGCCCCTACAAAACACCATCATCAGCGCAATGCTGAGAATACGTGTGCCTAGAATTTCTGATTAATCCAACTTTTCAGAAAAAACATCCTTCAAAATCCTAAACCCCTTGAATCTGACTTTTTAAGCCGGAAATAGCGATACATATTTTTTAAGAATTTGTTATTACCTTAAGGTGGGTGTCCTCTTAACTGCAATATTTCTTGCACAAACTCAAGGCCAGGAACTTTAATTGCTGCTCTATAGCATTTTTCAACAGAACCAATGGTATCTAGCACCAAGGTTCTTTCCGGTGCAAACCCTGCTGGGTCACCGGCCAAGGCACCGTTACTGAAATTATTTTTCAATAACGTAAAACTGGCATTTAACCTTAAGCCTTGTCTTGTTCTGCTTGGGGTGGCTGATGAAAAAAATGAAGGTTTAGCTTTTTTGCGGAATTTTAAATGAGGCTTAGGGAAAATCAGAATGGGTTTCAAAACTCAAAGATCTCCATGCAACAACAAGTTTATATTACTGCTTTACTTAGTTTGAACATCTGCTCTTTGCTTTAAGCAGCTTGATACAATTTTTTTGATATTACTATCTGGCAACCCGAGCACATAACGACGCTGGACATCTAAAGCAAAATCTTCGATTTCTCCAAAACTCAAACCTTTTAATTTTTCCGAGAGAGTCCTGCTGCTCAGACCAAGCCCATGACCAACATTCTCTTGAAATCTATCTAACCATTTTTCTAACATCACTCTAGTAGGCTTGGGAAGATGGAGTTTTATTTGGAAACGCCGCCAAGCAGCTTTATCAAGCATATCCTCATGATTTGTAGCCGCAATGACCGTAACATGACTTGGCATCATATCAATTTGCAATAAAAGGGCATTTACCACACGCTTAATTTCACCCACCTCATTTGGGTCGGCACGTTCTTTACTTAAAGCATCAAACTCATCAAAGAAAATTACACAGCGCTGTGCTTTAATTTGTTCAAATAAACGATCAAGTTGTTTTGCTGTTTCACCTAAATAACTACCAATAATACCTTCATATTTAACGACAAACAGTGGCACCATAAGCTCATGAGCAAAAGCCTCCGCTAAAGAAGTTTTTCCATTACCAGGGGGGCCCGAAAGTAAAATGCGATGTCTTGGCTCAAGGTTATAAGAACGCAACAAATCTTTACGGTGATGCTCTTCAAATATTTCACGACAAGCTTTATGTATTTCTTTCGGCAAGACTAAGTCATCCAAAGTTTTCTTTGGATTAACTACATAATATGCATTTTGAAGCTTGGGATCAGATGTTGCAAGCGAATTGGAAGTAGGAGTTATGGGTGACTTCAATAAATCCGTTAACTGCTCAGCAAAAGCATAATGCCGCTTTGACTGTTCTTCTGCTGCTATAGCCTCCACAGTCTTACGGAACAACTGCTCATCTCTCTCGATGCCTGTTCTTACTAAATTTAGAATTAAGTCCGCTCTGGCCATTCCCAATTCCCGCTCATTTAGGGTGGGCTTTCACTTAACGGTACATACCCAACAATAGAATCTGAAAGCCATATTATCAAATATAACATATATGCACAATACGAATATATATGCTAAATTATGCGACCACTCCAATAGACTTCAGATACACAAGGACATCAGATGATATCAGCTCCATCATCAGCAATACGCCAAGCAAGAAAAATACTCATGTTAAATCAAAAGGATTTTGCTGTAAAATTCGGAAAAACCCAAAGTGTTTTATCAAGGTATGAATCCGGTCGCGTACATGCTCCTTCCGACCTACTTATGCACTGTATGCATATTATTGATAAGAACTCTATCTCAGATAACTCGGATAGCATGGAAGAAATCATTTTGAAGATGCGAAAGCTGGATGGAAATGAGCATACGAAACTAAGAGAGGCGCTCAATATTTTCCTCGACAACTTGCTCAGCAACGCATAATTTTCGGCTGCATTTTTTATCCTGTATGTCTCAAGTAAACGCCCTCTTACCAACCGCCTGAATATACTTCATTTTCAAGATACTGTTTCACGCTTTCCGTCTCATTTTTAGACATATATTCGATAGATGTTGAATCGTCGAAATGAGAGATAGTACTGACAATCCAATTGACTTGTTTCCCCTAGCAAAATAGAACCGTCAGAGCGGCTAATCCGGACACCCATCAAAACAAATCCCAGCAACTCAATTAAAAACAATGAGTTACTGACTTTGTTGCTGTTTCGTTATGATGGGTGTCCGGTTTAACCGTGTCCGGTTTAACCTTTATGGGTGTCCGGTTTGTAGTGGCATACTAAATTTGGCCACCAAATTAA
>CAZWHY010000115.1:0-2351 GCA_964633725.1 Uncultured Candidatus Berkiella sp.
GTAAGCGTCCGAAATACCCCACCTTCAAATTTCTGAACAGTGCTGTCAGACTAATCGCTCCTTTTCAAACTGGAGCATTAAGATGACAGTACAAGATAAAAAGCATGATATCAACTTTTGGGATAAGGCTGTTAGGTTGTATCAATCAACAGAAATTAGCCTTTCAACGTTCTGTGACCGTAATAACATTGAGCAAGAGCAATTCGAGCGTATGGTGAAGATATTTTGCTATACAAGCAAAGACACAGACGAGAAACGACAATTTCGGGAATCCAACTGGAAGTTTGATCCCGTTAAGTTAAGGCAAGACCATTTTTCCCCAACAGGTTTGGCATTTACTGGCCGAGAGTCTATTTGTGAAGTTATTTTAAAGAATGGTCGTCGCCTTTATTTTGACTCAACAATCAACGAATCATCTCTGCACAAGATAATATCTGTGTTGGAGCTAAAGAAATGATTGAAAACCTCGATTTTGAAGATTTAAGCATCTACATTTCAGCAACACCAGTTAATCTAAACAAATCTATAGACGGCTTGGCTGTTTTGGTGCAAGAGGCTTTGGGACGAACCCCTATTATTAATGAATTATTTGTTTTTTATAATAAATCTCGCGATAAAATTAAACTGCTAATTTGGGATGGTGTAGGATTCATAATTCTTTATAAGCGCTTTGAAGAAGGTCGTTTAGACTTCAAGCATTATCAGCAACCCGATGGAAGCTTGGAAATGACTAATAGACTTGTTCGACAGATGCTGGTAGGTACTAAGATGGAACATGGTAAATTAAAGCCTTGGGCATTATTTGAAGGGCAGTTTTTAGTGTAAGGTCACATAAAATTTGGTATGGTATTGCTCATGAGCGATACCATATTAGTTAATAAACAAAGCTTAGAAGAGGTTTTAGAAGAGAACCGAAAATTTCGTGTTGAATTAAAAGTATGTCACGAACGGATTGCCTCTCTTGAAGATGAGGTAAAAACCTTGAGGCGTAAGATTTTTGGTAAAAAATCAGAGCGTTTACCAAAGAAACAGGATCATGATCAAGTTGTTAGCTCTGATTTAAGTTTATCTGCTGAAGACAAAAAAATACTACAGTCTTTACTTGATGCAGAGCCCATTCCAAATGCCTCAGCATCCCCATCAAAACCATCTAATGATAATCTAGAATATGAACGAGTTGATATTGATTTATCTGAAAAAGACAAATTTTGCCAACTTTGCTCGAACCCACTGCATCGTATAGGTGAGCAAAGCTCTAAACAATTAGATTATATAATACCTAAGTTGAAACTCAGAGAAACTATACGTTATAAATATGGTTGTCGTCATTGTGAAACAGCCGTTACTATACCAGCGAAACCCGGGCGCACCAAAAAGCAGTTAAAGGCTAGCCCTGGTCTATTGGCTTATCTAATTGTTGCGAAGTACGCAGATCACTTGCCATTGTATCGTTTAGAAGGAATCTTCAAACGGCAGGGTTACAGAATTGCTCGCTCAACCTTATCTGACTGGTTGCAACAATCGGGAAAGATTTTAGCAGAGCATGTTTTTAAAATTAAAAGCCATGTCTTGACTGGGGCAAAAATAAATACCGATGATACGGTATTGCCTGTTCAAGATAGAACGTTAAAGGGACGCACCAGAATAGGAAGAATGTGGGTTTATAGAAATGAAAAAGGCTGTGTATATGAATATACAATCAACAGAAGTAGAGAAGGGCCTAGTGGCTTTTTGAAAGATTACCACGGCATTATCCAAGCTGACGGGTATTCTGGATATAATGAGTGTTGTCGTACTAATGGCATTTTACGTTCGGCGTGCTGGGCGCATGTGCGCCGAAAGTTCTATGATGTGGCTCAATTATCCAGCGAGCCTGGCAAGCCAGATGTTGCGTTAGCTTATATACAAAGGCTATATGCAGTTGAAAAACAAATATGTGACATGTCAGATAATGAAAAAGTTATATATAGACAGCGATTGTCCAAGCCAATTATTGGTGAATTTTGTCAGTGGCTAAAGCACCAATTAAGCAAGACGTTACCCAAAAGTCATTTTGCAAAAGCAATACGATATGCTCTGAATTTTTGGAGTGAGTTAATTTTATACTGTGAGTATGGGTTTTTAGATATTGATAATAATGCAGCTGAACGTGCCATGCGGCCAGTAGCTTTAGGTCGTAAGAACTGGCTTTTTGCAGGCTCTAACAAAGGCGGTGAAACTGCTGCGGTAATGTTGAGCTTAATTGAAACTGCCAAACAGAAAGGTCTCAACGCAATATCTTTTATTACAGATTTGCTAAGCGGTAAAAATTATGATGAAATAGTTGGTTGTGTATAATTTCGGACGCTTAC
>CAZWHY010000116.1:0-2323 GCA_964633725.1 Uncultured Candidatus Berkiella sp.
GCAAAATAACGATTTATCACAATCCTCAGTCGCTTCAATATGCAGTATATAAACAAGGATTGCGTGTTGGCCAGACAGTAAGTCGAAAAAACACAAAAAACATCTGGATAAGCTGAATAATTTAGAAGAACTCTTTTTGTTACCCCTATGTAAATCGCACCATTTTTTTCTTTGCAAGAATATAGATATGCGCACTCATTAAGATTCTATCCTAGATACCGGCTAATAAGAGCAACTAATTCGCAAAGCTCATAAGCTGCTCTAATTGCCGGTACGACATTAATAAAAAACAGTTTAATCGTTAAGCAAGATGATTCTATGCTGGCCTAGATGTAATAATACAGATATTTTCAAATGACCCGGTATCGAACATTTCTATTTTGATCTAACAGTAAATAGAGGGTAGGTTGTTAAAGATAGCTTGATTGCCCCCGGCAATTCTGCATAAATATCAGAAAAATATTGAGTGTCAAAGGGAGCATGGTCAGATACAAAATCACCTAATGCAGGAAGGAATGGACATGTAATAACTTACTGGTTTAGCGCTCAGTAAGCTGGCATATTTAGATGGAACGATTGAGGAAAAATGCGAGCATAGCAGGGCTATGTGAGTGTTTTTCCGATTGAGGTTCATTTAAAGATGGCTTGCTTAATGAGATGATAAAACGGTAAGTTATTACATGCCCATTTCTAAGGCATTTAAAAGGTTAGCCAGTCCTGAGCTTTGGATATTCTCCCCTACTTTATTAGAGCCTATAGCACCTGCGGCAAGCCAGAGAAATGCCGGATCGTTTTTAGATAATGCTAAATATGTGTTGGTGATAACCGCGTTAATCTCTAACGGCCCATTGTTATATGGTGCCAATAGTTGTATGGTGGCATTTTCATTTTTTTGATAAATATTATATGCAGTTTGTGATGATATCATTTTACATCCTTTTTATAGTTTCTTTCTTTTTCAACGCGAAATCTTATGGTATACACAGGCTCATCTGTATCTTTTCTAGCATTTGGATAGTTGGTATTCCTCGTAATAATAAAAAGGGACTTGTACTTGTTTTTTACAATCCATTTGCTATATGTTGAGCTATTATCTTGTGAGTTTGGGCTAGGAATCTGTTCTGCTTCCATATGATGTATGTGGCGTTCCCATTTTGCATCATCAATTAAGTTAGTCCACCTCTTAAGGTAAGGCACTAGCTCAGATTCTGTTTTCCAAGCACTGGGGATAAAGTAGGGAACAAAGTTGAAAGAGCTCCACTCATGTGTTTTTTCATCAAAATTGATGGTGACAAAATAGACTTCATCAGCAGTAAAACCAACTTCATCATCTACAAAACTAAACTTATGGGGTTTTAAATCTATGGGGGTAGTAATCATGTCTATGTGCTTACCATCTATAGTCTTTAACACACCGAAACGTGTTTTTTGGCTAGAGTCCGCGAGCACATCAAGGCCGGTGCTATTGTGTTTTAGTACAATGCCAACGTCCGGATCTGGGTTGCCTGTAGGCTCTTGCGCGAGCGGTGTATCTTTTTCCACAAAGCTGGTAAAAGCCGTTAAGCTTAAAAAAAATAAAATAGCGGCGAGTAGTTTGAGTGTTTTTTGCATTATGACATCCTGTATCTTTTTCTGACATTTCCTCTTGCCGAGATTCTACACCGAGTCTTATTTTATAGATACAAAATTTTCAATAAATATTGAACATAGTTTGTAAGGATATATCTGGCAAAATAACGATTTATCACAATCCTCAGTCGCTTCAATATGCAGTATATAAACAAGGATTGCGTGTTGGCCAGACAGTAAGTCGAAAAAACACAAAAAACATCTGGATAAGCTGAATAATTTAGAAGAACTCTTTTTGTTACCCCTATGTAAATCGCACCATTTTTTTCTTTGCAAGAATATAGATATGCGCACTCATTAAGATTCTATCCTAGATACCGGCTAATAAGAGCAACTAATTCGCAAAGCTCATAAGCTGCTCTAATTGCCGGTACGACATTAATAAAAAACAGTTTGATCGTTAAGTAAAATGATTCTATGCTGACTTAGATATAATAACAATACAGATATTTTCAAATGACCCGGTACCGAACATTTCTATTTTGTTCTAACAGTAAATATGGGTTAGGTTGTTAAAAATAGCTTGATTGCCTCCCGGCAGCTTTGCATAGATATCAGCAAAATATTGAGTGTCAAAGGGAGCATGGTCAGATACAAAGTCGCCTAATGCAGGAAGGAATGGACATGTAATAACTTACTGGTTTAGCGCTCAGTAAGCTGGCATATTTAGATGGAACGATTGAGGAAAAATGCG
>CAZWHY010000117.1:0-2310 GCA_964633725.1 Uncultured Candidatus Berkiella sp.
CATTGAGGGCAGCCTCTAATGTGATTTTTGTAAGCATCTGCTTGAATTCATTCAGATCTGCTTCCGTTTTGATATTCTTCGCTGCAGCTTGTGCTATTTCTTGCAGGTTGCCTTTTTTCATAACTTTCTATCCTTTCCCAATTATAGGGTTAATGATAGACAGTTACACAGATTTATTTACAGTCCCTTATTTAGCAAAGCTGGTAAATTCTTTATCTCAGGGTACGCCCACTGATGAAATGTTAGCCACTTAACTACAAATTAAGTGCACGCGGTAGTTTACTTTCGGGCCTTACCCTCCTTATACTACTCAAGTATTCCGCTATATAATGATTATACTGCTGTAGTGCTTTGGAAAAATATTATGTTTAGTAGTAAAACTAGCAGACTAATTTAGTATGGCCAACTCAACAGGTGATAAGACAAAAATGCTCTATTCACCCTATACCCCAGATAAGTTAACGAACGATGCGTTGGTTGAGGCACTATGCGAATTCCAATTCGAATGCTCAGAAGTAGCTGAAATTGTGATAGGACGCCTATCAGACAACCCTGACTGGCATTCATATAATGTAGAACGATTACCTTATTCTGAAATTCCCTCAGCTATAAGAGATAATGATCCGAATTTGAAATTTGGGGCTATTTTACAGCTTCGGAGCAATGACGGTAGCTTTATTATCAAAATTGGTGGCAATGTTATTTCACTTCATAATCTCAATAGGTACTGCGGATGGGCGAATTTCCAGCCTAAACTAAATACTTTAGTCGACTTCATTTTTAAAAAACTCACAAACTTGCATATCACTCGCATTGGATTTAGATATACAAATGCACTGACACCAGAAAAACATCTCGTCCATTCATTATCCGAGCTAAACCTTTCTCTTATTGTCGCCGATAGTTCTTTAGATGGTCATGTTAATCTAAATTACGGAACGGAATATTCTAAGCAGCATATAGCTATGACTCGCCTTGCATCAAAAAGCTTTGTTCAAGGAAAACTCCCTAGTACAACCGCAGCCGTAATTGATATAGATATCGCAACGAAATTAAACATGGCACTTTCTGATAAAAAAGATGTCAAGAACTGGGTAGACGAAGCCCATGCTTATGAAAAAGATGCCTTTTTTAGATTAATACCTGTTGAAATAAGCAAAAAATTGGAGTTATCATAATAATGGATATTGCAGTCACTACAGCACGAAATTCTTCAGTGTGTTTTGACCCTCATCTGAGCATTCTAAATCTTTCTAATTGGCTTTCTAATGATGAAATTGCATGGCCTCAGGCACAAACCAATTCATTAGAGATAGGCTCAGAAAACATCTCCATCACTAAATTTAGTCACACACATTATCTTTCAGAAACTGAGCAACATGTCCTTTCCCAAGCATTGCTTGCAAGTGTAAAAATCTTAGATGAAGGTAGCCTTTGATATAAAGCGTGATTGACTTATGCGTCAAAGACGCTCATAAAATTCTAGCGGAAAATTTAGTCTTCGACTCAGGTAAATTTTATGGCGCAGCTAGTTCACTTAATACTGGTGTCGGGCAGATTTACACTGGCATTCGCTATCCACTTTATAACCCGGAAAATAATCTCTATAAAACCGTAGAAGGCTCAGTATATGTCTTAACTCACGAGTGTGACTTAGACCAAAAAAACAATAGACCCTTCAACACTGATGTATTAATTTGCCCAATAATTGATTTCAGCGAGTTCATTAAAAATTATGGTGTGTCGCTCCCAAATGACGTTTTAACTAGCTTTCTTTGCAGGCTAGCTAAAAGAGAAGTAAGTCGCGTCATATATATACCCCAGTATAATCATCAATTAAAGTATGGTGGGCTACTATATTTGAATCAGATTACCAATACGCATATATCATCGTTGAGTATGGAAAATGCAAATAGAACCTGCTCTGTTACCGCATACGGATTACGAATTATCGATCATGCAATTTCGCAACATTTACTTCGCCCTAAATCAGAAGATTTACCATTAAGGCTACATTAGCTATATTGAGCTTGTATATACGACAAAAAAATAATAGTTTTGCTAGCTATATTTTATTAGAAAGGATCATTAATTCCCATAGTTTATTTATTAGTAACTAGCCTTTCTTTATCCTAACCTCTTCGCTAAATCTTTTGCTCTTAAATGCGTATACCTTTTCAGCATTGACAGTTCTTTATGCCCGGTAATAGAAGCCACCTCCATCATATTAAACCCTTTCTCAAATAGGCGGCTTGTCGCCTCATGTCTTAGATCATAGAATCTAAGGTCTTGGATATTGGCTCGTTGGCA
>CAZWHY010000118.1:0-2290 GCA_964633725.1 Uncultured Candidatus Berkiella sp.
TTTGATTTTACTAAGATGATAAAATCATCAGCGTATCTTGAAAATTTATGGCCTCAGAATCAAAGAGGAATCAAAGAATCAAAGAAAATCAAAGAGGACATCCAAGTTTAAAAAATAACAAAACAAAAAAATATTTCCTGATCTCGCTGTTCTCTTTCGGTGAAATTTTGACTGAATGGTGAATATTTCGAGAGGGGTGGCACTACAAAGCGCAAAATCAAGAATCATGCTCAAGCGTGTTTCTCAGCGAAGGCTGATAGTGGTGGTTTTGTGTAGGAATTAAGTTTTCGTTAGGTAGGAAGGTACTGCTTACAGCCATTTATCCCCGGCGTTCGTTCATAGCCGAGTTTTTGGCAGACTTGTTTGAGCTTTTCGACGGAGCCGACAAGGCCTTTAAAGGGGCTTTCAAAGTTTTTGGTAAGGTATAGCCAGTGTTTGGTTTCGATGTTTAATCGGCCCAGAATAGGAGGTGTGTTTTCAGGTATAGCGCCTCGCTTATCATCTCGAAGTATTCGTCCAGTCCAGTCAACCAGTTCCAGATAGTCCGTTAACCGAAAGGGCAAACCTTTGGGCATGTCTTCTTTAGGGTTCCCGGCAAAAATAAGTAGTTGGTTTTCTTGTTGTTGAGGGTGGTTGGGCTGTGCCACTTTCTGAGCTTTGCTTAGGCGTTTTTGAATGCTGGTATGAGTCGAGCCTTCAGGTGTTTTGCCATGCCTGCACGAACAGGATTAAGGTCAACATAGGCTAAACAGGCGGCTAGGGCGGGCTCGTCAAGTAAGGCTTGTGACTTAAAGCGGCCTTCCCAGAAAGTTGGGGTATAAACAACCCAACGCAAAGGCGCAGAGAGGCAGAGAACGCAAAGAAGTTTTGAAAATGATTGATCTTGCAGCATTGTAATACAAGCGCCGTCATTCCGGCATCTGGTTAGCCTGAATCCAGTGGCCTTAACCAGTGACTTACTATCCGCACAGAGTTACAGCAATAGAACGAAAGACAGGTTGATATGAAAAGTAGGTTCAAGTGAAAAATGAGTAAAAGATACGTCAATATTTGTGCCTAAAAGCACCTTTCTGCTATTCACAAATATTTTTCTGTTGAACTTGCGAGGCTATTGATGACGGCTTCTGCTGAAGCAGATGTATTGGCGAAACTCATATGTAAAAATATCGACCCGAAATCAAAAGACGTATATTTTGTGTAAAATTCAGTAAAATCATTATCTTATAACGATTCCCGAGGTGAATTGAATTGGGCAAGCAAGCGTACGCGATATACAGCTGCTAGCGGTAAAGCACCGTTTCTCAGCAATATTGACGTATAACTACAATGTAACTACAATATCATTATGGGTGAGTTAAATTTTGACTGGGATGAAAAGAAAAATACGGCGAACCAAATAAAACATGGTGTCGCTTTTGAAGAAGCAGCCACCGTGTTTTCAGATGAATTAGGCCGCTTAATTCCTGATCCTGATCACTCGGAGGGCGAAGAGCGATTTATTCTCATGGGAATTAGTTCTGCGTCTAGGTTATTAACTATATGTCACTGTGAAAGAAGCTCGGACTTTATCCGCATAATTTCAGCTCGTAAAGCGGATAAGTCGGAACGAAAGCAGTATGAAGGTTACCATCATGCGTAAATCTTACGACTTTTCAAAATCGGTTAAAAATCCATACGCAAAATGTTTGAAGAAGCAAATCACCATTCGTCTGGATGAAGATACTATTTCTTACTTCAAAGCTATGGCTGAGGATAAAGGTATTCCGTATCAAAGTTTAATTAACTTGTTCTTGCGGGATTGCGCGAACGAGCATAGGGAATTAGAGACTAAGTGGGGTTAAAACTGATAGCTTACCGTTATGGCGCAAACTGATACCCCTGATACCCCTGATACCCGGGGCGGACCATGCTAACCATATGAAACCATATGAAACCATTGAAAAATGAGTAAAATACACACCAATATTTGTGTTTAAAATCACCTTTTGGCTATTAAAATGGTAACGTTAAGAAAGTGGGTTGCCATGCCAAGTACCACCGAAATTTTCGACCGGGGCATTCAGGGCACTTGGTGGCCAGTACGTTTTAAAGGTACCCAAAATGGGCTTAAACCCATCAATTTATCGGTAAAATGGTTGGTTTAAGAAGTTAATTCACACGTTGTTGAGTATTTTTGTCAATAAAATCAATTGGTAGGCTTGGTTCTACCCAAATATGCATCAATATGATGGTCCGCCCCAGAATACCCCCTTTACTCGGGTTAACTTCGGTTTGCAGCATTCCTACCGTG
>CAZWHY010000119.1:0-2280 GCA_964633725.1 Uncultured Candidatus Berkiella sp.
ATTAGTCTGACAGCACTGTTCAGAAATTTGAAGGTGGGGTATTTCGGACGCTTACAGAGCGTAATTTGCTGATATTTAACTATAGGCATATTACGCATAATTATTTTTTCAGACGCGACCTGATTATTATGTTGTTGTCTAGGGTGGTGGTATTATGTCAATTATATTTCATTCCATAGACTGGGATAGCTGCCTTGGCGGGTTCAACTATTCTGTAGTTGAAAAAGCAAAAAAATATGCGCCAGAGGATAAAAAAAACCTCTTCTATAAATACAAGGCAAGTAGAGACAAAAACGGGCAACATCTGTTTGAAAATAATGAGCCCCTTATCAATAAGATTCTCGAGCTATCAAAGCAACATCAAAAAGCCATTATATTAGTCGGCTCCAATAGACAAAGTTTAGAAATTGATAGATTTAACCGATGGAAATTCCCGTATGCTAATACAGGCAATTGTTTCAAAGGAACAGATAATTTAACCCGCTATTTGAATAGTCAAATACCAGACATGTTTACATTTAATCACTTCTTGTTGGAAGATGTTTATCAAAGTTTAACTATTGGTACTACCATGTTGGATGATGCTTTGTCAAAAAGTAATAAAAAAATAGATGGTAAAAGGAGAGAGCCAATACGCAAATATAATGAAAGGTGCTTCGATCCAACCAAAACCACATTGATTTATGCGCAAATGCAAGAGATGGCAAAACAAATCAAGGAAGGGGATACAGGTGAGTTTCATTTCTATGATGACATTGATGTTATATTATTCATGGTACATGGTGCTTTTAGTCGGCACCCTGAATTAATTCCAAGTAATATAACCCTGCATCTTCATCTATGGGGTAATCCCACCGATGTCAATGAAACGCATATTACAAAATTTAAAGATTATGCTAACCCCATTCAAGGCAAAGGGATGCCTTTGGAAAATTATGACATCCTGCTTCGCGATAAGGCCACTTGTGACTTATTAGGTAAGCCCGTAAATATTGTAGATGAAATAGCTTTGCTACATAAAAATATGATTGCTAACCCGTCCTCAAAGGTCTCCCCAGTATAAGGAGAGCGCAACATTGTGAGGCTCGCTTTTCTCAACAGGTCGCTTTATCTCAACAAAATCCATTTGGACATCGTTATTAGATCGGATTTTATTCATTTGAGCTTTAATCTGCAGGGCGCTGACCCTCAAAGCACGAGAGACTTCAGTCATAGAATGATGCTCTAATAAAGTAATAGCTTGCTGCCAGAGGGTATCAGGGAATTTGGTTTGCTTTTTTCGTTCAGAGCGAAACTGATCGAACTGTTGATTTACTTGGTTCAGAGAAAGTGCCTGATTTATCGTGTCTATCATGCTGTCTGCCTTTATCAATTAATAATAAAGGCAGGATAACAAGAGTACTAATGATGGTCACGCAGACCCACTGGGACTTCACTGTTAATCAGTAAGTTTTTTACATATATTTATTGCTAATCTAAGGTCATATTCCGTCTTAAACACTCAAATCAACCTAATTTGTTATAATAGATTTGAAACTTTTGCGACACAATCAGATATACCCCCTGATGCCATACATACTGAAATTAAAAAATCCAGGTTCTTGGGTGTTAGAGTAACAGTAGGACAAAGTGATGGATAATAAAGATATTCAAATAATCAAAGCCAGTTTAGAGCAAGCACCTGTAATTGCGCAATTGTATGAATTATATACCTATGAGATGACAGATTTAGTGGATTTTGATATTAATGACAATGGTTTCTATGGTAATGACGAGCTTCCCCTTTATTGGTCGGAGCCTAGTGGCAGACATCCATATTTAATTTTCGTCGGTAAGAAGCTAGCAGGATTTGTATTGATTCAATGGGGGTCACCTATAGCGGCAAACTCTGATGTATGGGACGTTTCTGAATTTTTTATTATGCGTAAATTTCGTAAAAAAGGTATTGGCCAATTTGTAGCTCATCAAATATGGAATAAATTTAATGGTACATGGCAAGTAAGGGTATGGGATAACAATAAGACTGCCCATGTCTTTTGGGAAACTACTATTGAAAAATTCACAAACAAACCAGTTATTCCAAGCAAACAAACTTATCAAGGCCATGATGGGCTTCTTGTTTATCAATTTAGTTCTTGATTTTTCACAAAACAGAAATTGCTCTGCCAGTTGAATTTAAGTGATTAAATATTTGATTGGATTTCGAGAAGTAGTACGTTGTCAATGTAAGCGTCCGAAATTATACACAACCAACTATTTCATCATAATTTTTACCGCTTA
>CAZWHY010000120.1:0-2271 GCA_964633725.1 Uncultured Candidatus Berkiella sp.
GTCGCCGTATACTCTTTGTCTATCAACGCATCGTGGTGCTTTAATACCGCGTCTATATTTTTTGCGCAACAGTCATGGGATACGATTCTAGTTATTTGTACCAAGCTTAGCTTAAGTTCCTTTAATCTCTTTAGATTTTCTAACAGCTTAGGTACAGTTGTATGGCTTCCATTGTGGGCGACTATTGATAATATTTGCGCAACGCCGAACCCCTCTTCACTTAACTTCGCATGATGCTCACGTGCAGCTTCCAGGCATTTATCACCGTTTGGTCGAGATGCTATCCTGGCGATTTGCTTGTTGTCAAATTTAGGCGCTAAGTCAGAATAACGCGCTAACAGGACCTTAACTATCACTTCAGATTTTGCGCGAATAACAATTCGATTCGCCTGAATATCCGTAAAACCAATGGCTTTTAAGCTTTCTAGATTAGCGAGGTAGCGCTCTTCTGTAATATTAAATTTATTTAGTTTGCTGCTGATTTCTGCGGTTATTGCCATATATACGTATCGCTTGAGCTGAAGACCATGGAATTGGACATTTGACGGGGATTCTACAGCCTTGCAACAAAGTTATCAAACAAACCGTTTTGGGGTGTTATGTGTTGGTACACGTTTTATGGGAGAATTGTTCTCCCTGTGGGAATCGCAATATAAAGTGGAGTAAGCAAAAATGGGGGCAAAACTCGAGAAAGTTTATTTGTTCGGAGGTTATTTTTAATACGCCATATAGTCGACACTCTTCACCATAAGTTGTTAGATATAAAAAATGTCTGGCCAAATATCACCCGCCCTGTCCAATTTTCACTGTGTTTTAAAGCATAAATTGCATTGTTTACTAGTACTATGCAATGGGGCGTATTTTTACAACGTACTACTTAAAATCCAACCAATTATTTAAACATAAAAATTCTATTAGTTGTGCATTTTGGAGTTCCACCCATTATACAGCTAGCCCGAATAAACTTTTGACGAAATGATTTACATTTGCCTATAAATGAAAACTTGAACTTCGGGTTAGCCTACTTTTTCGGTCTAACCTCTGCTCTTTTTTCTTTGACGCAGATATTTCCCCATCTTCACATTCAGCTAAATTTGCCATCGGAGTAAAACTAGGACAGATACCAAATTTTTCATATTTCGCTTTTAGCGATTGAATATTTTTATATTTTTATATTTTTTCTGAAGCTTCACAACCGCACGGTCATAGGTGAGCTTCCAGTAAATAATTATTCACCGGGAGTTCACGGCCGTCAATGTCGTGATACCTTTGCACGCCTGAAGAAAACAGCGAATAAGCTTGGCGTGGGATTTTGGACTTACCTACTTGATCGAATTGAGATGAAAAATCAAATTCCAGCGCTATCACACCTTATTGAGCAAGCCGCTACGACCTAGCCCTGCCTCAGGTTACACCCCGTGAGTAATATTTGGTACTTCTACAGAGGAGACCTAGTACTCAGCCAAGTCTTTTAATATTGTGACCACGCTTTTGTGTTTGGGATCCCTCTACAACAACGACTGCGTTCGTGCCTTCTGGATCGGGCCTGACAAAAGGATCTCCCTCTTCTTCACTGTTGTACTGTAACAGTAGATTAGCATCAACAATATCACCGAGATTACCTATGTCATTTTCTTCTTCTAGATCTCCATTAAATACATCACTATGATCTGAAAAAACTCTTGCGTCGTCAATACCTTGATGAGGGTGCCCAAAAGATTTTTGCCTAACTGTTGAATAAATCGATATAAATGCCATTGGTATAAGAGAGGTGAGCATTGTTATGAAACTTAGATAGAAAGCAAAAGGGGGTTGCTCCGCTTCATATGAGGTACTTGAGGTATCTATAATCATTGATGAGTTATCTGAAGAATAGTAATCGGTTGCGTCAGATTGCTCGGGGATACACCCTTCGCAAATTCCTTTCATAAGACAAGCAAAGAAACCTATTGTCCCAACACCAAGCCATAAAATCGTTAGTAAGATTCCTACTAAAGTAACTTTTGCATCAACTGGTTTTTTATAATATTTTTCGAATTCATGATACCTGTCTAACAATGACATGCAATAACCTCCATTCTTTATAATAGCGCTCTATCCTAATTGAAAGTATACTATGGGTAAAGTGCTTTATATGGGTTTGATGCCCAGCTGGCCGAAAATGTACGCTAAGGTGTGTTGGAACCAGAACTGGGATGATATTTTGCGCTTCATAGCCCTCTGTCTCAGCATTGTTGTCGCCTGAGTCATTCAACTTGTAATTAGAGGGGG
>CAZWHY010000121.1:0-2256 GCA_964633725.1 Uncultured Candidatus Berkiella sp.
ACCCTTGTTTTCAAAGGGTTTTCAGCATTGCATAGTATAACTGTACTATGCAATGGCGTGGGATTTTGTACGTACTACTTAAACCTAACTAAAGTTTTATTCCGATTTGCTGTTCTTGTTTTCAAGCATATACTGTCTTGGGCGCACCGCATGGTAAATCTCTATCTCTTTTTTTTAGACATGGGGGCTCATTTAAATCCACATCTTAATCAGCTATAGTTATAATTCATAAGATAAATTGCTCAGTCTGTTTTGTATATAAGAATATTACTATGTCATTTAGACAAATTCAGAATTTCATTATATTTTCCATGATTAGTCAAATTTCATTTGCTAATAATGACACCTCTGTACCAAGATACAACTCAATAGAAAGCATTGTTAGCAATATCCAAGCTAATACCATGACATGTGAGAAAATAACAGAATCATATATTTCTCGGATCCTTGAAGAGGATATGCTTTATAATTCTATTCATCCACCTCTAAATACAATTGCCTTTTTGAACCCAAATGCCATTGAGCAAGCAAGATTATTAGATGTACACTTTCAAACAACAAAAACCCTTAAAGGGAAACTTCATTGTGTGCCAGTACTACTTAAAGATAATATTCACACAATAGAGATGCCAACCCAAGTTGGTTCCTATGCTATGAAAAATGCATGGCCTCCATTTAATGCAACACTTGTTACAAAACTTAAAGATGAGGGAGCTGTAATTCTTGCCAAAACTGCTATGGCCGAATTTGCGATGCCTCCTGCAGATACTAATAGTCTTATAGGTGTGACAGGGAATGCCTATGATCCTAGTTTAACACCAGGAGGTTCTAGTAGTGGGGTCGCAAGTGGAATTGCTAGAGGATTTGGAGTAATTGGTATAGGATCTGATAATTCTGGATCTATTCGAGGACCTGCTGGGCTTAATGGCTTATTGGGTTTAAGGCCTACATACGGGATGATAAGCTCAGCGGGTACATTTCCCTTAGGTGAGCTAAATGGCGTTTATGGACCGATTACTTATGATATTAAGGATTTAATCACGGTCTTAAATATTATATCTGGAGAGGACATAAGTGATTTTCGAACTAAAAACAAAAGTCCTTATAGCTTAGATATCAATAAACTTATTAAATTAAATTTAAGAAACAAAAGGATTGGAATCCTTCGCTCCTTTAAAGAAATCAATGATGATGGTACATTATCATCTCGAAATATAAAATATGAATATGATCCTGAATCTAAAGAAATATTTAACACGGTTATCAATAGATTAAAGTCTTTAGGTATAGAGATAGTAGATAACATAGATTTAGGAGATTTCAATACAGACAACTCTGATTTGTTGGTCGGCGGAGTCATGCATTTTGATGATTATTTACGTCAAGGTTTCGCACCAAGATCAAACTTTTCAGACTTTTGCTCAAGTGATCGAAGTGACAGATTAGGAAACAATAAGGAGTGCATGGATCGTATTTCGCTAGATCCAGGTATTGACTCGATAATGTACAAAGAAAAACGTGCTATGTTTGAGAGGAACAAAAAAATACTAGAAGAGATTATGGACAGCAAAAAACTTGATGCCTTGTTTTATTTAATACAAAAACCATATTATCCAGAGCATGAGTTTTCAAAAGAGCACTTTACTTTCATCGCATCAAATGCTGGTGCACCTGCAATCAACATACGTGGACCTATGAGTAAGCATAAGTTACCACGCCCCACACTTTTCCAACTATTAGCAAAAAAACATAATGAAGAAGTGTTGATCTCCATAATTGCTCAATATGAAGCTAAATGGAAACCTTCAAGACCTAAAATCGAAATACTCAACCAGGGAAAAACCTTTGATGATATTACGAGCTTTAATGCCTATAAGCAAAAGCTATCCCCAGCACTATATCATTACATGCTTCAGAATAACCTAACAACAGATACCCTTTCAAGAGAAAAGTGGCTCGAGTTTTTGACGTTAAATGAATAAATGTAAATCTAATGGGTGTCCGGTGAAAATTACAACGCTAACTATAACGAGTGGCAAGGCAATGAATTCTCGATGAATAATTGTTTACTTGGAGCTTGATTTTTCTGTCCCATGTAAATTATTTACTGACTGATATCACCGCCCTGCTCTATTTTTACTGTTTTTTATAGCATAAATGCATAGTTTAACTATACTATGCAATGGCTCGGGGTTTTGAATGGTGAGTAGGCCGCTGGAACTTCCCCAGCAGCCTCTCGCAGAACGGTACGTGAAC
>CAZWHY010000122.1:0-2213 GCA_964633725.1 Uncultured Candidatus Berkiella sp.
CTAATATCGCCACTAATGTCTTGTTCTATGGAATAGCGTTGTTTCCAGCATACGTCATGGGGGTAAAGGCTTTAAGTGATTTGGGGAACATGGTCTACGAGAAACTTAGTTATTGGAAATCACGAGAGATACAACAATCCCTTGAACTACTAAAGCTAAATCAGCGTTTTGTGTCATCTCAGCTATCACCAGGTATCTCAGATGTTGCTTTATTTGATGTGGCGGGGTTGTCTGCTGATGCTCAATCTAGCATGAAAAATATTGACCTCATGGTTGACGTATTAGAGAAAATCCAAGGTGGGGCGCGCCTTATCTATTCGGGAGTATTTAAAAAATCACATCTTGAGGTTATTTGTGAGCTTAAAAAGCAAAAGCAGCTGATAGAGTCTAGGTTAAAAGCTTATTCTGAGCATATTGGCGAGAGACTAGAGGAAAGCCTTGTAAATTTACGCATTGATATTTGTGGTGGGCAGTTAAAACCTGCGATTCCTAAGGGGCAAATTGAGAGTCTGCACAACTTTGTCAAAATGCACGGCACTTCTGAATCACAAAACCAGTTTCTAAAGAGCACCAATTTGCCTGCTCTTTTTGTCTCTGCACTACTTAATGACAACACATTCTTACAACGTACAACTATAGAGTCACACTTAAATCAGCCGTGGGGTGGTAATAAAAGCAATGTTCCAGGCTTTAGGGGCTGGGAAACCCTCATTAAGCACTACACCATGGATGAGGCGCAAAGGAATGCTGCCCTAAATATAGTTGGCGTACTAACAGGCAAAAATTCTTGCACCTTAAGTGCTTTGGGAAAGTGGGTATCGGTTATTGCGCCAAGCAATGAGCAAGAACTCATGCAAAATATACAGCAACACCTTTTCCTAACGTTAGATTTACAGCCAGCATCTCATGCCAGATTACTGTCCAAGTCTCAGAAAAACCTCATTAGGGCGTGGGGCGCCATGAATAAGAATGCTATACGGGAAGCTCAAGGCTTTGTGCGACACTTAAATTCATCGGCCAGGCATTTTTCTACCCAAGAAGAATCAAGCCTAATAAAGCATTTTGAAGCGCTAGAAGGACTGGATAGATTAAAGGCTCTACACAATCAGGCGGGGGAGGTGAATAATATTCGTACAGCCTTAGAAAAATATAACGGCAAATCAGCAAGTGCTATATATCTTCTAAAATTCTTACCCCAAAACATTAAGCCCATTTTCACCGCTAGAGTTGCTGCCCAAAGGTTAAGTTGGTTATTAAGTCACCCACCCAAGAAGGGCAGTAGGGTTTTTACACGGGCAGACACGCTGCTGTTTAACTTCCTCGTTAAGCGCCCACAAACTAAAAATAGATTTAACCTTGAAAAACAAATTAGAGGGCACACCAGATACAAAGAGCCATGGACAGCTAAATTTTCATACTTATTAAATCAGTGTATAGAATGTGGCCTAAACGACGGTAGTCTAGAAGCTGATTACGAGTCATTAAACAAAAGAATTAAGGAATTTACTCAACAACTAAACAAGACCTTTGTTTCATCTTGCGCTAATGAACGTATTAATGAGCAAGCATTTAACAAGATAGATATTAATGCCACTGCCAAGCAATCAAGAGGGGTACGTTGTGCCTAAATCTAACCAGAAACCAAATGTGACAAAATTTTTCAATGCAATCGACAAGCATCCATGTTCATCCTTGTATATATTGTGCGACCTGATTTTTACACATACAGAATCGGCAAAGCAAGATGTCCATGATATAGCTCAAAATATCTCGCCTGAACAGCTAAAACAAATCATAGAAAAAATGACGGGTATAGAAACAAACGAAAGGGCACTGCAAGATAAAAGTACATTAGACGCGTTCGCTCAATTTAAAACTAAACTGCTTTGCAGTGAGGCGTGGCTAAAGCATTTAGAGCCAGAAGATATCATTGCTCTTAGCGCTAATGATGAATTTTACTTACATGGTTTAATTGCCTTAACACGAAAGTACACAAAAGCCCACGGCCACGCAGACTTATTTTTCCAATTTGACTTTGGTATATTGCAAAATGCGGGTGCTGAGCATATAGCACCTGAAATATCCAACTTGATTGCAAAAGCAGAAATGCTACCCCTAGAAGACTTTAAAGTATTTGCTAAAGGCGACATTGGATTGACACGCAGCGTCTTAAAATTATTGCAAGCTCACCCATCCAGATTTGAAATGGGGGA
>CAZWHY010000123.1:0-2185 GCA_964633725.1 Uncultured Candidatus Berkiella sp.
ACTTATTTGCTAATGAGTTTATGAACCCTTTATCATCCATGACCTCACCAACAGTAGGGCCATTAGGAAAAAATGTCATATTATACATTGGCGAAACATATTCTTGTTCATGTGACGTTACAAAAATAGAACTTTCTTTGCTCGCATCAAAGTTTACCGGATCAGAATATAGTTGCGCTAAAACAGTGGGATCGTTAGGGCTAATAAAAGCGCCTTCAGATTCAGCTGAAAGATTTTCAGCAATCTGCTCACTTGCATTCACCAGCCCATCATATATAGCAAACCCTTTGAGTCCCTCAGGAGAAAGTAAAGGTTGCACGCCAGGCTCAACTTGAGGCACTAGGAATGCCAGTCCTTCAAGTCCCAACTCCTGGTATGTATGAAATAATGCAAACATATTATTATGAATGGCTTGATTGCCCCAAGAAAGGCCTTCAAACATTGTCTGAGTTGAATGACAACTCTGAACCAAGGAATTTTGTGTTAATTGTAATGCTTCACCGACTTGAAAAGAGCCCGTTGTAGCCGCATGAAACCACATAAACAATGGGGCTTGTTCTGACATATGATTATATGACTGTGTTACACCAATATTTCTAGAAATCCCGTCATCCCCATATTGGGCTAGGTAATTTTCGGCTTCTAAATGATGCTTATTGTAAACCTCTATTGCTTTTTCTTCCGTTATTTCTGTCATGATTTTTTCTTAATATAGATAGGGTTAATCTTTGAGGTGACATATATTGTTGCCCTATACAAATCCTCATCTCTTGGCAGTACTGATTTTGGTAATGTCGAACGCTCTACAGCTATCTGTGTGCTAAAACTATTTGAATGCCATCTTAATGAAATTAATTGCTGTAAGTTTTCGAACTTGACTGGATCATAAATAGTTCGACCGTTCTTTGTTTTAAGGGTGAGGTTGGGATTAGAGCTCAGAGCATCAAACATTTGATTTACTTGCAATTGTATCTTGATCCACGGAAGCCAGGTTATTGTATCAACCAAATGAAAAGAAGCACTTTGAAACTTATTCCTGCCAAAGAGAATACGGGTATCCACCGCTGTTGAAAAAATGAAGGAATAGCCATCTTCAAGAAATTCAATTGATGCTTGATCACGCCGATATAAAGAATGGAATTGAGAGCTTATATCCTTTGTTTTTGACTTTATGATTGATGAGATTTTAGCGGATGAGTTATCAAACATATCTTGAGAATTATAATCGTACTTTATTTTAATTGCGTTAGTTGTCTCTTCATTGGACCATGCTGGATAGCTTAATACTGTCAGTACCATAACCAATAGGATGGGAAATATTTTTTTCATTGCGTTGCTCTATGTATTTTGAAAATTCTTTATTAATCTAAAGCTAAGAGACAGGTATGGCATGTGCAATTGAATTGATGTAACGATTTATTCATACTCACCATACTGTGTTATCTTTATGATTAACACCAGCCAATATAGCTTGGCTGCATAGTAAGTGTGTGTGGCTTTAAAGTCAAAATATAAGAACTATCTAAAAATACTAATACAAAAAACTAGCCCCTAAAACCACGCCTACATTGTTAGTGCAACGGTTCTTCTCCTGATGTCAGGCAGTAGTGTCCGGATTTGCAGATTGTACGCTTAACATTATTCGTACTTTTTCTAATACGCTCTTTAAGGAATGGGCATGTAATAACTTCCTGATTTAGCGCTCAGTAAGCTGGCATATTTAGATGGAACGATTGAGGCAAAATGCGAGCATAGCAGGGCTATGTGAGCGTTTTTTCGATTGAGGTTCATTTAAAGATGGCTTGCTTAATGAGATGATAAAGCGGTAAGTTATTATATGCCCATTCCTAACCCTCACCAGGCCTGCGGCCGTCCTCTCCCAGAATTAGGCGAGGAATTGATTCACTTCGTTCATCAGAGAATTAATGAATATGTTTGGATAGGAAGATAATACAGAATCATTTATCCATTTTAATAATTGGCAGTGTAATGATTTTGGGATAGGCCATTATCTTTGATGAGCATCGCAAATCAATTCCTCGCCCAATTCTGGGAGAGGACGGTTTGGTATTGTGCATTTTCTATTATGCGTTGGGTAATTCGTTCCAGTTCAAAGTTTACTTTAAACGTTTGTAAACCATAGAAATATAAAAAATATTCATTGCCAGCATAAATCCTATCGGAG
>CAZWHY010000124.1:0-2077 GCA_964633725.1 Uncultured Candidatus Berkiella sp.
TCGACGCAGAGTGCGAATGGCCTATTGGCGACAGTGGCGAACCAACAGTAGGCGCTTTTAGGCGAGCCACGCACCAAAGTAAGAAGCTTGATGAGACTAGGTGTTCATGTTCGATCGGCAGTTGCGTGTGGCATTACCAGCAAAGGCCCATGGCGTAGTGCTAAAACCCCGGGAATTCAGCAAGCATTATCGAATGCTTACCTGAAATCACAGGGACTTTATGCGCTACGTGATGGATGGATCAAGCTTCACCATTCTAAGTGAAACGCCCTGTGCGGACCCGCATGCAGGGTGTTGTGGGGACTGGGGGTTAGAGACCCCCGGTTACCCGATTAGGGCTTTTCACTCAGATGCTTAAGTATTAAATCAGCCGTTTCTCGAATTGAAGATACTTGACGCCACTCTTCATAACTAGCATTCACTGAGAAATGCTTCTCCAAATCCATTATCATAAATGAGGCATCGTCACTATCCATTTTAAAATCCTTTATTATATCTGTATTTTCGTTTACAGATAGCATCTCATCTTCATTAAGGCATCCTATACCATCAATAAAAGCAGAAATAACGTACTTAATTACTACCTCTTTTGTTATTTTCTCATCTGTCACCCTTTAATCCTCACTGCTTTTTATATACACATTGGCCAATGCTTATGACATCAAATACAGCTAATCCAATTGCAGAAAAAGGCAATGCACGGCCTATTATTCCGAATACTCGAATAGTTCCAAATGTACTTTTAGCAACTCTTGCACTTGCAGAGCCAGAGCGTAACCTTGCTCGTGGAAAAAATTTGTGGCCATAGTGACTAGTCAGATTTGTATACTCACTTGCAGAACCATGAACTTTATGACCTAATTTCATCTTTTTAATAGGAATGCTGGCAGCCCCAATAATTCCTGTCGCCGCCGTTAACCCATAATGCTCTTTTGTACAACTCCACAAATCATCCACTGTTATACCATCATCCTTAATATCAGATACAGAAGATGAATACTTAACTATTTCAAACCCTTTTTCATTATTTGAAGGCAATATTATTATTCCGCCATATTGCTTTGAAATCAATAGTTCCCATGCTAGTGAACTTACATCTGGATTAAAATTAGCACCACAAAAATTCAAATCCCTTATTCCTGTATAAATGGCACCATAGGCGCTCGTTTCTCTCATTTTACTTCTCCTCGATAATGGGCGATATTGCCCTAACGTCGCCGTTAACCGGCACGCCTCCGCGGTGTTTCTTTTGTGCTTAAATAGCACAAAAGAAACACCGCGGAGGCATGTCCGAGTTGAACGGCCTTGTTAGCTGTTTTCATCATCATCTTTATCTTTTTTCTTGAAAAGTTTTACTCTGTCTTGCTCTGCTTGAGCAAAGAGGAACCAGGCAAAATAACCAAGAACAACTAAAAATAACATGCCGCCCATTCTTTGGAAAAACCCTGGAATATCAGATGTTACAAACAAAATAGAAAGCACAAGAAAGAATGACGTGAAAATAAAGAATACAGCATAATTATTTAACATGAAAATTATTGCAAAAAACCTTGTAAGCTTTGGATATGGCTCAGGTAGTTCAAGATTATTTACAGCGCTTTTTGCAGCGTTCTTTGATACTTCACCTGCTACTTTTGCACTACTACCTAAAACCTTATAAAGTTTTTTAAAATCTTTATTAAATAATAATTTAAGAATAGCCCAGACTAATAATAAAAATATTAGGATCCAAAATGTTCCTATTAGGTATTCTCTTATACCATCTGGTGCCTCTTGCAAAAATGGTAGCCATTCTTTTGCTTCAGTAAGTTTCATTTATTTCCCTTTACAGCTAACTTATTAGTATCAAGCACGATTGCCCGCTTTACCCGCAGTATCAATGGAAGAATCAGGCATAAAGACTCGGTAATCACGTCAAAGTAAGCAAGTTTGCCCTGATAAGTTGATAATGACGGACATTTTAGGCATTTTTTCCTAAAATATCACATAAACCCTATTCGTAGCCTGCCATTATGTCATTTCAACAATCTGGTACGAAACTGTTAACGGAAATGAGCGGTTTGATGCGTCGTTTGCA
>CAZWHY010000125.1:0-2041 GCA_964633725.1 Uncultured Candidatus Berkiella sp.
ATGGCTTGCTTAATGAGATGATAAAACGGTAAGTTATTACATGCCCATTCCTTAATATTAAAACGTCCCAAACATTCTATCGCCTGCATCCCCTAAACCAGGTCTGATAAAACCTTTATCATCTAATCCTCTGTCTAAGCTAGCAGAATATACTGCCACTTCTGGATGATGTTTGAAAAATTTTTCTAACCCCTCAGGTACCGCCAGTAAACATAACATGGTGATATCTTTTACGTTATTTTGCTTTAAGGTTTCTACCGCACGAATAGCAGAGCCTCCCGTTGCCATCATGGGATCTAAAACATAAAATGGTCTTTCAGGACTGGTCTTGGGTATTTTAAAATAATATGCTTCCGGCTCTAATGTTTCTTCATTTCTAAATAAACCTATATGCCCAACTTTGGCAGAAGGCATTAACGATAACATGGCTTCAACCATACCAATACCAGCTCTTAATATCGGCAAAATAACAGGTGCCGGACCATCTAACACTTTTTCTGTTGACCGTTCCATAGGCGTTTGAACATCTTGCGGGTGTGTTTTTAAATTGTGGGTGGCTTCATAAGCAATTAATAATGTGATTTCATGAACCAGCTCTCTAAAAAGCTTATACTCAGTTTGCGTATTTCTTAATAAAGCAAGCTTGCTAGAAATCAGGGGGTGTGATACTTCAAAAAAATTAGGGAAATCAGAATTTTGGATTAAAGCCATGATGCCTCACTTTTTTTATAATTATTCGCTATAATAATTCTTAATGATAGATTTTCCGATCCTCTATCAACATGGATGCCGCAATAGATGCTTTGTGCATAATAAAAGGATCGGCATGCTCCAAGCCCACCTGAATATCTTTAAGGTAAGGATGATAACGCCCAGTCGCTGTCCAATATTTTGATAGCATATTGAGCATATCTTTTAAAAAATCCATATACTCATTAAAAGATTGATACGGCTTTGTTTTGCGATTTTTATCTAACAGCTCTGTCATATTACATGGTTTCATCTTACACACCTGCAACCAAACATTTGATTAAACCAATTAGACCACCAATCACGCCACCCCACACAACCAGCCAGCCTAAATGCGCGCGGATCATTTTTTGAATGATGTCTTTCACCATATTAGGTGTCAGAGCATCCAAACGCTTATCTATCATCAATTCAATGCTTGCATTAAAGTGCCCTGATATTTTTTGTTTCACGCCATCAGATGCTTTATCATTTTTCACATCATCTATTAAGCTATTCACTGCAGTTTGAATTTTTTCTCTTAAAACTGGCTGGAACTTTTCCAATGCCTGATTGCCACCCATCATATTGAGCATTGCGCCCAATGGCGAGTTTCGAATTTCAGCAACAAGTGCTTGGAAGATTTTGTCGTAATCAATTTTTTGACTAAACTGCTTAATCGCATCTTGTGAGATGGCGAATACAGGCGATTGCTCAGGGTCACCGAAAAATTCTTCCATAACCAAACGCTTTAAGCCTTTTTTGAAACTTTGAAATTGATTTGGAATTACGCCTGAACCATAAATGAAAGGGATTTTTTCAAACAGCATATAAATAGCAATAGAATTTGTTAGAGCACCGGATAATGCAAAAAATCCAATATTGTGGAATATATTAGCATATGCTGAATTTGACATTAAATAACCCGCATAAATGAACATAACAGCGGTTAAATTGGTGAAAACACTTTTATTAATTTTATTAAAATGGGCAGTAATTACAGACACTATACACAACCAAACATCAAGATTTATGGGACACGGTTATTTTCATTTCCGCACTTTTCGGAAGTTAGGAGTGTACCACAAGTTGATGTTTGATTCATACACATATGAGTGAAGACAAGACTAAAGGTATTAATCTAGCTATCAAAGTATATAAACATGTCAACTCAATTTATTTTTTCAAATGCCGCTTATTTTCACGAAGAGCATCCACTTCTTTTTTAATGACATGCTGGATAATTTTTTCAGAGTCCTCTGGACGGATCGTCTCATAATTTATCCCAATTCTAAAAGGTTTTTCTGCTAAA
>CAZWHY010000126.1:0-1990 GCA_964633725.1 Uncultured Candidatus Berkiella sp.
ATTAGCTTGGTTTTGCTCAAAGCTTGAGCGCTGCTAATGAGCGGCCAAGGTTCTCCTCGGTGCTTGAGTCCTTACCTCTCATTAAAATGGTGAGGTTGGTGAGATAGGAGGGGGGTTGGTGAGATTGGTGAGATAGGAGGGGGGTTGGTGAGATTGGTGAGATAGGTTGAAGTTTGGTGAGATTGGTGAGATACTCTTAACTATGAACAATTTCACAAAATATACAGATATGAGCATGAGTGATGCAATCTTCCCTGAACGTGAATCAAAGCTAATCGAGTTCAAATTAGTAGTTCCTAAGTTTGATGCACTGATTAAGACCTGCATAGCCTTTGCAAATGCTGCAGGTGGAAAAATCGTTATTGGAGTTGATGATGAAACACATAAGATTCTAGGCGTAATGGATGATGATCGTATTAAAATCTATGATGATTTCCCTAATAGCCTGTATGACTCAACCACACCAAGCCTGATCGCACAAATTTATGAACAAAATTTTGGTGAAAAATCGATACTCATTATTGAAATTCCAGCCAGTCCAAGAAAACCTTATTTCCTAAAAAGCAAAGGAATTAGTAATGGTACTTATATTCGTGTTGGCTCATCAACAAGAAAAGCAACCCAGGAATATATAGAAGATCTAACAAGAGAAGCTCAACGTATAAGCTTTGATGAAGAACCTGTTCATATAAATACTGATGCTCTCTCAAAGGAGCTACTACAAAACTTTCTGGGTAGAAAGATAACGAATAAACGTTTGCTGTCAGATCGAATAATTACTGCAAAATCTGCGAATAAAGAAGAGTATCAGCCAACTATTGCAGGTACTTTAATGTTTTCCAAAAACCCAGATGAGCATATCCCTGAGGCGATGATAAGATGCACACAATTTCAAGGCACACAAGGCAGAGAAATTCTACAAACCGAAGATATTAGTGGCCCTATTGAACATCAAGCATTGATGAGTCTGAAGCTTATTAGTCGATGGCTGTCAACGCACTATGCTCTACAAGGCGTCAAGCTCAAACAACAGTTTTTAATACCTGTCGAAGCATTGCGTGAAGCAATTCTTAATGCACTTTTACATCGTAAATATAATATTCCTGGTGCAGTAAAAATTGCTGTTTATGATAATAGGGTTGAAATTTTTAGCCCTGGCTGCTTTCCAGGACTGGTTGACATAAATAGTCTTGGTGATGGTACAACATACCTTCGTAATCCTATATTAGTACGGCTTGCATATCAGATAAATTTGATTGAAACTAGAGGAACAGGCATACGATTGATTTATGATAGTTGTAAAAAAGCTAAGATTCTAAAACCTGTTTATCATGAAGAAGGCGATTTTGTTAAACTTATTTTTAGATTTGAGCCCGACATATTGGAATATGCTAATGAAGATGAAGTAATTATTATTTTTGCGAGGTTACAAAAAAGCATCTCGGCTCAACAACTCTCTAACTACTTGTCAGTCTCACGCAACACAGCTCTCCGTAAACTTAGCCGGTTGATTAATGCCAAAAAATTAAAGAGAATTGGTAAGGGGCCAGGTATAAAATATGTGGCAATATAAATCGCAAATTTTATGAATTTTAGATTAGCCAGATTAATGGACAATGCAAATAGAGTGAATTGTTCTGATTTTGGTGATGCGATTATTCAGAATATGGGATAAATTGGTTTGCCTACTGAAATATCAACGTAGCACTTTCCTTCTCCTGAGGTCAGGAGAAGGTGCCCGATAGGGCGGATGAGGTTAGATCTAAGCTACCCCAATCTATGTAAATAAAAAAACCACACAAACACCCTCGCACAGGAGAAGGTATTTACCTACCTATTATGAGTTCCTCAGCTGGTTTTATTTGTTAAATTAGCTTGGTTTTGCGCAAAGATCGAGCCTTGCTAATGAGCGGCCAAGTTTCTCGATGCTTGAGCCCACGACATTGGTGGCGGTTAGGCAGCTTGTGATAGCTTGGAAAAGTTCTACTAG
>CAZWHY010000127.1:0-1973 GCA_964633725.1 Uncultured Candidatus Berkiella sp.
ATGCGGGGTAATCAGTAAATGTACGTGGTTGGTCATCAGCACATAGGCATGAATATCACAATCGTGGGCTTTGCAGGCTAGCTGGAGCTTTTCAAGATAAAACTGGTAGTCGGCATCAGTGCAAAAAATTTCGGTGCGATTGTTGCCCCGCAAAATAACATGTTGTGGCTGGCCGGGTAATACGAATCGGGGTAAACGTGCCATTTTGCTGCTTCCAGATTTAGTAGTACAGGCAATATATTACGCCTCTAATCATATATCAATCGAGTCTGACCCCATTGATCTAATGATTGTTTTCTGGCCACATTTTTATTCGAATATATTGGCTAGCTTTTCACGTAGATAGCAGAAATTGCGAGGAGGCCACTGACGCAGTTACCTTCAAATGATACTTGTTTATTTGCCATTTGAGCAGCCAGTATTATTGACATGAATCTATCAGCATTAGCATTATTCCAATACAAACGAACCCTGTCAGAACTGCCACAGCTATAAGCATCATTTACACCAACTACATATATATAAGCCTGTGAGCCAAATGCCTTGATTTGAGTTATTGTACCGTAACTAGTTTGCGCAGCACTTACGCCACCAATTAAGAAAATATTAATTATAAATATAAATAATAGTTTTTGGCAATTCACAAAAATGATCCCTTCTTTGATTTGGTTGGTTGTGTAGTATTTTTTGGCGGCAAACCCCGGCTTTCATATTTTTTGTTTTACTGTAGACGTGAAAGCATGGAGTGCTAACAGGACAGCCATGCAAAGTAATAAAAACAAACCCGACAAAATTCACGCCAACCATATATAATATCACCTTTAATTCGGTGGCCAAATTTAGTATGCCACTACAATACGAACCTAATAGGCAGCAATGCTGACAACAAGTAGTACAAAGTAATAAATAATTTTCATTATTTTGACACGCTCAAAATATCACGTAAATGACAATGGTTCCTGGCAGTAGCTTCTGTGCTCACTCTAACAGATGCTCCAATAGAAAAAGCTGTAAGTAAAGTGGACACCTTGGTTTTATAATTTGAATCAGTTGACTCAACATAAGCCCACGTTTCATTTAAAGTACACATGACTTTATCACCCCGAAACCTTATGCGAAAAGCATAATTCCCTTCACCAAATACTTCCACACTTCTAATGACACCACTTTTAGTTTCAACCGCATTCGCCGAAAAACTTAAAGTTACGCCTAATAAAACAACAACAAAATAAAAATAAATACTTTTCATATTCACACCCAATCGTTCAAATTAATTTGAAAACAGAAATCCAAGTTTTGTCATTAGTTTATTACTTGAATATTATCAATCTGACAATTAGAGTCATTCAAATAGAGATTGACTGTTGTACCGGCTAACATGGCCGCCAATAGTGTGGAATAAGTAAGCTTATTATTTTCTCTCTTTGTGTTTTCATCTGCGCCTCTACCAAATCGGTCCAATCAGCTCCCCGTAGCACACGTTCCAATATCAGCATCAACTTTAATACGAATTTGATCCGGCATATAATCAGGAATTATTCCCGTTATACGAACAGTGCCATTTGCAGCATAGGCAGTAGCGCTGAGTGAAAACAAGAACATAACCTGGAAAAATAACATTACACTTTTAAACATACGAAAAACTCCCCTGAACTTTAAAAAAATTTTCTTATTGTGATCTAGCATTAGCGGGACTAATTATGTACGAGATACGATTACTGCCCGCAACAATCGTCCCACTTATACGAAACCCCACAGTGATATCTCCCGCTTGAGCTGAAAATAGTGCCAATAATCTAGCAATCCTCTTTTACACTCACCTCTTTATTATTGATGCCCCTTACTGGTTTTTTACCAATTACCTAAATGGCCAATTTTTGCTGGCGCCCCACTTGTTGGAGGGTTACTTTCGGTAACATATAAGTATAAATCTTGTTTGGTAGCCATTTTTGTAAGAATTGTAGACCATGCAG
>CAZWHY010000128.1:0-1721 GCA_964633725.1 Uncultured Candidatus Berkiella sp.
TGAAGTATGACGAGAGAAGTCAGCTTAGGCTAGATGGGGCAAAATGACCGCTTACGTTTGTTTAGTTAAATCTGAGACTTGTCGCATTGCATAGTTGCTCCATACTATGCAACCAAATGATGGAAAATTAAAGGAAAACGTATTATCTTAAAGATTTTAGTAAATAATTGTTTGCTGAAAGTTCGCAATATAATAACTTCAGAGTTTTTCAACGAACATGAAACTTGTTACACATTAATGTTTTTTTGTGCTGCCAGAACCAGCAATCCGCCAGCAATGCCAGTGTTTTTAATAAAGTTTTGCAGCTCATGCGCACCCTCAGCTCCGGTATAATTCCAAAAATCATGCAGGTTAAAATTAACTAACACTACAAGACCAACCAACAATAGTGCACCATAAAATATTTTATAGTTGATAAGTAGCATTGCTCCTAATGCTATTTCAGTAATCGCAGCCAGCCCCAGTAAATAGGGTACTAGTATCATATTATGCCTTTCCATCAATGCTACATGCATATCCCAGGATATAAATTTCATAATGCCTGGCACCAAGAAATATAATCCTAAAATGCTCCGACCAATTAATAAACATGCCGCCTGTACTTTAATCATTATCATTTGCCACCAATTCCATTTTGTTTAGAGCTGTCGTCTGTTTAAATCTTATTACAGTATTGGTCTAAATCAACGTTAAATCGCTTTGTGGTTTCTATAAGTGACTGTATGATACTATTGAATTGATTAGCAACGAGCTCCTTATTCAGCGTACCTTGCTCATCAAAAATGCTAAAACCCTGAGCCACAGCAAGTTGACTTGGTAATACAAAGCAGCCAATATTTGACATAATTGAACGTATATGGTTTAAACCTCTTAGTCCACCAAGCTGCCCAGGAGAAGCACTTACGAGGGCAACTACCTTTCCAGAAAATGCAGACAAATCAGTGCCTCCGTCAGATGAGCGACTCAGCCAGTCAATCGTATTTTTTAGTAGTGCTGAAATAGAGCTATTGTATTCTGGAGATGCAATTAAAAAACCATGGCTATCTTGAAAGAGTTGCTTTAACTTTTGAGCCTTTTCAGGATAAGGATTATTTTCTTCATAGTCGCCTTCATATATTGGCAAACTATAGTCACGTAAATCAACAAATTTTGTTTCAACGCCAGCGGCATTAGCGATCTTAGCGCCTAAGCGAGCCAGTTTTTTGTTGATTGAACTTTCTCGGGCGCTGCCTGCGAAACTTAACATTTTTATAGGAACACCCATATTAACCTCGACTATATTAAATTTTTCATTTATTAAAATATAATATAACAACTTATGGCTTTGTCGTAAACTCGGGTGATTAACTAGATATATTATGGTAACTACTCTAGTAGCAGTTAAAGTCAAAATGATCATACTAGTTTCATCTGCCAGATTACACTCTCACTTCAGTTGCATTTCGACAAGAGCAATATTAACCTTTACCCAAAAGAAAATATTTTTCTACTCAGATTCTTTTTTATCTGCTATCTCAAATCTCAGTATGTCGTCAGGCTGACAATCCAAATGTTCACAAATGGCTTCAAGTGTTGAAAATCGAATCGCCCTCGCCTTGCCACTTTTAAGTATGGAAATATTTTGCTCTGTTATACCTATTTTTTTAGCAAGCTCTTTTGAACGCATTCGGTATATGTCAATGAAAGTGAGACACTTCTTCCGAAAAATGAGTGTATCTAGT